>CAUHCN010000044.1 GCA_959604825.1 uncultured Collinsella sp. | reverse complement strand
AATCCAAGTTAGACCATTTCAAATGGTTCGATGTCTGCCCGGATGCGACACTGAATGTGTCCATCCTCGCAGTATCCGGTTCTCAAGGTGCACGCCTGGCGGCTGGTCCGGTCCGACCGGGCCGCGCGGCAAGGAGATATATTGCCAGACCGGAGGGGCGCCGTGGGCGGGAATCTGGGTGTACACATTTCCTACACAATTTGGGATCCGACTAACGTTTGCCAGCCGTTAACTACCGCTCACCGAGCATCTCTTTATATAAGGCAGTCTCATGGTTAAAGCGGATACGTTCCCCTAGCTAAAGCACAGCCAGCATCGAGCAACTCATCACGTTCTTCCACCGAGAACCCCTCGGCGTAGACGCGCACCACTGGTTCGGTCCCGCTAGGACGGACCAGCAGCCACGTGTCATCCTCGAATGCTAAACGCAAGCCATCCATATGACTAACGTTTTGCGGCACCTTGCCACAAATCGACTTGGGGTTTACGCCCGGCAGCAGGGTTCGTAACGTTTCGGCATCTTCGGCCTCAAGGCGCAAATCGCGTCGACCGTAACTCGTCTTACCAAAACTGTCCTCGAGTTGGTCGACCAGAACGCCCAAAGGCGCGTCCGTCTTTGCCATAAGCTCACACAGAATCAGACAGGCGAGGATTCCATCGCGCTCGGGCATATGCGCGGCGATGCCGATACCACCGGCTTCCTCGCCGCCTATGAGGACGCCACCCTTCTTCATCTCTGCCGCTATATATTTGAAACCGACTGGTTTGACGGTCACGCGGCAGCCAAGCGCCTCGGCAATGCGACGCACGAGCGTCGAGCACGAAAGATTGACGACGACGCGTCCCTCCAAATTACGAAATTGAACCAAGTCGCCCAAAACGAGCGCCATGATCTGATGCGGATGTATATATCTGCCGCGCTCGTCAACCGCGCCGATACGGTCGGCGTCGCCGTCGGTCACCAGGCCAGCGCAAGCTCCGTCCTCGATAACCGTATGCTCGCAAGCGTCCACCCACGGCTCAACGGGGTCGGGGCAGATATCTTCTTGGTCAGGCGCCTGCCCGGCGTGAATCTCGTGCACCTCAACGCCAAGCTCGCGCAGCAAGTCGGCTAGATAGCCCTGGGCTGCGCCGCCCATGGGGTCAACAACCACGCGCAGGTGCGCGGCGCGGATGGCTTCGGCATCGACAAACGATGCCACCGCTTGCATATAGTCAGGAATGATATCCGCGGTGCGATATTGCCCCTCGATCCCCATTGGCTCGGGAGCCATGGTCTCTTCGAGCTCTTCGATGACATCCTGGTTGGCGGTCGAGCCGTCACCCATGCGAATCTTGAGACACAGATAACCCTGCGGATGATGGGACCCCGTCACCATGAGCGCGCCGCACGCCTCACCGTCATAAGCCGCCGCCCACGTAAGGGCAGGGGTCGGAACAGGTCGCGAAGCGAGCACGGCGTCTAGCCCGTGCGCTGCTAGCACACCCGCCGCAAGCTCAGCGAACTCGCGCGCCAGGGGCCGAGTGTCGAACCCTATATATACCGTTTTGCCCGGATTGGTCTTTTGCCACAACTCGCCGACGGCATCGGCGATACGGGCAACGTTATCGGCAGTGAAGTCCTCATCGACGCGAGCGCGCCAACCGTCAGTTCCAAAATGAATTATCGCGCACACGCGCAGACACCTCACAGTGTTTGGATCATGGTACGCATGAGGTATACCCGCGATACACGCTCGGCAACCTGCCGGCACCAGCATTCACCATTTGGGCAAATGCTGCCGAGGACATGCAGGCAATAAAAAAACCGCCCCGTATGGAGCGGTTTTGCCCTTTATATATCGAGCGCCTCGGCCATCGCTGCCGTAGTGATTGCCGTGGTTCCACAGCAACTGCCCACCATTGCGGCACCGGCATGTCTCCATTCGATGCATGCGCGCGCGAAAGCTTCGGGGTTCTCGTGCCATACGGGGCCATCCTGAGTCTGGACCGGATCGCCCACGTTGGGACGCACCGTGACGGGAGTAGTCGCCGATGCAACCATCCTGGGCACCGCCGCGTTCGCGGCCGCAAGCGAACAGCAATTAACACCAACCGAGTTTGCGCCGTGTTTTTCGGCGTACAAAACGGCCGCCTCGATGTTGAGGCCATCGCCCAACAGGTCGCCCTTATCGTCAACGACAAAACTCACCAGAACAGGCATGCCGTCGGCGGCATCTCGGGCGCCGGCAAGCATGGGCTGCAAATTACGGATAGACGTCACCGTCTCGATCAGCAGACCGTCAACACCAGCATTGAGCAAGGCGTGCGCCTGTTCGCGCGCAATGCCTCGGATCTCACGAAACTCGGCCGAGTCCTCGGCAAACCACTCAATACCGATCGGACCCATCGAGCCCAGCAGCAGCTGAGGGTGCGCCTGGCGGGCATCGTCGACGGCCCCGCGATTGACCTCCGCCACGGACGGCGCAATCTGGTCGTGCTTGAGGGCATAGCTTGATGCCTGAAAGGTATTGGTAATGAGTACCTGCGCGCCGGCGGCGACATACAAGCGATGGATACGAGAAACGGTCTGCGGCTCTGCCAGATTCCAAAACGCCGGTGGAATATCGGCGGCGTCGTACTCACTCAACAGAACACTGCCCATGGGGCCCTGCGCCAACAAGGTCTCGCTCGACAAGCGGCGCGTAAGTTCCTCGGCACCAAAGCGGTTGTAATAACTCGTATCCATATATATCCCGCTATTCCTCGACGCTGATTCCCTGCTTTTCGAGATAGGCGAGCCAGCGGTTCATCGTGTCCTCGGATAGCGCATGCTCCATCATGCAGGCCTCGGAATCGGCTCGCTCAAATTCGACACCGAGCTCCTGAACCAAAAACGTGCGGACGAGGCGATGACGGTACCAGATAGCCGTGCCAACCTCGCGGCCGCGATCGGTCAGGACTACCTTGCCGTAGTGCGATTGCTCGACAAGCTCGGATGCCTTGAGCGCCGAAACCGCTTTATTGACCGATGCCTTGGAGACGCCAAGGCGCTGCGCGATGTCGACCGATCGCACGCCGTTGGTTTCCCCCTCTTCGCTTTCAATGCGAACCATGCACTCCAAGTAGTCTTCGTTCGCCACCGTCAGATGTAGTTCGCGCGAGCTATTTGTCGTATCCATGATCTTCCGTCCCTTCTGCATTCAATGGCTGATTCTACCCCATCCAAGCGTCGCGGTATGCCGTGGCATACCGTGCTAGAGTTCTTGTTGCACACGACGACCAAGATTGGAGCGGTCTTTATGGAAAACACCACCACGAACCCCGATGTCCTCGAGCGCTTTTTGCGCTACGTCCAGATCAACACGCAGTCCGAGGATGCAAACTGCGACCAGGTACCCTCGAGCGTCGTTCAGTTTGACCTTGCCAACGTGCTGGCTGAAGAGCTGCGCGAGCTTGGTGCGGAAGATGTCCACGTGACCGAGCATGCCTATGTCTGCGCGCATATCCCCGCAAGTGCGGGCGCTGAGGACAAGCCCGCCCTTGGCCTGATCGCCCATCTCGACACCACCGAAGTTGCACCGGGCGCCGGCGTGAAGCCGCACATCGTACACTACGAAGGCGGCGACCTGGTCTGCGGCACGGTTGACGGTAAGCCCGTTGCCATGAGTACCGCCAAGCTTCCCGCCCTGAACGACCTCGCGGGTGAGGACCTGGTCTGCAGCGATGGCACCACGCTGCTGGGCGCGGACGACAAGGCAGGCGTCGCCGAGATCATGTCGCTTGTCGCGCGTATCGCTCAGGACCCCTCTCTGCCCCATCCCGCACTCGGCATTTGCTTCTGCCCTGACGAGGAGATCGGTCACGGAGCCGAGCTGTTGGATATCGATACCTTTGGCTGCAAGTACGCCTACACGGTCGACGGCGGCCCCATCGGCGAGCTGGAGTGGGAGTGCTTTAACGCCGCCGAGGCGACCATCCGCTTTGAGGGCCAGTCCATCCACCCGGGCGACGCCAAGGGCCGTATGGTCAACGCAGGCAATCTGTTCTGCGACTTCAACGCGTTGCTCCCCTACGTGCAGCGCCCGGAGTATACGGAAGGCTACGAGGGCTTTTATCACCTTGAGGGTGTATCTGCGACCGTCGATCACGCCACGGCGCGCTATATCGTCCGTGATCACGATGCCGCCAAGTTCCAGCAGAAACTCGACCTTATTGATGCCGCCGCCTCGATGCTCAACCAGCGTCTGGGTGAGGAGCGCGTGACGGTCGAGATTAAGCAGCAGTATCGAAATATGGCCGAGATCGTTCGTGACTATCCCGAGCTTATTGATGTTGCCAAGGAAGCCTACCTTGCCTGCGGCGTTGAGCCCCAAGTGCTGCCGATTCGTGGCGGCACCGACGGCGCTCAGCTGTCGTTCCGCGGTCTGCCCTGCCCCAACCTTTCCACCGGCGGCTATTGCTACCACGGCGTCAACGAGTTCGTCCCGGTCAGTTCGCTCGTCAAGATGACCGACGTGCTCCAGGAGCTCGTCGCCCGCTTTGCATAAGCCTGGCCGCTCAAGCCTAAAAGACAAACCGCCCCGTCCTCTACAGAGGACGGGGCGGTTTTTGTACAGGGAGTGTCCCTAACTGCCGGCAGAAAAGGAACGTCCCCAAGTGCCGCAAAATGACGAGATCCACTCTCGCTTTGTGGGTAGTCATTGGGGACGTTCTTGTTTGACTAGTCGTTTAAGAACGTCCCCAATGACTACCCAACGACTAGTCCGGACCAAGGCAACGCCGATGTTTTGGCAACGACAGACACTATGACCCAATCCGAGGGCACTAAAAAGATAGGAGCCCCCGCTCG
>CAUHCN010000043.1 GCA_959604825.1 uncultured Collinsella sp. | reverse complement strand
AGGAAGCTTGGATACGCCTAGGCGCGGTCCAAGAAATCGTCCGCACCCCCTTTTGACTGGTTACCAGCTCATTTAAGAACTTTTTCACCGCAACTCAGATTGGCACTCCCACATTTTTCGATGAAAAAACGTGGTTGTATCGCACATTTTCCGATGGAAAAACGTGGTTGTCTCGCACATTTTCCGATGGAAACGCCCAAATGGTCTTATACTAGCCGAGAGGGTTGGGAGGCAATATGCAACGACAGCTTATGAGTGAACTTATCGCTTGGAAATCAAGGGCGAATCGCAAACCTCTCTTGCTTAAGGGAGCCCGCCAGACAGGAAAGACTTGGCTTCTTAACGAATTCGCAAGCCAGCAGTATCGAAGCGTCATTCGTTTTGACTTTATGCTCGAGCCGAGCACACGCTCGCTGTTCGATGGGGACCTCGACCCCAAGCGCATCATCTCCCAGATAGAGCTCCTACGTGGCCAAACCGTAACGCCGACAGACACGCTCATCATCTTCGACGAGATCCAAGAGGCGCCACGCGGGATCACCTCGCTCAAGTACTTCAACGAGCTTGCACCAGAATACCACATCGTAGCAGCCGGTTCCTATATGGGCCTCGCGCTCCGACGCGAAAACGAGTCATTTCCCGTCGGCAAAATCGACCAGCTCACCATGCGTCCCATGGGGTTTGCCGAGTTCGTTCGCGCCGTCGACGGCAACCCGCTCGCCGACGCCATCCTTGCCGCAGACATGAACCTTCTAGCAAACGTCACCGAAAAGCTCGTGCACTTGCTCAAGGAATACCTTGTTGTCGGTGGTATGCCCGAAGTTGTCTCCGCTTTCGCCGAGACACGCGACTTCATTGAAGCCCGAAGGCTTCAGCAGCAAATCATCGAGGCTTACGAATCCGATTTTGGCAAACATGCACCCGCCCGCATCGTCGAGCGCATGAGGTTGGTTTGGAAATCCCTTCCCGGCCAGCTTGCCAAGGAGAACAAGAAGTTTGTCTATGGCGCCCTTCGCCCTGGAGCGCGCGCACGCGATTTTGAGGAAAGCCTCCAGTGGCTCACGGACTACGGAATCGTTCATAAGGTGCCACGTGTTTCCGCTCTAAAGGCACCGCTCTCGAGCTACGAAGACCTCTCGGGCTTCAAACTGTTCTGCATCGACACCGGCATCCTCGGAGCGCTCTCCGGTCTCTCTCCGGCCATCGTTCTTAACGGATCCGCTGTTTTTACCGAGTTCAAAGGTTCGCTGACCGAACAATACGTCGCGCAGGAGCTTTTGCTCCAAGACAAAACTCCCGTGTATTGGTCCTCTACCTCTGGCAATGCCGAAACCGACTTTGCCATCGACCATGCGGGAACCGTGCTTCCGCTTGAGGTCAAGGCGGCAGAGAACCTTAAAGCGAAGAGTCTGAAAATAGCCTGCGAAAAATTCAAACTCGAGCGTTGCGTGAGGAGCTCTCTGGCGGCATATAGAGACGAGGACACGCTCGTCAATATTCCGCTTTGGGAAATTGGGCAAATCGACAAACTGGCATAAAGGCTGCGGAGGCGCTCAGCAAGGACTGTCCCCAGGTGCCGGCAGAAAAAACGTCCCTAGGTGCCGGCTGTTGAGTTGCGGTGGAATAGGGACTGGTTGGGGCCCGAAAGGGCGATTTTAGTCCGCATTTCACCGCAACTTATGAGGGGATGGTTAAAGGGCGCTCAGGCTCGGGGTCCAGGCGATGGTGGGAGTCGCGCCGTCGAGAACCTCGTTGATGGCGGCGGCCATGCCGGCGAGGAGGCTGTTCTCGCTTACGGTGAGCGTGTCGTAGCCGCCGGCTCGCATGAGCTCGCGGATTACCACGGCGCCAGCCAAGATCACGCCCGCGCGTTTGGGCTGCACACCCGGTAGCGCGGCGATGCTGTCCGCGTCCAGCGTGGACATGCGCTCGATAGCGGCCGAGACCTGCTCCAGCGAAAGCTCGCGCAGGTGCACGAAGCTCGAATCATACGGCTCCAGCTCGTGGACCAGAGCCACCAGCGTAGTCACCGTGCCGCCCACGGCGACCAGGCGTTCGGCGCGCTCAAAGTCGCTGGGCAGGCCTTCAAAATAGGCGGCGAACTGCTCACCTGCCCACGCGGCAGCGGCAGCAAGCTCGCCGTCCGCAGGCGGCAGCGCCGAGAAGAACCGCTCCGTCACGCGGCGACAACCGATGTCCAGCGAGCGCGTCCCTTCTAGCGCAAAGACGCCACGCTCCGGCGCATAGACGCCCGTCGCGAGCTCCGTGGATCCGCCACCCGAATCGGCAACAATAATGCGCTCGCCGGCAAAGTCGTGCGCCACGCCAAAAAACGTCAGGCGTGCCTCGACCTCGCCCGGAATCACCTGCGGTTCGAGCCCCAGCTCGCGCAGGCCGTCCAGCAGCAGGGCGGCATTGGACGCATCGCGCGCGGCACTCGTGCACGTGGTGCAGATGCACACGGCCCCAAAGGCATGCGCCTCGTCCACAAACATGCGACACGCGGCGAGCACACGCTCGACGGCCGCCTCGCAAAAGCGGCCCGTCGCGTCCACGCCCTCGCCCAAGTCGGTGATCTCGGTATGCTTGGACGATTCCACGATCGCCCCGGCCTCGACCTGCGCTAACACCAGTCGCGACGACACTGTTCCCAGGTCGATCGCGGCTACCTTATAGCGTTTGCAATCTGCCATTGCAGGCTCCCCTCCGGGCGCTATTTGCCGTTGGACACGACCGTCTGGCCCTCGACACCGTTAAACCCAAACAGCATGTCGAGCGCCTGGATGTACCACGGCGCGTCCTTACCGACGTCTTCGATTTCCTTGGCAACTTCGCTGGCCTTCTTGGCGTTTGAGGACTTTTTGCTCGACGACGAGTCCGAATCGTCGTCCAAGCCTAGCACGTCAATCTTCTTCGCGCCGGGCATCACCAGGCCCAGGTCCTCGGACGCCGCGTCCTTGATACCCTCCTCCGAGAGCAGCTTGTCGACGCTTTTCTGCAGCTCGTCGTTGTACTGCTGGCGAATCTCGACCTGCTTGGCCAAGATATCGTTCGAGCGTTTGGCAACGTAGAGGTCGCGCACGGGAAAGTACAGGCTCACGAGCACCAGGACGACGACAATGCCAATAAACAGCCCGCGCTGGGGTCCATGGGTAAAGTCGTAGATCGCCTTGACCACCGCATTGTCGTTGGCGTAGTGCATGAAGTCCGAGCCCGAAAGACGGCTCGAGGGCCTGGTCGACTTTTCGTGCGTTTGAGCCGAGGGGTGCTGCGTACGCGAAGCATGCGTCGGGGGCGCCGAGCGTGGCGGGCGGCCCGTCGACGTATTCATTTGAGCACGGGGATGTGAGGCACTTGCCGGACGCTGTGCGCGGCGATCGACACCGGCGTAGTCGGACCCGCCGAGCTGCACGGTAGGTGCGCGGCGAGGCGACGGCTCGCGCGAACCGGCGGAATAATACCTGTTGTCGTAAATCTGATCCATGTGCGCCTTGTGCGGTTGAGGTTTGTTTGCGCTAAGTCTTTTAGTTATAGCACGAGCGCCCGCACCGCTTTCGCCAGCCTTTGCTCGACATAAAAAAGGCGCTGAGCCGTATGGCCCAGCGCCCAATGGTGCTCAACAGTGCCCGGCGGAAGCGAGGCGAATCCGAGTCAGCCCCGCCCCCGCACACGCCGCTGCCTAGCGAATGTTGTAGAACGCAGACTTGCCGGCGTAGCGCGCGCTACCCTCAAGCTCGTCCTCGATGCGGATGAGCTGGTTGTACTTGGCGATACGGTCGCTGCGGCACGGGGCGCCCGACTTGATCTGGCCGGCGTTAACACCCACGACCAGGTCGGCGATCGTGGAGTCCTCGGTCTCACCGGAACGGTGGCTCACGATGCAAGCGTAGCCGGCCTCCTTGGCAGTCTCGATGGCCTCGAGCGACTCGGTGAGCGTGCCGATCTGGTTGACCTTGACCAGGATCGCGTTGGCGGCACCCAGCTCGATGCCCTTCTTGAGGCGCTCGGTGTTAGTGACGAACAGGTCGTCGCCCACCAGCTGCACCTTGTTGCCAATGCGGCGGGTAAGCTCGACCCAGCCGTCCCAGTCCTCCTCGGCCATGCCGTCCTCGATGGAGATGATGGGATAGGTGTCGACGAGCTTCTCCCAGTAATCAACCATCTGGGCGCTCGTGTACTCCACGCCCTCGCCCTTGAGCTCGTACATGCCGGTCTCGGCGTTGTAGAACTCGGTCGAGGCCGGATCCATGGCGTACATGAAGTCGACGCCGGGCTTAAAGCCAGCCTTCTCGACGGCCTTGGTGATGTACTCGAACGGCTCGGCATTGGTCTTGAGGTTGGGCGCGAAGCCGCCCTCGTCTCCCACGCCGCCGCCCAGGCCGGTCTCGTGCAGCACGCCCTTGAGGGTGTGGTAGACCTCGGCGCACCAACGCAGGCCCTCGGCAAAGCTCGGAGCGCCCACCGGCATGATCATGAACTCCTGGAAGTCAACGTTGTTGTCGGCATGCACGCCGCCGTTGAGGATATTCATCATAGGCGTGGGCAGCAGGTGAGCGTTGACGCCGCCCAGGTACTGGTACAGCGACAGGCCCGCCGACTCTGCCGCAGCGCGGGCAACGGCCAGCGATACGCCCAGAATGGCGTTGGCGCCGAGCTTGGTTTTGTTGGGCGTACCGTCGGCGACGATTAGTGCGGCATCGACGGCGCGCTGATCGAAGGCATCGAGGCCCACGACGGCGTTGGCGCACTCGTTGTTGACGTGCTCGACGGCTTGCGAAACGCCCTTGCCCAGGTAGCGACCCTTGTCGCCGTCGCGCAGCTCGCAAGCTTCGAAAGCACCGGTCGAAGCGCCCGAAGGCACCATCGCGCGACCGAAGCTGCCGTCCTCGAGCACGACCTCGACCTCGACGGTAGGGTTGCCGCGGCTGTCGAGCACCTCACGACCGTAGACGTCCAAAATATCGCTCATGTTGTCTCCCTCTCACTTGGAAACGGGTTGAATGCTTGGCGACGCGGCTTGCACGCTGCAGCGGCGCGCAGGTTCATAAGTTAGCCTTGTCGCACTTTTTGCATTATGCCCTAAGTTAGCCAAGGGATACAATCTTTTTGAAAAATAATGGGGGCGATGAGAAAGTCCGTCCCGTCGCCCCCGCAGTCTTACTCCTCTGCCTTTGCGGCATCCCAGAGGTCATTGAGGCCGTGGGTCGAAAGCTCGGCCAGATCCACGTGGGCGTCGGCCGCCATCTGCTCCATCGCGGCCCAGCGGCGGCGGAACTTTGCCGTGCTGGCACGCAGGGCGCTCTCGGCGTCGATTCCCTCCTTGCGCGCAACGTTGACCAGAGCAAAGAGCAGGTCGCCAAACTCCATCTCGCGCTCGGGCGAGCCGGGAGTCTCGGCCTCAAACTCGGCGCGCTCCTCGGCGACCTCGTCCCACACGTCCTGGACTGTCTCCCACTCAAAGCCCACGGCAGCCGCCTTGCGCGACACCTTCTGAGCCTGCATCAGCGCCGGCAGATGCGTGGGCACGCCGTCGAGCAGGCCCTCGGGCGCAGCCTCGCCCGCTGCCACGGCCTTGTCCTTTGCAGCCTTCTCGGCAAGCTTAACCTCGTCCCAGATCTTGAGCACCTCATCGGAGCTCTCGGCGTCCGCATCGCCAAACACGTGCGGATGACGACGGATGAGCTTGGCGTCGATATCGCGTGCCACATCGGCAAGTGTAAACTCGCCGGCGTCCGCCGCAATCTGCGCATGCAGTACCACCTGCATGAGCACGTCGCCCAGCTCCTCGCGCAGATGCGCCACGTCGTCCGCCTCGATGCAATCGAGCGCCTCGTAGGCTTCCTCGATCATGTTCTTGCCAATGCTGCGGTGCGTCTGCTCGCGGTCCCACGGGCAGCCATCGGGCTGACGCAGACGCCAGATAGTCTGCACCAAATGCTGCAGCTCGGCCGACACGTCGACCAGCGTGGACAGATCGCGCGAGCCCTCGGCATTTTGCCGAGCCATGTGCTGCGCCATGATTATTTCTCCTCCAGGATCACGTGACGGAACGCGCCGCCCTCGTAGATGCCGTAGCTGTGCGTGCCGTCCTTGGGGATGCTCACGCTGCCGGGGTTGAAGAGCCATAGGCCCGGGCGTGCCTCGCTTGCCTCGTTAACCTTGATATGCGTGTGGCCGTAGACGAGCGCGGAGCCCTCGGGCAGCGCGGGCACGTGGTCGACGCTGTTGTGCATGCCGGCGCCAAAGACGTGGCCGTGCGTCAGGAACAGTTCACGGCCGGCCTCATCGAACAGCGTGGCGTAGTCCGCCATGACGGGAAAGTCGAGCACCATCTGGTCGACCTCGGCGTCGCAGTTGCCGCGGACGGCGATGATGCGGTCGGCCAGGGCGTTGAGCAGCGGAATCACGCGCTTGGGGGCGTAGTCGCGCGGCAGGTCGTTGCGCGGGCCGTGGTAGAGCAGGTCGCCCAGCAGCACGATGCGGTCGGGCTGCTCGGATTCGATTGCGGCGACCAGACGCTCGGTCCAGTATGCCGAGCCGTGAATGTCGGAAGCGATGAGGTATTTCATGGTGGTCCTTTCGGGTGGGGCTGATGTGGCCGGGCGCGAGATGTCGCCGGCCGCGCTATTCAAATCGCAGTGCCGAGGCTTGTGCCGTCTGCATCACGCGCTGGAGCGGCACGTTATGCTCGCGGGCAAGACGGGCGCAGTCCTCGTACTCGGGCGCCGCACGCTCACTGCCGTCGGGCAGGGTGGCCACCTTGACGGCCACTTCGCCCCAAGGCGTCGCGACCTGCTCAAAACGACGCGGCAGGCAGACGCGTTCCATCACCTGGCGACGAACGGCGTTGGTCGTGGTCTCCAAAAAGATAATCGTCTGTAGGCGCTCGATATCCTCGTGCGAGCAGATCACCTGCAACTGCCATCCGGGGCGGCCCTTTTTGCAGTAGAGGGACAGCCAGTGCACCTCGCGGGCGCCGGCCTCGCGCAGGCGGTCAGCGGCGTAGGCGAGCACCTCGGGCGACGCGTCATCGATGTCGCACTCCAGCTTGACGATAGTTTCGGGCGCATCGGTCTCGCGAGACAGCGGGGATGTGCTATCGCATTGCATACGGTCCGGATCCTTTCCGCGCGGGCTCGTTTTGTTCACCCAAACGCTAGCACATCGGACGTGGCGCAGGCGTGACTTTCGTCCGTCGCCGCCCTCGCCCCTATCTAAACGTGTACGTCAGCCTCCAAACATGTCATTTTTTGCAACTTTTGGAGGCTGACGTACATGTTTTGAGAGCAAGCGAGGCCGTACCGCCTTTCCAATCGATTTCGACCCCCGGCGTTCCCGCCGCGCCGAGGCTGCGCCATTACAATGAAGCGGATTCGCTTGACGCAAAGGAGCCGCCATGTCCGCTTGCCCGCTGGTCGATTGTCACACCCACACCTCGTTTTCGGACGGCCATGCCTCGTTTGATGACAACGTCCGTGCCGCTGCTGCGGCAGGCTGCCGCGTCATGGTCTCGACCGACCACCTCGCCCTGCCTGCCAGTATGGATGCTAACTGCGAGGTGCAGGTCGTCGAGGGCGACTTGCCGGCACATCGTCTGGCCTTTGAGGACGCCCGCAGGCTTGCCGCGCAAATCGCGCCGGAGCTCGAGCTTATCTATGGCTTTGAATGCGATTGGTACGAGGGCTGCGAACCCTTGGTTGAGCGCTGGTCCCGGGGCGCCGTGGTGCGCTTGGGCAGCGTGCATTGGATTGGCGACCCGGGCGATATCATGGCCGGCGCCGCGGGCACGGCGGGAACGGAGAGCGTCACTCGTCCCGATACGCCCGATTCGCTTTGTGGCTGGATCGACGACGATACCAACCTGCATGTTTGGGAAAACTTAGGCGTGCGCGGCGTGTGGGAGTGCTACGTCGACGACTGGTGCCGTGCTTGCGAAAGCTCACTCAACTTTGACGCGATGGCCCATCCCGACCTGGTCATGCGCTTTTCGAAGGAAGGCTTTGCACCCGACTTTGACCCCGCGCCGTTTTGGAAGCAGATGGCCGAATGCGCCCACGATACGGGTCGCCGCGTTGAGGTCTCGACCGCCGCACCGCGCAAGGGGCTCGACGATTACTACCCCGCGACCGGGCTGTTGCGCCGCTTCGCCCATGCCGAGGTGCCCATCACCTTTGGCTCGGACGCGCACCGCGCCTGCGACATCTGCTGGAACATCCGCGAGGCCCAGGCCCACGCCTACGACTGCGGCTACCGGGCCTTCGATATCCCCCACCCCACCGGCGAATGGGAATCCACGCCCCTCGCCTAACTAGTCGTTTAAGAACGTCCATTACAGTCGAAATTGTCAGCCCGGGACCGTCTCGGGCTACGATTGA
>CAUHCN010000042.1 GCA_959604825.1 uncultured Collinsella sp. | reverse complement strand
AGCGGGGGCTCCTATCTTTTTAGTGCCCTCGGATTGGGTCATAGTGTCTGTCGGTGCCAAAACATCGGCGTTGCCTTGGCTGTCAATGTGGCACTTGGGGACGTTCCTTTTGTGCCGGCACTTGGGGACACTCCTTGTGGTCGTTGGGGAGTGGTTTACTTGCTCGCGAACAGCCAGATGAGGATGATCACGAGGACTACGGCGACAATGCAGACGATGGCGCCGGTGAATTTGATGCGTGAGTCGCGGGTGCGCTCTCGTACGTCATCCTCGGTAGCCTCGAGCTGGGCCACTTCGCGCTCGGTTTCGGCGTGTTCGGCTTTGTCTCGGGCCAAGGATCCTGCAAGCGACTCAGTGATCTCTGGGTGGTCGTGCACCTCGGTCGCCTGTTCGATGATCGACTGTGCATGTGCGGCATCTGCTTGGGCGTTGGCGATGGTCTGCTCCTGGTCGCGGCGTGCCTTGTCCTCCGCGGCGATCTTCTCGCGCAGTTCGCGCTGACGAGTCGCGGCGGCAGTCTTCGCCGTCTGCAACTCGTCGCGCGCGGCATCGGCTTCGGTCGTCACGGCTTGGTGCGCGCGTTTTGCGTCGGCGATAGGGGCTTGAGCCTGCTCGACGGCCTGCTCGGCGGCGGCAAGTGAATGCTCAAGATCGGCGGTCACGCGCGGAATGTCTTCCTCGGCCTTGCGGAGGGCGTCGGCAGCGTCGGAGATTTGCATAGACAGCTCGCTGGTGCGCACGGTGTAATTGGCGGGATTTGCCGAAGGGTTGCGCTGCAGCTCGGCATACTCGCGACGCAAGGTCTCGAGCTGTGCGCGCGTAGCATCGGCAGTTTGTCGTGCGGCGGCGACACCGGTATCGCGCTCAGCCTTCACTTTGTCGCGGATGCGCTTGGAATCCTCAAGGCGACGAACCAGGCGGTTGCCGGTCTCGCGCGAACTCGCCTCGCGGGCTTCCACGGCGTCGAGTGCAGCCTTCAGGCGGAGCTCGGTCGCATCGTCCTCTGCCTTCATTTGCTCGAGCTGGCCCTTGAGCTCAGTCGCTTTGGCGGCATGGGCGTCGCGGTCAATCTCGGCGGCCGCAGCGGTCTTTTGTGCCGTGGCGATTGCCTGGCGCTGGTCGGCGATGATCTGATCGTAGCGGCCTGCGATGTCCTGGCGCGTCTCGAGCTCCTCTGCCTGGTCGGCGATGCGCTGCTCAAGCTCGGACAGGTGGGCGCGGGCATCGGCGAGTGCCTTCTTGGCGGCGTTCATCTCGCGCATGGCCGACGCGCCCTGGGCGATAAAAGTGCCCACGGCGTTCGCGGTGTTCGAGACGGCGGTCCCCAGATCGCGGCTCGCGGCGGGGGAGTGCGGGGCGGTCGGGCGAGCGGTGTCGGCAGCGTCCGCATCGGTAGCCTGCGGCGCGGCGATATTGCCGGTGCCGCCTTCGATCACGGAAAAGCCCGCTGCGTGTGGGTCGACCGCGTCGGTGCCGATCGTGGGGTGCTCGAGTTGCAGGAACGAGGGCATGGTGCTGCCCTGGTCGGCAACCGGGGTCTCGCCGGGCACAAACGTCGAGGCGGCCTCGGCAGCTTCCTCTTCCTCGGCGTCGACATCGGCATCGGCGACAGCGTCTTTCATCGCTTTGACGGCATCCATCATGGAGTCCATGACGGCGTCGAGCTCTTCTTCCGAAGACACCTCGATGGGGCCTGCTGCTTGCGGAGCGTTCTCAGCCTTGGGCTCAGTATCGCTCGGGTCCGGCTGCTCTAGCTGCTCTTCTTTGTCTTGCTCTGCGGCGACATTTGCGTCTGCGGCCTCGTCTGCGGCGGCAGGAGCCTCCTCGACAGCGGCATCAATGCCGCCATCGCTTCTGGTGGAAGTATCGCAGTCGTCAATGGTGTCTGCGGAATTATCAATATGCTGTTGAGTCTGGGGGTCCAGCTCGTCTGTCATAGGCATGTGCTCCTCATCGTTGTTTGTCACCCTATGATAAAGTCTCGCGCCGACATCCCGCGCGCTGCAGCAAAGTTTCAAAACGTGTTCGATGGCTCGCGTCGATAGCAAAAACTCGGCCACTTTATCCAGTTTGTACTTGACATTCCCTTCGCCGAAAGACGTTGCGCCGTTCGCCTGCCATGGGCTTTATTTTTCGCTTGAACCCGCTAAAGTTGCATTTCAGCTTTTGGCGCGTGAAGTTGGATGCGCGCAGTCGACGGGCAGGCCCGTCGCGATTTGAAAGGACTTTGTATGGGACTTTTTACTGGTAAGACCGTGATCGTTACCGGCGGCGGCAAGGCCACGCTTAAGGACGGCTCCGCTGGTTCCATCGGCTACGGCATCGATATCGCTTTTGCCAAGGAGGGCGCAAACCTCGTCATCACCGGCCGCAACGTCGCCAAGCTCGAGGCCGCCAAGGAATCCCTCGAGGCCGAGTACGGTGTCAAGGTTCTGCCTGTTCAGGCCGATGTCTCGGCTGGTCAGGACAACGAGGCTGTCGTCCAGAACGTCATCGACAAGGCCATTGAGGAGTTCGGTCGCATCGACGCCGTCGTCAACAACGCTCAGGCCAGCGCCTCGGGCGTGACCATTGCCGATCACACCATGGATCAGTTTAACCTGGCCATTTACTCTGGCCTGTATGCCACCTACCTGTACATGCAGAAGGCCTATCCGCACCTGAAGGAGACCAAGGGCTCCGTGGTCAACTTTGCTTCGGGCGCCGGCCTGTTTGGCAACTACGGCCAGTGCAGCTATGCCGCCGCCAAGGAAGGCATCCGTGGTCTGACTCGCGTTGCCGCCAACGAGTGGGGCAAGGACGGCATCAACGTCAATATCGTTTGCCCGCTTGCTTGGACCGCCGCGCTCGAGAACTTCCAGGATGCCTATCCCGAGGCGTTCAAGGCCAACGTCCACATGCCGCCGGCAGGCCACTACGGCGACGTCGAGAAGGAAATCGGCCGCGTTGTCGTTCAGCTCTGCGGTCCCGACTTTAAGTATATGAACGGCGAGACCGTCACCCTCGAGGGTGGCATGGGCCAGCGTCCGTAGGGTTACGCGGTTTTACCAAACCGCGTAACGGGTCGACGCTGCGCGGTCACCAGGGCGACAACTTGTCATTCAAAGAGGGCGGCATGACCAGAAGGTCAATGCCGCCCTCTTTTCATGCCAATTTGTTCGCCCTGGTGACCGCTCGCTGACGTTGTCAAAACATCGGCGTTGCCAAAATATCGGCGTTGCCGTGGCTGGTAAATAGCTCCACTCATCGGGGACGTACTTAAATGAGTGCCCGCAGAATGAAAGTGGATAATCTCCCGTTTTTGGGCTGTGCTTTGGGCAAAAGTGGGAGATTATCCACGCTCATCCGGTAAGCGTCCAAAAATCCACGCTCACTTGCCGTGTCCCTGCCGTATCCTCCTCGCGCCAGTTTCTGTCGAGTCGGTGCTTCTTGCGGGTTGCCCGTATAATGGTTTGCGTATGAACCGCAACCAAGGAGTTCCAGTTTATGGACCAGAACCTTTTTAAATTCGACCCGATTACCGAGGATCCGACGACGCACGCGCGCGCCGGCGTACTGCACACCCCGCACGGCGACATCGAGACGCCGATCTTTATGCCCGTGGGCACTAAGGCAAACGTCAAGGGCATTCCTACCGAGACTGTCAAGAAGCTCGGCGCCCAGATCGTGCTCGCCAATACCTATCATCTGTCCATGCGTCCCGGCGAGGATACCATCGCCGAGCTGGGCGGCCTGCACAAGTTCATGAACTGGCACGGCCCCATCCTCACCGACTCGGGCGGTTTCCAGGTCTTCAGCCACAACGATGCCGTCAAGCTCACCGATGAGGGCGTGCGCTTTATCGTCAACGATTACGACGGCCGCCACGTGTTTTGGACGCCCGAGGACAACATGGAAATCGCCATGAAGCTCGGTTCCGACATTTGCATGCAGCTCGACCAGTGCCCGGGCTATCCCGCCACGCGCGCCTACGTTGAGCGCGCCGTTGAGCTGTCGAGCATGTGGGCCGAGCGCTGCTATAAGGCGCATACCCGCGATGACCAGGCGCTCTTTGGCATCGTTCAGGGCGGCATGCACCTGGATCTGCGCCTGCGTTCGCTGCGCCATCTGGAGGAGTGCGGCGACTTCCCGGGCTATGGTATCGGTGGCTATTCGGTGGGCGAGGATCACGAGACCATGTTCGAGACCCTGGCGCCGCTCGTGAGCGAGTACATGCCCAAGCATAAGCCGCGCTACCTGATGGGTGTCGGCAACCCGACCACGCTCGTGCGCGGCGTTGGCGTGGGCATCGACATGTTTGACTGCGTGCTGCCGACGCGCACCGGCCGTATGGGCACGGCATTCTCCAGCGAGGGTCGCCTCAACTTCCGCAACGCTCGCTTTGCGCACGACGACGGTCCCATCGATCCCACCTGCACCTGCCCGGTGTGCACGGGCGGTTACAGCCGTGCGCTCATCCGTCACATGGTCACGCAGAAGGAGATGCTCGGCGGCATTCTGCTGTCGATGCACAACATCTACTACCTGCTCAACCTTATGCAGCGTGCCCGTCAGGCCATTATCGAGGGCCGCTACGGTGCGTTCGTGAGCGACTGGATGAACAGCCCTGCGGCGGTGGATTACTAAGAGCCGCGACCGCTGACCGATGCCTTGCAAGCGCATGATGCATCGTGGGTACCATACCGACTAGTTGATGTTCGGGCGGGTGTTTGGCGCATGGCGTCGACCCCGCTCGCTTTTCTTTTTCTCGATAGGAGTACCCATGATTAAGAATGAGAACGTCGAGGCCGAGCCCGCCTACGACGAGACGTACCGCCGCGGCCCCGTGGTCATGCGCGGCCCCATGATTCCTAAGGACAACACCTACGCCAATCTGCTGGCGCCCGAGGAGTCGACCGACTGGCTGCACGCCGATCCGTGGCGCGTACTGCGCATTCAGGCCGAGTTTGTCGACGGCTTTGGCGCGCTTGCCGAGCTCGGACCTGCGGTGACCATCTTCGGTAGCGCCCGCACGCCCAAGACTGATCCGCTCTACAAAGCAGCGCGTACCGTCGGGCGCAAGATCGCGCAACGTGGCGTGGCGGTCATCACCGGTGGCGGCCCCGGCATCATGGAGGCGGCCAACAGGGGAGCGGCGAGCGCCAACGGCAAGTCGGTCGGCCTGGGTATCGAGCTTCCGCACGAGCAGGGGCTCAACAAATACGTGAACCTCGGCATGGACTTCCGTTACTTCTTTGTGCGCAAGACCATGTTCGTCAAATACAGCTCGGGCGCCATCGTGTTTCCCGGAGGTTTTGGTACGCTCGACGAGATGTTCGAGGTACTCACGCTGGTGCAGACGCACAAGGTTAAGCGCATGCCGCTTGTTTTGGTGGGCAGCGAATACTGGCAGGGCCTGTTCGACTGGCTCAACGGCCCGGTGATGGATGCCGGTATGATCAGCCCGCTCGATCCGGATCTGGTACACATTACTGACGACTTCAACGAGGCCGTCGACATTGCGCTCGGCGGGTTGATGTAGAGCAATCGTGCCCACAGCGACATGAATATGCATGGCAATCTGATGCTATCTAACGTCAGGTTGACATTTATATTGGGTATACTGACGTAAAAGACGAGGGCGAGGAGGTCGCGTATGTCTACTGCAACGGTTAAGCCTACGACGGTTCGCATCGAAGAGGGGCTCAAGGAGCAGGCGACTGAGTTCTTGGATTCGGTCGGCCTCAGCCTCAATTCCTATCTCAATCTTGCCGTTCGGCAGCTTGTAAATCAGCGAAAGATTCCTTTTGAGATTGTAGGAAGGGCGGAGGTGCCTAACGAGGCGACGAGGCGTGCCATGGTGATCGCCGAGGCTCATGAGTTGGGGATTTTGCCGGACGATAGCCCGTCATTCAACAACGCTGATGAGCTTATGACATTCCTCGATGAGGAATAGCGATGTTCGAGATTAAAGTCGAGGCTCAATTTAAGGCGGACTACAAACGAACGATGCGCATGCATCCGCAGCTAAAGAGTGAGTTTAAGGCGGCAGTCGCAGAGCTTGCAGCTCACGGCTTGCTTCCCGCGGAATATGGCGCCCATGAGCTTTCAAACCCGGGCGGAAACTACAACGGCCACATCGATTTCCACCTATCCGATGGCTTGGTCGACGTGGTCGTTCTCTACTTACCGCATAAGACTAATCCTGTGATCCGGCTGGTCAGAATGGGCTCGCATGAGGAGCTGTTCCAGGGCCCGCAGGGCTGATTGCCGATTTCTAAGTTGCGGTGGAATAGGGATTGATTGACGGCTAATAAGTCAAAAACAGTCCCTATTTAACCGCAACTGCTGGGGGTACCCCGTTCGTCGCCGCGGCCTCCGGTTCCACTTTTCGCTGAATTTCGCTCAAAAGCTCGGCTGCGACTTCGCTGCTTTTGAAACGAATGCTGCAGTCTTCTTTCTTTGGGAAAGCCAGCAACGGAATAGCTCCGTACCAGACAGTTTCCTCGTCAATCACTGATGCGCACAGGCGTCCTTCGGCTTTGATGAGATAGTTGACGTTCATCTCGGCAAAAATCGCTTTCACGTCATCGCGTGGAGTTGAAGCAATAGAAATCTCAAGGGCAATTCCACGGGTAGCGGCATCCGCGAGTGCAGCGGCGAGCTTTTCAAGGCATGCGGCGGACGCGTAGGGTGCGGCAATAAAAATGCTTTTCGATGCGTTCTCGATGTCATTCGCTAAAGCCTCCACGGCTCTTGCCGACCTAACGAGGATATTTCGATCGTCCTGTCTGTTGTCGTTTGCCGCAAAGACTTTATATCCCAGCTTGGCGTAGGTCTTGAGCCTCTTTTGGTACATGCGCGCGAACATGGGTATCGACAGGTCAACATAGTCGAATATCTCAACCCGCTGTTTGCCCTCGTGGCTTCTGTGTAGCCTACCTGCCTGCTGCGTTATGCTGCCGTCCCAAGATATTGGAGTGGCAATGAGCAAAGTGTCAAGGTAAGACAGGTCGAAGCCCTCGCCCAGAAGACTTTCAGTTGCGACGATGATTCGATGCTCATGCTCAAAGCTGGGAAGACTCTTCAGTATTGCTTTTCTTTCTTTGGCGTCGATTTCTCCGGTTAAGAGTATGGGTTCGTGTCCACGGCTTTGAAGTAGCCTGCATAGCTCTTCGGCATGCTTTTTTCTTTTAGATAGCACAAGCGGATGCCGGCCGTTTGATGCGGCCTCGAGGGCGTCCTCGATAATTGCTTCGTTTCTCGCGGCGTGGACACACAGGAGATCGAGAATTTGGTTAAAGGATGCTCCTGGTTCGTAGGTGGGTAATCGAATTCCGGTGAAACGCGGTCTAACAATGCGCTGAATCCCCTGCTGGATTGCTTGCGTTTTTGGATCGACGACATAGCGAACCGGGCCGCAGAGCATCGAGAGTGCCCGCGTGAGTCCGTCCGAACGCTCGGGCGTTGCGGAAAGGCCATATACATATTTGGCAGGAGCGGACTTGAGGACAAGCTCAAGCTGTGGCGCGGCCGCATGGTGGCATTCGTCACAGATGATGAGACTGTAATCGCGAACAAACTCCTTGGCTAATGACTCGCCGGTTTGGGGATCCTTGCCGGATAGCGACTGGAATGAAGCAATGTCGATGAGACGGCTTATGGCGGTCTTGCCTCCTCCGATTTGCCCAATGAGCGGAGGCTGTCTTTTGCTGATTCGTCCCTTTGGGGTTCGGACGGGCTCTCTGTTGTCCGTGATGTCGAGAAATCGTTCGAGTTGGGATTTCCATTGGGCAATGAGCGCAGTTTTAGGAACGATGACGAGCGTTGGAAGACCAATGGCAGCAATAAGATAAGCTCCGATGACGGTTTTGCCGAACCCCGTCGGTGCGGACATGATCCCGTCTTCATAGCCGAGCATCTGTTCAGCGACAATTTGTTGTTCAGGGCGAAGAGTCCCTTTAAATGCCATCACAATTGGATTGCTCGACTTGCGTTTGTCTAAATAGTGGGCAGAAACGCCGGCTTCTTGAAGCAGCCGCTCAAGTTGAACCTTGCAGCCTCTGGGAATCGCGACGTAGCCATCTCTAAGTTCGCTGAGGTCTATGAACCGCGGTTTGCCGAATACCGATTGATGCATAGATTGTGCGCGGAAGAATTCTGGGTTGGCAAATGTTGCAAGCCTGCGGACTTCCATTTGAGCTGCGGGACTCAGAGATTTTTCGGGGATATAGAGCATATCGGCCTGCGTGACGGACAGCGATGACGGGAAGTCCCGCGGTGTGAGCGGGAGCCGCTTTCGCAGTCTCTGGGAATGTGGCACACCGGTGTTTGCCGCCGCAACAGCTGCTATTCCATGTGACCTATTTTCGATGCTCTCGATCAGATTTTGCACCGTCACGCGCGGGATTAACTGGATTTGCGAAAGGTAAAGCCATTGATCGGGAAAGGGCTCAAATTGCTCGTCAACAAATACGCTGTTCCCTTTTCGCTGCGCTTTTCCTTGAAAAGGCAGCGCTATGAGATTTCCAAAGCCGCCCTCAGGAATGGTGGACTGCGCGGGCAGCATTCGGTCAAATGCTTTGAAGGTGATTGTCTTGTTCAGTATCGCCGCTTCGGTGATAAGGCCGCTTCCAAAATCTCGTGCGGTCTTTGCGCTGACGAGCTCTAGGAAGAAAAACCAGACATGTGCGCCGTCGCCCGATCTCGATCGCTCGACTGCGACATCGATTCCGTGGCTTTTTGCGACATGTCGAATGGCATTCGTCGCTTCTTTCCAATCGGCTCCGTCAAAATCGATGACCAGGACTTTCGTGTTACTGTCTTTATCGAGCACATATTGGCCTATAACGTCTCGAAGCCTATCGTCATTGCCTCTGAAATGGGCGATGATCGCGGCATCGCTCAACTCGGGGAAGACGCGGCTGCTGCATTCCGTGCATTTGACTTTCTGGTGGCTTGCTTTGGGGCAAATGCCTGACTTCCACTCATTTGCGCAGGCGGGCGTATAGCCGATTCCTCCGTCTTTTCTGCGGTACCCATGAGCGTAGACATCTTTGCGGCCAGAAAAGAGATTGCGGAAGAGCTCGAGTTTGTCGCGCGCTGGGCTCGCACTGGTGACGATACCCTCGACCTGCGCCCGTCTATCGAAAGATGTGCCAGCTTTCTCCCATTCTTCCAGCGTTGTATAACGGATGTCTGGACCGCTGCTGCAGATAACGATTTGACTGTACGGTTCCGATACGTGAGCGACTGTTCTCTCGAATTGGAATAACTTGTCCCCGATGAGGGCGTATTGATATGTGACGTTGCTCATGTAGATGCCGTTCTTGTCAGGGCTCATTGGAAAGAGGGTACGCTATTTTGTTTTTTGGATGCCCGGCTCTCATTTTGGTTCGGTGATAGTGGGGTGCAGCTCCGTGAGCGGCGTTCGCTTTCTGCCAAAATGTGCGACAGCTGTTGCTGGATGGGTTTTAGCGGCTATGAGGCGGGTTGGAGACGCGGGGGTTGCCCTCAAATAAACCCGGTGGGCAAAAAATGGCAAATATGAGTACTGTTGCTTGGTTAGAAACATATCATCTTGAAAGTATTTAAAACAAATTGACTGAGATTTAGTATATCCAACTCCCTAAACGCCTTGATTCTCATTTTCATTGCAACAGCCTCAGGACTCAGCGCAACGCGTTGCGC
>CAUHCN010000041.1 GCA_959604825.1 uncultured Collinsella sp. | reverse complement strand
TATGCCCAATTAACAACCGTCAGGGAATTGTAATTGATGGTGAAGGTTCAAAGGTAATTTGCAAAGACTAATTTGAAAATTCCAGTTTGCTGCACTCGTTCCTAGCAGGGGTTGGGGCAGGCACGCCCCAACAAAAAGCTGTCCCAAAGGGGCAGGAATGGGAACTGCGGACGATTTCTTGGACCGTTACGCGGCCCTTCCCAGCGCGGAGCGGAACTCGGCCGGCGTGCGGCCACCGAGCGCATCGCTGCGCCTCTCCGTATTGTATCGGCCGATCCAGCCCCCGAGCTCCTCGATGAAGCGGGCGAGGTCCAGTCCGACCAGTCCCTGCCATGCCAGAACTCCTTCTTGAGCAGGCCGAAGAAGCCCTCCATCGCCGCGTTGTCCGGGCTGCAGCCCTTGGCGGACTGGATTGGCTACACTGATGTGGACAGTTCCGGGGGGGGCGCAAGAGACGAGAGGACCGTGTACGCGTTCCTGCGCGAGGGCCGCGGGGAGGGGCTGCCTGGGTGCGGCGCCTGTCAACTCGGTCTACGTCCTTGATGACCGGGTCGTACTCAATATCAACTTCACGGATGATGCCAAAACGGTCACCCGTGAGGAAGTGTTGGGTTCGAGTGCTATGGACAATGTTCCAGCATGCTGGGATCGAATTCGCTTGCGGGAATCACGCGGTACCCATGGCGCAGCAGCAGGTCGACGAAAACGCCGTTGCCCGCGGTGAGCGTACCGCTAAAGGTGCCATCGTAGACGTGACCCGTACCGCACGAGGGGCTGCGGTCCTGCAAAATGCACGCAACGATCTCGGACGGCCCGCCCGCCTGCTCGCACATATCGAGCGCACGCTGGGCGCCCAGACGAAACTCGCGATCGACCGAGACGCCCTCGCAGGTGCGGACCTCGCCGTTCGCAATCTCGGATGGCTTGCGCGGCGTGGGAAGGCCGCCAAAAACCTCGGGACATACGAGGAGTACCTCGGTCCCCGTGCGCTCGCAAGCCTCGACCAGCTCGCGATGGTAATTGTCGAGCCCGTTATACTTACAGCTTTCACCCATCAAACAGGCACTTACCACGATCTTCATATACAACTCTCCCCACACAAATCGCCCCATTTGAGAAAGCTACTCAAATGGGGCGTCGGCGTCTACTGGCTCGGCCGCGGCTTTACTGTTGCTTGGGCATCAACGGATTCTCGCGCGTGAGGAGGTTCATGAACTCCTCACCCGTGATGGTCTCCTTCTTGTACAGATAACGAGCCAGCTCATGGAGCTTGAACTTGTTCTCCTTGAGGATCTGCAGGGCG
The DNA here is from genome assembly GCA_959604825.1 of uncultured Collinsella sp. GTDB lineage: Bacteria > Actinomycetota > Coriobacteriia > Coriobacteriales > Coriobacteriaceae > Collinsella. The sequence continues at coordinate 9,599 of CAUHCN010000041.1, read as the reverse complement.
CGATCGTGCGCGTCCTCGATCAACTTAGCGACAATCGCGTCCACACGCTCGGCCGTACCGGGTGCGCAGGTGAGCGACGTGTCCTGATTGAGATACGCGTTCTGCACGGTACCGAGCGCCATCATGCCAAACTCGTCGGACATACCAAAGCGTGTCACCATGTTGCGGGCGAGCTTGGTGGCCTGCTCGATATCGTTGGCGGCACCGGTCGTCATCTCGCCAAAGATGAGCTCCTCGGCCGCACGGCCGCCGCAGTAGACGGCGAGCTTGTCCAAGACCTCCTGGCGCGTCGTCAGGAAGCGCTCGTCCTCCTCGACCTGCATGGTGTAGCCCAGAGCGCCGCTCGTGCGCGGCACGATGGTGATCTTGGTGACCGGGGCGGAGCCCTTCTGGCGGGCGGCGACGATGGCATGGCCGATCTCGTGATAGGAAACGACCTGCTTCTCGTGGTCGGACAGCACCGTGGATTTACGCTGCTGTCCGGCAATGACGACTTCCACCGACTCCTCAAAATCATCCTGCGTCGCGCGCTTGCGACCCTCGCGGACGGCGCGCAGGGCACCCTCGTTGATGATATTGGCCAGGTCGGCACCAGAGGCGCCGGGCGTCGCGCGGGCGATCGCAGTCAGGTCGATCGGCGGCTGCGTCTTAACGCTCTTGGCATGGAGCTCAAGGATGTTCTTGCGGCCGGTCAGATCGGGCAGCTCAACGGGAATGCGGCGGTCAAAGCGGCCGGGACGTAGCAGGGCCGGGTCAAGGCTGTCAGGACGGTTCGTTGCAGCGAGGACGACGATACCCTTATGGTTATCAAAGCCGTCCATCTCGGTCAGCAGCTGGTTGAGCGTTTGCTCGCGCTCGTCGTTGCCGCTAAAGCCGCCGCCATCGCGCTTCTTACCGATGGTATCGATCTCATCGATAAAGACGATACACGGGGCCTTTTCCTTGGCCTGCTTAAACAGATCGCGCACCTTGGCAGCGCCACGGCCGACAAACATCTCGACGAACTCAGAACCAGAAATACTAAAGAACGGAACACCAGCTTCGCCGGCCACAGCCTTGGCAAGCAGGGTCTTACCAGTGCCCGGAGGGCCCACAAGAAGAGCGCCGCGCGGCAGCTTGGCGCCGATCTCCTCGTAGCGCTGCGGCTTCTCCAGAAAGTCGACGACCTCCTTGAGGGACTCCTTGGCCTCTTCCTGGCCGGCGACGTCCTTAAAGGTCACGCCCACGTCCTTGGAGGCGATCACGCGCGCGCCGGACTTGCCCAATCCGCCGCCGCCAAAACCACCGCCGCCAAAGTTCATCGACGGGCCGTCATCGCCCATAGCCTTCTTCATGCGGCGGTTGAGCCACCAGCCAATCAGGAAGAAAATCGCCATGGGAAGAATGAGCGTGATCAGGTAGTAGGTCATCAGGCCCGAGCTCTTGTCGGGAACGACCGATTCCAGGGACGCACCGGATTCAAGCACGCGATCGGTAAAACCCGCATCATTCGGCACACCGGTCGTCTTGTAGGCGATGTTCTCGTCCTCGCCCTTCTTGGTGTAATAAATCGTGTAATCGTCCGTGTTGTACTCGACCTTGTTGACGCTCTTCTTATCGAGCGCTTTGACAAACGTCGAGTAATCGGTCTTCGTAATCTGCTGCGTGTGACCGATGTTGGGGAACAGAACGGTCGAGAGCACGAGGTAGACGACGAAGGCGATGAGCACGTAGAGGATCATATTCCGTCTACGTTTGTTGTCATCCATCTCCATCTGCTTGAACTCCATCTACTGGGGTTGATAATGGTTTCTAGAATACCCAACCCGAGCGACGATAAACCGACGCCGGGCACGAAAGGACAGAGATGGCATCACTGGAAGTCGGCAAGGTTCAGATCTACACGGGCGACGGAAAGGGCAAAACCACGGCCGCCTTGGGGCTGGCTTTGCGTGCCACAGGTTATGGTCTCAACGTACTCATGCTGCAGTTTGCCAAGAAGCTGCACTGCGCCGAACACGATGCCGCGCCGCGCCTGGGACTGCGCATTGTGCAGGCCGATCGCGACACGCCCGAGGCTTGCGCCGCGCAGATCATGGAGCTCGCACGCGAGCAGATTAGCCAGGTAGACATGCTGATCTTGGATGAGCTGGGAGAAGCCATGCGCCGAGGCTTTGTGACGCGCGAAGATGTCGAAGCGTTGATCGCAATGAAACCGACCACCACAGAGCTCGTGCTCACCGGCCGCGGCTTGCTGCCACTGGCCGATCTCGCGGACCTAGTAACCGAAATGCGCCCCGTCAAACACTACTTCGACGAAGGCCTCCTAGCCCGCCAAGGCATCGAATACTAGTCATTGGGGACGTTCTTAAACGACTAGCCGTTGGGGACAGTCTTTATTGATAAAGGGCAACCAGCCTCGACCTAGAAATCACGCCAACCGCTCGTGCAATTTGCAATCGTTGCTCGACCCAGCCCAACGGCTCTCACGATTTGATTGACCGTAAGGCCCGCTTTACGCATTTTGCAAAGAACGGGCCTGCGCTCGGCTGGAGTCATCGCCTTAATGTCGGAAAGAGAAACAGGAAAAGCAATCTCCTTCGCGATTTTGAGCACCTCATCGTCGAGAACACGAGCACGGGGCTCGGCATCATAAGGAGCGCTCTCTAGTCGCCCTTCAAGATAATGCCGATACTCAAGAGATCCGCCCACGAGATCCAACACAATGCCAGGATCGCAAAACCCAAACGCATCGTATCCATAAGCATAAGCCCGATAACTGGACCAGCGATAGTTATCGACAGCCGAAACACCCGCTTTAACGGGATTCATATGGATGTAATCAGCGAGCGCAATTGCCTGAATATCATTCTCAACTGGAATGTTCTTAAACCGATCCTGAAACAAATGACCAACACGGTCAGTTTTGCGATTGAAATACTTAACATATGGTAAGAATGCCACTCATGCATGATGAAATTCTCCCACGAGGGTCATCAACCATGAGATGAAAGTGGTTCGACATGAGGCACCACGCCGTAACGCCAATACCATTACCGACAAGCTTGTCCTCGAACAACGTGAGCATCCGATAGCGATCTTCATCGTCTTCGAAGATGCAGATGCCGCCATTACCACGCGCGATAATGTGGTTATAGCCCGTTAGCGAAACGGCTCGACCTGTTCTTGGCATATCGCCCTCCCATCACTAACCCACCGGGCAACATCTGATAGGCGCGGACGATTCAGTTTGCTGAGCCCGTTTTGACAGTTTACAAGGGCACGCAAGACAAACTGGATGAAAACCCGAAATTCGTGTCGCAAAGAGTGTCCCAAACGACTAGACGTTTAAGAACGTCCCCAATGACTAGTCGTTTAAGAACGTCCCCAACGACTAGGCGGTGGCGCGGCCTAGCCAGTTGCCGCTGTGGTGGTAGATGGTGAACATCGTGGCCGTGATGAGCCAGGTTACGGGATAGACCAGCAGCAGGTGCTCGAGCGACGGATCAAAGGGCATAATCGCAAACACCCAGATCACCCTCAGGACGACGGTGCCAAAGATGGTGAGGACCATGGGCTGGAAGCTTACGCCGGCGCCGCGGATGGAGCCCGACGCATTCTCGATAATCGAGAAAATTGCGTAGAACGGCGCAATGAAATGGATGATGGTCGTGGTGTAGCCCGAAATCGAGGCGTCGTCGATAAACAGACGCGAGAGCGGACCCGAGAACACCAGCAGCGCAGCGGACAAGCCGCCGATGAGCACAAACGACAGCACCAGTGATGTGTGATAGCCCTTGCGCATGCGGTCGTAATTACGCGCGCCAAAGTTCTGCGCCGAGAACGTGGTAATGGATACGCCAAGAGCCTCAGTCACCATCCAGATGATGCCATCGAGACGCCCCGAGAGACCCCATGCCGTCGTAACGTCGGCACCAAACGAGTTGACCGACACCTGAATCAAAACGTTGGAGATCGAATACGCCGCAGACTGAACGCCCAGCGGAAGACCACACGAAAGCATGCTCTTGCAAATGCCGCGATCGATACCGAGCTTGGATAGCGACAACCGCCACGCACCCGGAGCGCGCATCATACGAACCAGAATCATCGAGGCATTGGTGCAGATAGTCAGCACGACCGCGATGCCGCAGCCCAGCGCTTCCATGTGCAGCACGGCGACAAAGAGAATGTCGAATGCCACATTGACGAAGCAGCCGGATGCAATAATAACCGCCGGACCGCGCGTGTCGCCCACGGCGCGCAACAGCGCCGTCCCCATATTGAGCAGCAGCGCCGCAAACATGGCGGCAAAGTAGCAACGGGCATAGGCCACACCCTCGGCCAGCAGCTCATGCGGTGTATTCATCAACACAAGCATCGGCTCGACAAACACCATGCCCAGAATGGAAATGACAATGCCGCCCACCAGCGCGAGCGTCATAGCCGTATGGACCGATCGGCTCAGGCGCTCGTCATCGTGCTGGCCAAAAAACTGGCCCGTAATGACCGCGCAGCCGGCACCGACGCCGACACAAAAGCCGATGCAGAGCTCCGTAAGCACCATCGTGGCCTGAATGCCACCCAGCGCGAGCTTGCCGCCAAACTGACCGACGATATAGGTACCGATAAGCGTGTATGCCTGCTGAAAGAACGAACTAAAAAAGATAGGGACGCACAGCGACAGTAGCTGCTGCCAAATAACGCCCTGCGTTACATCGATAGCCGTAGATTTCTTAGCCACACGCCCTCCCCACCAGCGTACGTCAAACAACAAAACGGCAATTTAAGACCAAAGCCAATACCAGCTTAGCACCGACCGACGTCGGCCGAAACGCCCCGAACCAGAGCCCGGTGCTAACTATCTGCCTAGTGATACAGCCCCGGCTGGTAGTGGTACTCGTTGCTCACATGCGAGCACAGCTGCCAAAAGGCAACAGCACTTGCCGCGGCCACGTTGAGCGAATCGACCCCATGCGCCATCGGAATACGCACGGCGCGGTCGCAGCCTGCAATGGTCTTGGCGCCCAAGCCAGCACCCTCGGTGCCCATAAAGATTGCCAGGCGGTCAATCTCCTGGAGCGCGGGATCGTCCAGCGACGCCGAATCATCCGTCAGCGCCATGGCGACACACGAAAAGCCGGCATTGTGCAGCGCCGCCAGCCCATCATGCGGCCATACGCGCGCCTCGCTGCCAATGCGCGTCCAGGGCACCTGAAACACCGTGCCCATGCTCACGCGGGCCGAGCGACGGTACAGCGGATCGCAGCACGTAGGGCTCACCAAAATGCCATCGACGTTCAGCGCAGCCGCCGAGCGGAAAATCGCGCCGACGTTGGTGTGGTCGACAATGCCCTCGAGCACGCACACGCGCACCGGGCGCTCCCCCGCCGCATCGACGACGCCACCCAAGAACTCGGCTACCGGAATCTGACGTGGACGACGGAATGCCGCGAGCGCACCGCGCGTCACATTGAAGCCCGTCAGCTGCTCCATAAGCTCCATGGAGGCAACGAACACCGGGACCGGACCCGCGCCCTCGCGCACAATCAGGCGCTCAAACAGCGGCATCATCTGGTCGAGCCAGCGCTCGCCCAAAAGAAAGCTCACCGGCTCGTATCCGGCGCGAACCGCACGCTCGATGACCTTGGCACTCTCGGCGATAAAAATGCCCTTCTGCGGCTCCAGCACGCAGCGAAGCTCACGCTCGGTCAGTCGCACGTAGGCATCGAGCCGCTCGTCCTCGAGAGAATCGATTCGCAGCACCTCAACGGCATCAGTCATAGCAGCCAGCCCGCACCCTTCTTTACAGCACATCTATACCAAACGAGGCGACGCTAAGCGCCGCCCCATGCATTCAAACAACCCGATGATACCGTTCACGCCAGACGATTTACGCCTCAACGCGACGATACGTCACGAACTCATAATCGACACCCTCGTCTCCCTCGCCCGAGGCAATCGTGGCAACACCGTCACGCCACGCAATCTCCCACGCGGGATCGGCATCCAAATCGGGAAAGTACGTATCCACGTCATGCACGCAATGGTCATGCGTGACCTCGGCCTCGACGCAATACGGCAAAAACTGCCGATAGACATCGCCGCCGCCAATCACCCACGCAACGGGCTCATCGGCTACCGCGGCGAGCGCTTCGTCGATGCTATGCACCACGTCGACGCCCTCGGGAGCAAAGTCCTCATCGCGCGTGAGCACGATATTGCGGCGGTTCTTGAGCGGTCGTGCGCCGGGAAAACTCAGCAGGGTCTTGCGCCCCATAATAACCGGGCAACCTTTGGTGCACGCCACAAAATGACGCATGTCGGCACGATTGGACACCACCATGTCGCCCTCGCACCCAATACCCCAGTCATCGCACACGGCGACAATGGCAGAAAGCTTACACGTCATGCGCGTCACCTACACCGCAATGGGGATGTTCTTGACCTGCGGGCCGTGCTCATAGCCCTCGACAATCAGGTCGTCGGTCGTAAACGCATAGAAGTCATGCACATCGGGGTTAAGCGTTACCTTAGGCGCGGCAAACTGCGGACGCTCGATAAGCTCGCGGACGATATCGACATGACGGTCGTAAATGTGGGCATCGGCAATCACATGCAGCAACTCGCCGGGAATCATATCGACCGACTGCGCGACCATCATCAGCAAAATGGCGTACTGGCACACATTCCAGTTGTTCGCAGCCAAAATGTCCTGGCTGCGCTGGTTGAGAATCATGTTGAGCGTCGGTTTATCATCCTGCGGGCGCTGCGTCACGTTATACGTCACGCTGTAGGCGCACGGATACAGGTGCATCTCGGACAGGTCGCTAAACACGTAGGTATTCGTCATAATGCGGCGGCTGTACGGCGTGTTCTTGAGGTCGTACAGCACACGGTTCATCTGATCGAAGTCACCCTCGGCATAATGGCTCTTCTGCCCAATCTGATACCCGTAGGCCTTGCCGATGGAGCCGGTCTCGTCGGCCCACTCATCCCAAATATGGCTGTTGAGGTCATGCACGTTATTGGACTTCTTTTGATAGATCCATAGGATCTCATCCATGGCAGATTTGAGGGCCGTACGACGCAGGGTAAGCGCCGGAAACTCCTCACGCAGGTCGTAGCGTGCCGTGACGCCAAAGTTTTTAATGGTATAGGCAGGGGTGCCGTCCTCCCACACCGGGCGGACCTTTTGGCCCTCGGTGGTGGTGCCATGGTCCAGAATATCGCGGCACATGGCTACAAACTGTTGATCAGCCTTGCTCATTGACCCTCCTGTCAGTCGCCTATAAGCGAGATTCATTGTAGCCCAGGCGCAAGCGGCCCCACAGCCCTAACATAAGCCCTCATTTTCTGACATATGCCAGAAATTCCTTGCGTAAATCCGCACGGTCGTTATTCTATTGTTGACATATGTCAGATATGGAGAGTGTATGGCAGGAAGACGTGAAAAATTGCGCCGCGTCGGGATCATCCCCGAATATCGCGGTTTTACCCCCGATGGCCTTGCCAGCGGAGAGGCCATCGACATGACGGTCGACGAACTCGAGGTCCTGCGGCTATGCGACCTGGAAGGCCTCAATCAGGAGGCCGTCGCAAAGCACATGGGCATCGCGCGCGCCACGGTGGCGGCCATCTGCAGCCGCGCACATCGCAAGGTGGCAAACGCGCTGGTCAATGGTCGGGCGCTCATCATCGAGGGCGGCAATATCGCGTACTCCCCCATCACCACAACGACGGCCGTATGGCCACCAAAGGAGATCGGCACCATGAGAGTGGCAACCACGTATGACAACGGCAACATCTTTATGCACTTTGGCCGCAGCGAGCAGTTCAAGATCTACGACATTCAGGACGGCAAGGTGCTCAGCGAGCAGGTCGTGGGCACCGGCGGCACCGGCCACGGTGCCCTTGCGGGCCTGCTCGCCAACGGCGGCGTGGACACGCTCATCTGCGGCGGCATCGGCGGTGGCGCTATCAACGCGCTTGCCCAAGCCGGCATCACGGTATACGCGGGTGCCCAAGGCAGCTGCGACGCTTGCGTCGAGGCCCTTATCGCCGGCACGCTCGCACAGAACGGCGAGGCCACGTGCGGCTGCCACGGCCATGACCACGAGCACGCCCATGAGCATGGCGAGTCCTGCGGCTGCCACGGCCATCACGAGCACGAGGGCCATGAGGGCTGCGGTTGCCACTAACGGCAAACACCCTGGTACCAGCGCGCTTCCACGCGTGCAACAAACGATGATCTAACGGCGAAGGCCGCCTGGAATACCATCCAGGCGGCCTTCGCTGTACTCGGCTAACCAGCCGTTACTTTTTATTGCGCATCTGCGCTTCCATCTGGCGCAGCAGGTCCATATCGGACTTGGGGCCACCCATACCAAGGCCGCCCATACCGCCCATGCCGCCCAAACCCATGGCATCCAGGCCGGGAATATTGGGCATGCGCATCTTTTTGCCCTTCTTACCCTTCTTGCCCTTTTTGCCGCCGGCCTGTGCCTGATTAGCCATCGTGCGCATGCGGCCCATCATCTTGTTCATCTCGCCCCACTGCTTCATAAGGCTGTTGACCTCGGTGGGGGTTACGCCAGCTCCCTTGGCAATGCGGGCGCGACGCTGACCATTGATGATGGAGGGACGCAGGCGCTCCTCCTTGGTCATCGACATGATGATGGCCTCGTTCTTATCGAAGATGCCCTCGTCCAGATTGCCGCCCATCTGGTTGAGTGCGCGCTGACCACCGGGGAGCATGCCCAGAATGCCCTTCATGCCGCCCATCTTCTTGACGGCTTTCATCTGGTCGAGCATATCGTTCATGGTGAAGCCCTCGCGCAGCATACGCTCGGCAGCCTCAAGCTGCTCGGCATCGGCTGCCTCCTGGGCCTTCTCGATAATACCGACGACGTCGCCCATGCCCAGAATGCGTTTGGCCATGCGATCGGGATAGAACGGCTCAAGAGAATCGGGCTTCTCGCCCATGCTCACGAACTTGATGGGCTTGCCGGTCACCTGACGCACCGAAAGTGCGCCACCGCCACGGGCGTCACCGTCGAGCTTGGAGATGATCACGCCGTCAAAGTCGGTGCGCTCGGCAAAGGTCGAGACGACGTTGACGATATCCTGGCCGGTCATGGCATCGACGACCATCAGCACCTGGTCAGGCTTGACGGCTTTCTTGATGTCCACGGCCTCCTGCATCATCTGCTCGTCGATCTGCAGGCGACCGGCGGTATCGACGATGACCACGTCGCGCAGGTGGTCGACGGCCTCCTGGATGGCGCCCTTGGCGATATCGACCGGGTGCGCGCCGTCACCGCGGAAGACCGGAACGCCGATCTCTCCACCGAGCGTGGCCAGCTGGTCGGCAGCGGCGGGACGGTAGACGTCGCACGCGGCGAGCAGCGGAGAGCGGCCCTGCTTCTTGAGCAGGTAGGCAAGCTTTACGGCAGCCGTGGTCTTACCGGAGCCCTGCAGTCCCACGAGCATGATGACATTGGGAATGCGGTTGCTAAAGACGAGCTTGCTCTCGGTGGAGCCGAGCATCTCGGTGAGCTCGTCAAGCACGATCTTGACGACGTTTTGCGCCGGCGACAGCGACTCCATGACCTCGGCGG
>CAUHCN010000040.1 GCA_959604825.1 uncultured Collinsella sp. | reverse complement strand
TCCGCACATGTGCGGATGAATGTGGGAGGTGTTCGGATAAAGTTGATAATCAAGGCTGCTATGTGCAGATTGCTGCTCCCGACAGTGAGCAGGGCGAGTGCGTTGTCGCAACGTATTTCTTTGGGCGTGCGGCCTATCTGGCCGATTGCGTGCCTGTCGCCAAGGATCTTGAGAGCATGGACATGGACGATATGCCGTGCAAGCGTGTGCTTGAGGCGTATGAGTCAACCGCTCCGGAGACGATTGAGCCGGCGGAGGTTCATGCTCGTCCGCGTGATGACCATCGCATGCTGCCGCCGGCGCTGCGCGATCTGCTGCTTGCCGATACGGCTGACGAGCTGGAGGTCATGGAAGAGGACGACGACCCATACGTGGCCCGTGTTGTTGAATTGCGCGAGCAGGCAAAAGTCGACCGTACAGGTGCTTTTGAAGGCTTTTCCCGTCTTGTCGAGGAGTTGGAGGCCAAGTGCGCCGTCGCCGAGCTTTTGGCGACAGGTCCGGTTCAAACGCAGTTTTGCGATAACCAGCTGGTGCGCATGGTGCTACCGGTGTTGGAAGAAGACCGCTCTGTGCGAATCCTTCGTGCGCCCGATGCGCTGTACTTTGCCCAGCACGAGATCTGCAGCTTTTACGCCGAGCAGGAGGACTTTGAACGAGCACTGCCCGAGGTGCGCCATCTTTACGATCTGGCGCGCTCGTCCATGCAGTCGCACTTTGCGCTCATCAACGTGCTTGCGCGTCTGGAGCGCTTTGACGAGATTATCGAGGTGGCGCGCCACGGCCTACGTATTGCCAGCGATCGTTCTGCAATCGGCTACCTGTTCTATCGCTTGGCGTTTGCCTATTGGAATTGCGATCAGCTCGACCTGGCGCTGGCTTGTTACCGTCTGGTGCCGCGCGGCGAGGAGTCGGGCAGCAGCGCGCTGGAAGAAATGCAGGGCCTTATGAACGAGATGGGCGTCAGCGAGCCTCCGACGTTCGAGGAAGCGGTCGAGACCATCCACAAGGCTGGACTAGAGCTGCCGCCAGTGTCCGCCGTGACGAATCAGCTGGCAGATGCCGCTGTGCAACTGGTCGATAACGGCTTCTTTTTCCTGGCGCGCGGTTGTATCTTCCAAATGTGGCGCACCATGGGCAACGACGAGCTCGGCTCCCTCAACCGCTCGCTGGGGTAGGCGAAGCTTTCAAGAAGGAAAGGCTGCTAGGCAATTAGAAAATTTCCTCTTGCCCATCCTTGGCTGTTTGGTTACTATAGAACGGCTGTTACGGAGAGCTGACCGAGAGGCCGAAGGTGCTCGCCTGCTAAGCGAGTATGCCCCAAAAGGGCATCTGGGGTTCGAATCCCCAGCTCTCCGCCAGTATGACTTGAAAGAAGGGTCCCATTTGGGGCCCTTTTTTGTGCGGAGAAAGGAGGCTGGGGATTCGAACCCGAGAGGGCACGGGCGTTAAGCAAACGCGAAAGCGTTTGTAGCCCGTGGGCGAAAAGCCGCCAGGCTTTGAAGCCGGAGGGCATGCGCAGCATGCCCGGACATCCCCAGCTCTCCGCCAGTATGAACTTGAAGAAGGGTCCCATTTGGGGCCCTTTTTATTATCAAGAATGGCGGCTGGGGATTCGAACCTCAAAAAAAGAGGCATCCTTTCGGACGCCTCCCTTCAGTGGGCTTATTATTCTTGCGCACTACACCTCGGGCGCCTTGGCGACGGTCTCGCTTTCTGCCGTGAGCGGGCGGTTGTCGATGCGGCGGCCCAAGCGATCGAGCTTCACGAGTAGCCACTCAATGGGATTCGGCCCTGCGCCTTCCTCGTCGGCAACCAGGTCCATGACGGCGATCTTGGTGCCATCCTGCTTGAGCGTAACGCTGCCCACCTTGTCGCCCACATGCACCGTGCCCGAAAGATCGTCGTAGCTAACCTTTTCGGTCACCTCGCCGGCAAGGGAAAACACGGTCGCTTGCGCCGTAGGATCGGCGAGCGTGGCGTCGATCGTCTTATCCGTCCAGTCGGTTTGGCCAATGCGCGCCATAAGCGGGTTGCCGTTGGCGGTCTTTTCCTGCGTGTTGGCGATTGCGACCGTCACCTTGTGACCGTAGTACCAATTGGCAAGGGTTGCGGTATCGGTAAAGCGCTGGTCGGTGGTGGTGGAGTTCAAAACGACGGTGTAGATCTCGTCGCCATCGCGGTTGTAGGCACCCGTAAAGCAATAGCCTGCATCATCGGTGGTGCCGGTCTTGCCACCGATGTTGCCATCTTGGCCTAGCAAATAGTTATGCGTGTCCATGGAATGCGAATGGTCGGTGCCGTCGGCGCCCGTGACCTCGATCCAGGAATCTTCGCTCGCTACGACCTCGCGGATCGTGTCGTTTTTCATGGCCTCCTGCATCATCAGCGCTACGTCGTGTGCGGTTGAGTGCATATCGCCAGCCCACTCATCAAAGTCCAGACCATGCGGGTTTTCAAAAAGCGTGCCGGTGCAACCGAGCTTCTTAGCGCGCTCGTTCATGGCTTTCACAAATGTTGCCTCGGCGTCTTTGGTCTTAGGGTCGATCTTCTTGCCCACATATTCGGCGAGCACGATGGCGGCGTCGTTGCCCGAGGGAATCATCAGGCCGCGCAGTGCCTGCTTCACGGTGAGCTCGTCGCCTTCGAGTAGGCCGGCTGTTGAATTGCCCACGGTGGCTGCGGCGTTGCTCACCGTGACCTTCTCGTCCATCTTGCAATTCTCGACGGTTAGGATTGCGGTCATGACCTTGGTGATCGAGGCAATCTTGACCTGCTCATCGGCGCCGCGGGCATAGTAGACGGTGCCGTCTTTGCCCATGACGAGGGCATTGGTCGCATCGATATCGGGCAGGTTTTCGGCCGTGATGCCGCGCGCATCGGCGGTTTTGCCGCAAACATTGTCGGTCGTGAGTACTTGGGCGCCGGCGACGGTGGGCACGCCAGCGGCAAGGGCGATAGCGCAGACAAAGCCGGCGGCAAGCTGGGCTGAGCGCTTTGCAAAAGAGGTGAGGGACTTCACGGATTTCGCTTTCGACGGGATGGTCTCTTCTGGAACTAGAGTATATCGTTTGCCGGCGTCGGCGATCATCGCGTGCGTGCGTGGCCCACATCCGCGCCCGAACGGGCACAAGGGTGCTTAAGGCCGACTTAATCACCAACGCTTGTTGTGTGTGGCATGCGTCCCCTCGGGCATAATGGAGCGCGAGAGGAGCACGCATGAACGAGCGCATTTTGGTAGTTGATGACGAGAAGGCCATCGCCGACTTGGTTGGTATCTACCTTACAAAAGAGGGCTTTGATGTCCAGATTGCCTATAGCGGGGCCGATGCTGCCAAGGCAATCCTGGAGCAGGAGTTCGATCTGGCACTGTTGGATGTCATGCTGCCCGATATCGATGGCTTTGAGCTACTGCGTACGATCAGTTCCGGCCATACCTATCCTGTGATCATGCTGACGGCGCGCGATGCCCAGCAAGACAAGATCGAGGGCCTTTCGCTTGGCGCGGACGATTACGTGGTTAAGCCGTTCCGTCCGCTGGAGCTCATCGCGCGCGTGCACGCTCAGCTTCGCCGCTACACCAGCTACGGTAGCCGCTCGCAGGCGGCCGAGTCGCCGACCATCCAGCTCGACGGCCTGGAGATCAACCGCGATGCTCGTTCCGTAACGGTGGACGGTGCACCGGTGCGCCTCACGCCCATCGAGTATTCCATCTTGCTGTATCTGGTTGAGCATCGCGGCAGCGTGGTAGCCGTGGAGGATCTGTTCCGCGCGGTGTGGAACGAGGATTTTATGCCCGGCTCCAACAATACGGTGATGGTGCACATTCGCCACCTGCGCGAAAAGATTGGCGACGACGCTCAAAAGCCGCGCTTTATCAAAAACGTCTGGGGCGTCGGCTACATAATCGAATAGCGCCTTTGATGGTGGGGAAGTGGATATGACAAAAGACGATAGGCAGGCATTCGAGGTGCCCGATCGACTCTTTGAATACGTACGGGCAGTCGTCGACAACCGCGCGCTTGCGACGGTGCTGCTCTTTTTGCTGAGCCTGCTGCTGATTGGCATCGACAACATCGCCGGAGTCTTAGCGGTGTTGCTTGTCGGCTTTTTGCTGATCGATCGATTCGAAATCGTGCGCCGTTGCGTGGTGATTGGCGGTGCCGCGTGGGCCATGACGTTGGCGATTGGCGCCATGGCGCTCGGCGGCATCGAAGGGCCAGTGCTGTTCGATGCCGGCTTTGTATTCAACATGCTTGGCTTTGTGCTGGCGCTTGCCGTGTGCGTGCTGTTCTTTTGCGGCCGCGCCCTGTACTACCATGGCTACGAGCAGGGCGAGCAGCATGCCGATTGTGTGCTGGCCGCTCGTATTCAAGATCGCCTGATCGATCACCCCGACACCTGGGATAACATCGACGGCGACTTCTTGGAGGTCGAGGGCGCCCTTAACCGCGTGCGTGACCGTGAGCGCAAGGTGCAGCAAGCTCTGCGTGACGAGTCGCATCGCAAGGACGATTTGGTCACGTACTTGGCACATGACCTACGCACCCCGCTTGCCAGTGTGGTGGGCTATCTTTCGCTGCTGCAAGAGGCTCCTGAGCTGCCGGTTGAGCAACGTGCGCGCTTTACGGGCGTGGCACTCGACAAGGCGCACCGGCTCGATGCGCTCATCGAGGAGTTCTTCGATATCACGCGCTTTGACTTCCACGATATCGTGCTCACGCGCGGCTATGTTGATCTGGGGTTGCTGCTGGCTCAGGTGGCTGACGAGTTCTATCCCATCCTCAACGAGCAGCATAAGGAAGCCCAAGTTGATATTCGCGAGGACCTGACGGTGCTCGTGGATGGCGACAAGATGGCCCGCGTGTTCAACAACATCATGAAAAACGCCGTCGCCTATAGCTACGAGGGCTCGACCATCACGATTGAGGCCAGGCGCCAAGACGATGGTGGCGTGCGCGTGCGCTTTATCAATCAGGGCGATCCTATCCCTGCGGCTAAGCTCAAGGTAATCTTTGAGAAGTTCTATCGCCTGGATGCGGCGCGTGCGACCAATCGCGGTGGTGCCGGTTTGGGCCTTGCTATTGCCAAGGAGATCATCGCGGCACACGGCGGTACCGTTGCATGTGAATCGACGCCCGAACACACGATATTCACCATCGAGCTGCCCGCCGCATAGCTAGCGTGCCCTTACAAACACTTGACAATGTGCTCACGTGCGTATGAGCCGCGATTCCTACTATCGATACTGCTGAATTGATATCGATATGGAGGTGTGCGGTATGACGGCTGCTGCGGCTGTGGAGCCCACGGAGCTTGAAGAACTCATGGAAGCGCAGGCCGAGGCCGCGCATGAGCGCGAGGTTGGGGATGCGACTCGCCCCACGGCAGAGGATCTTGCCGCCTCGCCGACGCGCATCGACGTCGAGGGCCTCGACCTGTTCTATGGCGATCACCATGCGCTCAAGGACGTGAATATCAAGATCCGCGACAAGCAGATCACTTCGTTCATCGGGCCTTCGGGCTGCGGAAAGTCCACGTTGCTGCGCTGCTTTAACCGCATGAACGACGGCATCAAGGATTGCCGCATCGAGGGCAAGATTGCGCTCGATGGTCAAGATATCCTGGGCGATTGCGACATCTGCCGTTTGCGCCAGCGCGTGGGCATGGTGTTCCAACGCCCCAACCCATTTCCCATGAGCATCTACGACAACGTCGCCTACGGTCCTCGCGGTATGGGTGTGCGCGACCGCGCCGTGCTCGATGAGCTGGTCGAGGACTCCCTGCGTCGCGCTGCCCTGTGGGACGAGGTCAAGGACAAGCTCAAAGAGTCAGGCCTGGGTCTTTCGGGTGGACAGCAGCAGCGCCTGTGCATCGCCCGCGCACTTGCCGTGCAGCCCGACATTCTGCTGATGGACGAGCCGACCTCGGCACTCGACCCTGTGTCGACGTTGGTGGTGGAGCAGCTGGCCTGCGAGCTCAAGGAGACCTGCACGCTGGTGGTCGTGACGCACAACATGCAGCAGGCCGCGCGTATTTCCGATTCGGTTGCGTTCTTTTTGCTGGGTGAGCTGGTGGAGCACGCGCCCACCGCGCAACTCTTCAAGAATCCGTCCGATCCGCGCACCGCGGATTATTTGACGGGGCGTTTTGGCTGACGCTGTCTTTTACAGGTGCCTTTAGGGTTAAGATGCGGTCATATCGGCCGCAAAGGGGTTCAACATGATCTATTACGTCGAGGACGATGACAACATCAGGGATTTGACAGTCTACGCGCTGCGCAAGCAGGGAATCGAGGCCGAGGGCTTTTCGTGTGATGGCGAGTTTAAAGCTGCCGTGGCACGACGGGTGCCCGATGCTGTGCTGCTCGATATCATGCTGCCCGACACCGATGGCTTGGCGATTATGCGTCGCCTGCGTGCCGATCGCCTGACGGCGACGGTGCCCATCATGATGCTTACCGCCAAGGACACCGAACTCGACAAGGTGATGGCGCTCGATGGCGGTGCCGACGATTACCTGACTAAGCCGTTTTCGCTCATGGAGCTTGCGAGCCGCTGCCGCGCACTGCTGCGTCGCGGCGGCATGGTCAAGCAGGCGAGCGATGTGCTCAGCGTGGGCGACATCGTGCTCTCGCCCAGCCATCGCGAGGTGACCGTTGCCGGCGAGCCGCTTAAGCTCACCCTGCGCGAGTTCGACCTGCTCGAGTACCTCATGCGCAAGCCCGGTGTGGTCTTTACCCGCGAGTCGTTGCTGCAGAGCGTGTGGGGCTGGGACTTCGACGGCGGTTCGCGCACCGTTGACGTGCACGTGCAGACGCTTCGCCAAAAACTGGGCGAGCATGCCAGCGCCATCGAGACCGTGCGCGGCGTGGGTTATCGCCTGGCCGAGCCTTCTGCCGGTGATGGTGCCGAAGGCGACGACACCGCGGCCACCGCATCGGAGGAGTAACCCGTGGTCTTCGCCCCCCAGGGAAAACATACGCTGTCGCACCGCGTTTTTGTGACGATCTTTGTCTGCGCCATGGCGGTTATCGTGGCGTTTACGGTGCTGGGTGCGTTCTTTGTGCAAAACACTTTGGCGGATGCCACGAGTGCCAATCTGGCGCAGGAAACTGAGCTCATTGCTGCCGCCCTCGACGAGCAGCAGGAGCCCATTCCGTTCTTGCGAAGCCTCGATCGCGAGGATCTTCGTATCACGCTGATCAATAAGGACGGATCTGTTGCCTACGACAACGAGGCGTCGCCTTCCACACTGCCCAACCATGGCGATCGCCCCGAGGTCATCGAGGCCTTTGAGAGTGGTTTGGGTTCCGCGGAGCGCGCAAGCTCTACACTCGACGAGATTATGCTGTATCGCGCCGTCACCCTTGATAACGGCCAGGTCGTTCGCTTGGCGCAGGCCCAGCCTGGCGTTGCGGCGATTTTGCTGTCGATGCTGGCGCCGATGCTGCTTATCGCAGCAGCGGGTGCAGTACTCTCGTTTTTTATGGCGCGCCGTGAGTCCCGTGCCATCATCGCGCCGTTACAAGAGGTGGATTTGGATCACCCACGCCGTAGCTATGAGCACGCCTATGCCGAGATGGTTCCCATGCTTGAGCGCATCGAGTCGCAGCGCCAGGAACTCAAGCGCCAAATGGCGGTGCTAGCGGACAACGACCGTATGCGCCGCGAGTTCACGGCGAATATCACCCATGAGCTCAAGACGCCGCTTACGGCGATTTCGGGCTATGCCGAGCTCATCGCAAATGGCATGGTCGAGGGCGAGGACGACCTGCGCAACTTTGGCGGTCGCATCTATCGTGAGGCGGGCCGCTTGGCAGCGCTTGTCAACGACATCCTTACGCTGTCTAACTTGGACGAGGCCGAACGTGCGACTGAAGGCGAGACAGTGCCCATTGGTTCCACGGAGCCTATTGAGCTCTCGCGTGCGATCTACGCGGTTGAGCAGCGTCTTGAACAGGTCGCCCGTCAAGCGAATGTGACGATAAGTCATGAGACCAAGCCTGTGGTCATCGAAGGCGTGTCGCGCTTGATCGACGAGCTCATCTATAATCTGGCAAGCAACGCCATCCGCTACAATCGACCCGGCGGTACGGTTACGTTGCAGTGCGGCACCAACGACGAAGACCATCCGTTCCTCGCTGTCGCCGACACGGGAATCGGTATCGCGCCTGAAGAACGGGGCAAGGTATTTGAGCGGTTCTATCGCGTGGACAAGAGTAGGTCCAAGGCACGCGGCGGAACCGGCCTGGGGCTTGCCATTGTCAAGCATGCGGCCCTGTATCATCACGCCACGCTCGATCTGTCGAGTGAGTTGGGCGTGGGAACCACCATCACGGTGACGTTTCCCATACAGCAGGACGAGCCATTCGCATAGCGATACAACATAGATATTGATGTAGACGCCGCATTTGACTTTCGGGTGCGGCGTTGTTGCGCAATTTTACGATTGCTTCCGACATTTTTACAGGAGAGCCTGTTTCTTATGTATAGAGTTTGGTCTCGGTAAAAAGATGCGATAACATACGGACAGTTTTGTCAATCCGAACTGGGGAAATGAAAGGCAAGCTGCATGACCCTTCTCGAACTGTTCCAGCTGCTGAAGAAGCACCTCAAGCTGGTCATCACCCTTCCGGTGGTCTGCGCGATCGCCATGGGCATCGTGTCCTTCGTTGCGATGGACAACACCTATACCGCGACGACGAGCATGTACATTCTCGCCAAGACCGACGATAGCGGTCAGATGAGCTACAACGATCTCTCGGCGAGCCAGATGCTTTCCAACGATATCGCCACGCTGCTGGATAGCGATAGCGTTAAGAGCGGCGCCGCCAAAGAACTGGGCCTTACCGATCTGGATGACTACAAGGTGTCTGTTTCCTCCGAGACCACCACGCGTGTCATTACGCTTTCGGTTACCGGCACCGATGCCAAGGAGACGGCTGAGGTCGCAAAGGCCATTGCCAGCTCGGTGAGTACGGTCGCTCAGAACGTCGGCGCTGCCCAGAGCATCAACGTTATCGACGAGGCTAAGACCCCCGAAGCCCCCAGCGGCCCCAAGCGCACGCTGTATATTGCCGTCGCGTTCCTCGCCGGTATCTTTATCGCAGTTGCCTATGTCGTTTTGGCAGACATGCTCAATACCCGCATCCGCGGTGCCGAAGAGGCAGAAGAGCTCCTGGGTATTCCCGTTGTTGGCCGAATTCCGGCTATGAAAGGTGGTAAATAGGCATGGCTAAGGCAAAGAACACCGATAAGCTCGTTGTGCAGAATGCCGCCAAGACCCTTCTGGCCAACATCCGCTTTGCGAGCGTGGATGACCCCATTCGCACCATCACCGTTACCTCCTCGATTCCCAACGAGGGCAAGTCTACGGTTTCCATTAACCTTGCTCAGGCAATCGCCACGAGCGGCAAGAGTGTCCTGCTGGTCGAGGCTGATATGCGTCGCAGGTCCCTTGCCGATATGCTCGGCGTCCGCTCCCGCGGCGGACTCTATGCAGTCCTGTCCGAGCAGGTTTCTATCGACCAGGCGATTGTCGAGACGGGTCAGAAGAACTTCTACTTCCTCGATGCCGAGCCGCACATTCCCAATCCTGCCGACATCATCGTCTCCCATCGCTTTGCCAAGCTGGTAAAGGCACTGTCCGCCAAGTTCCAGTACGTCATCTTCGATGCTCCCCCGGTCGGCACCTTCATCGATGCTGCCGAGATCGCAAGTCTGACCGACGGTGCGCTTTTTGTCGTGCGTGAGGATTTCACCAAGCGCGAGGAGGCGCTCAACGCCATCGGTCAGCTTAAGAAGTCCGAGAAGGTCAAGCTCATCGGTACCGTCATGAATTACTGTGAGACCGAGACCAGCGAGTACTACTATTCTTACTACACCAAGGACGGTAAGAAGGTTAAGAAGGGCTCCGATCAGGGCACTTCCAAAAAGGGCATCTTCACCAACCGAGCAAACGTTTAGTTGATTAAGGCTGACCTATGCGTGACATTCATTGCCATATCTTGCCGGGTGTAGACGACGGCGCCGCCGATCTCGAAGAGAGCTTGGCGATGCTCGAGGCTGCCAAGCGGGCCGGTGTAACCAGAATCGTTTGCACTCCTCACTGCCGTGATCCCTATTTTGATTACGACAAGATGTGGGATGCCTTTGAGCTGCTGCGCGATAACGCTGACGGTTTTCCGCTCCAGATGGGCTTCGAGGTCAACCATCGAAAGCTCGTTGAGCTTGGTATCGATGCCGCGGATCACTTGCATTTCGATGGGACCAACGAGTTTCTGCTCGAGCTTTCGACGCATGCCGATGCGTATGCGTTTAGAGAGTACGAGAACACGATTTACGATTTGCAGTGCCGTGGCTACCAGGTGATCATCGCTCATCCTGAGCGCTATCGTGCGGTTCAAAAGGATGTAAGCGTGGCGGAGCGCCTGGTCGATATGGGCTGCAAGCTGCAGGCTTCGGCGGACTTTATTGCCGGCGGTCGCTTTGGTCGCGAGAAAAAGCCGGCACAGCGCCTGTTCGATCAGAACCTGTACAGCTTCATCGCGAGCGATGCCCATAACGTGGGTCATTACGATTGCCTGGCGAAGGCTCGCGCGAAGTTTAGCGTGCGCGGAGCTCATTTTCGCTAAAATCTGTCCCTAACGTTCGCATTGAATGAAAGGGCAGCCATGGATATCCAACTTAAGACGGGATGCTTTGATGACGCGGCGTTGGTGCGCCGCGTCGTTTTTATGGACGAGCAGGGCTACGAGAACGAGTTTGACGCTATCGACGAGGATCCGAACTGCATTCATGTGACGCTCTATGTAGACGGCGAGCTTGCCGGTTGCTCGCGCGTGTTTCCCGAAGAGCTTGAGCGCGCGGCTGACGCAGAGGCTCCGGTGTCGCCGGCGTGCGACTTGGACGAAGGCGTCGCAGCGGGGGAGACCTACATTATGGGGCGCGTCGCCGTGCTGCCGGCTATGCGTCGTCGTGGTTTGGCGAGCAAGATTGTCGAGGCCAGTGATACCGCCGCGCGTGATGCCGGCGCCAAGCTCATTAAGCTGCACGCGCAGGAATACGTGCTGCCGCTCTATGCCAAGGCGGGTTACACGCAGATTGCCCCGGTGGACTATGAGGATGAAGGCCAGCCCCATGCCTGGATGGCCAAACGGGTCGAGGGTGGCAGATAGGGACGTTCCTTTTCTGCCGGCAGTTGGGGACACTCCTTGGCAATTGGCGCATCAGAGCGTTTGGACATACAGTTTTTCGATTCCGTATGTATATATGCGCGCTAATGGGTTATAAAATCTAAGTCTGAACATAGCAGGTCTGCGATGCGGCTCGGGCAACCGGGCCGTTTTTGCGGACGGGGGTAGCGCGAAAGGACTGCACATGCGTCAATTTAAGACCGAGAGCAAAAAACTGCTCGACCTCATGATCAACTCCATCTACACCAATAAGGAAATCTTCCTGCGCGAGCTTATCTCTAACGCGAGCGACGCCGTCGACAAGCTCAACTTTAAGAGCCTGCAGGACCCGAGCGTCAAGCTCGACCAGGGCGACCTGGCTATTCGCGTCTCCTTTGATAAAGACGCCCGCACCATTACCATCTCGGATAACGGCATTGGCATGACCGCCGAGGAGCTCGAGCGCAATCTGGGCACCATCGCCCATTCCGGCTCCGAGGAGTTTAAGACCGAGAACGCCGAGCAGCAGGGTTCCGATGTCGACATCATCGGTCAGTTTGGCGTGGGTTTCTACTCCGCCTTTATGGTCGCCAGCCACGTGAAGGTTGTCAGCCGCGCTTATGGCGAGGATACCGCCCACGTTTGGGAGTCCGACGGTCTTGAGGGCTACACCATCGAGGATGGCGAGCGCGCCGAGCACGGCACCGATGTCATCCTGACGCTGCGCGAGAACGAGAAGCTCGACGCCGACGGCGAGGCCGAGACCTACGATCGCTTCCTGACCGAGTGGGGCCTCAAGAGCCTGATTCAGCAGTACAGCAACTATGTGCGCTACCCGATACAGATGATGGTGTCCAAGAGCCGCCAGAAGCCCAAGCCCGAGGACGCCGGCGACGACTACAAGCCCGAGTACGAGGACTACCAGGAGCTCGAGACCATCAACTCCATGACGCCGATTTGGAAAAAGCGCAGCTCCGACGTTGAGCAGAAGGATTACAACGAGTTCTACAAGTCCACGTTCCACGACTTTGACGATCCCGCGCGCACTATCAGCTTCCATGCCGAGGGTACGCTTGAGTACGATGCGCTGCTGTTTGTGCCGGGTCGCGCCCCGTTCGATCTGTACAGCAAGGACTACGAGAAGGGCCTGGCGCTCTACAGTTCCAACGTGCTGATTATGGAGAAGTGCGACGACCTGCTGCCCGACTACTACAACTTTGTGCGCGGTGTCGTGGACTCTGCCGACGTGACGCTCAATATTTCGCGTGAGACGCTGCAACAGAACCGTCAGCTCAAGGCCATTGCCAAGCGTGTCGAGAAGAAGATCACTGCCGATCTTGAGGACATGCGCGATAACGACCGCGAGGCATACGAGAAGTTCTTTGAGAACTTTGGTCGCGGTCTGAAGTACGGCATCTACTCGAGCTACGGCATGAAGGCCGACGAGCTCGCCGACCTGTTGCTGTTCTGGTCTGCCAAGGAGCAGAAGATGATCACCCTTGCCGAGTATGCCAAGGGCATGCCCGAGGGCCAGAAGGCAATCTACTATGCCGCCGGCGATTCGCGCGAGCGTCTGGCCAAGATGCCCGTCGTGAAGGGCGTGCTCGACCGCGGCTACGATGTATTGCTGCTGACGCAGGACGTGGATGAGTTCACCTTCCAGGCCATGCGTGAGTACGTGGCTGCCGATATGCCCAAGGTCTACGAGGATGACGCTGCTCGCGAGGCTGCCGAGAAGGCAGTTGCCGATGGTGCCGAGCCCGAGGTCGAGGATCGTCACCTGGAGCTTAAGAACGTCGCGACCGGCGATCTTGACATGGCGACCGATGACGAGAAGAAGGAGGCCGAGGACGCCACCAAGGAAAACGAGGACCTCTTTAGCGCTATGAAGGAGGCGCTCGGTGACAAGGTCGAGAAGGTTGCCGTCTCTGCGCGTCTGACTGACGCTCCCGCCTGCATCACCACCGAGGGTCCGCTTTCGCTCGAGATGGAGAAGGTGCTCCAGAAGGGACCCGAGGGCGCGCCCGACGGCATGCCCAAGAGCCAGCGCGTGCTCGAGCTCAACGCCAAGCACCCGGTCTTTGACAAGCTTGTCGCTGCCCAGAAGGCAGGTGACGCCGACAAGATCAAGCAGTACTCCGGCCTGCTCTACGATCAGGCCCTGCTGGTCGAGGGCATTCTGCCTGAGGACCCCGTTGCCTTCGCGGCGGCTGTCTGCGAGCTTATGTAACTAGGTAGTTACGCGGTTTTACCAAACCGCGTAACTGCTCGACGCTGCAAGCCCGCCAGAGCGGCAATCTGCCTTTCAACTTCGGCGGCATGACCAGAAGGTCAATGCCGCCTCGTTTCAAGGCACCTTGCTCGCTCT
>CAUHCN010000039.1 GCA_959604825.1 uncultured Collinsella sp. | reverse complement strand
TCAATCGTAGCCCGAGACGGTCCCGGGCTGACAATTTCGACTGTAATGGACGTTCCTTTTTTGCCGGCACTTTGGGACACTCCTTGCCGCAACGGTTGGGTCGGAAAATTTCTCAAAAAAGTTCTTGCCCTTCGCCCGATCGTCCGTATAATAAACTTCGTTGCTTGAGAGCACGCACCTATTCCTCGGTAGCTCAATGGTAGAGCACGCGGCTGTTAACCGCGCTGTTGTAGGTTCGAGTCCTACCCGGGGAGCCAGAATTTTTCAGCCCATTCCGCTGGGCTTTTAAATTCCTCGGTAGCTCAATGGTAGAGCACGCGGCTGTTAACCGCGCTGTTGTAGGTTCGAGTCCTACCCGGGGAGCCAGGTTGTAAAACCCGTCGCTTATGCGGCGGGTTTTTTCATACCGCGATCGCCTGGCGCGAACGTTACCATATCAACATTTCGTGTCGAGGATGTAATCCCGCGACCAACTACCTCAACATGGCGCGGTCGTTGTAGAATATTGCAATGATTGCTCCCACGAGATGGTGCCGCGAGCACCAGATAAGGAGATTCTTGTGTCTGAGACCATTAACGGCAGCCTGAGCGTCTCGAACGACGTTATTGCCGATATTGCCGGTTATGCCGCGATGACGTGCTATGGCGTTGTCGGTATGGCTGAGCAGCTCCAGGGCGCCGAGAGCGTGCGCCTGCTTGCCGGTCAGCGCCTCCGCAAGGGCGTGCTTGTCTCCGCCGACGAGAACGGCCTTACGGTCGATCTTCACGTCGTGCTCGAGAACGGCGTCAACATGAAGTCCGTCTGCCACAATCTTTCGAGCTCCGTTGCCTTCACTCTGCAGGAGATCGCCCAGATCGATCCCGCCAGCCTTAAGATCGGCATCCATATCGACGCGCTCAAGAGCCGTCTGAACTAGCGTCCGAAAACGGAGATTCAAACACCCATGATTGCAAAGACCATTCGCACCTGTTTTCCGATCGCTGCGGCTGCCGTTTCCGACAAGGCCGAGGAGATCAACAAGCTCAACGTCTTCCCCGTACCCGACGGCGACACCGGTACCAACATGTCGCTCACGCTCGCTTCGGTGACCAAGGAGCTCTCTGCCCTTCCTGCCGACGCCGACATGGAGGCCATCGCCGGCGCCATCACCCACGGTTCCCTTATGGGCGCCCGTGGCAACTCCGGTGTCATCACCTCGCAGATCCTGCGCGGTGTGGCCGAGGGCCTTGTCTCTGCCGATGAGCCCATCACGTCCGCCAACATCGCCTTCGCCTTCCGTCGCGCCGTCAAGGTCGCCTTCCAGGCCGTCCGCAAGCCCATCGAGGGCACGATCCTCACGGTGCTGCGCGATGTCTCGACCAAGGCCGACGAGTGCGAAAAGAAGAAGTTCTCGGCCGAGGACGCGCTCGACGCCATCGTCGTCGAGGCCTATCAGTCCGTCGCCCGTACGCCCGACCTGCTGCCCGTTCTGAAGGAGAACGGCGTGGTCGACTCCGGCGCCTTTGGCTTTGCCATCTTCCTGGAGAACTTTGTTGCCGCCGCGCTTGGCCGCAGCACCGTTGTCGAGGATTTCTCCGCCACGTTTGACTCCGCTGGCTCTGCCCGCGACGCGGCCCTCGACCGCGTTGAGATCGAGGCCAACGACGACTGGGAGGGCTCGGAGTTCCGTTACTGCAACGAGTTCCTCTTTAAGGCCGATGCCCCGTTTGATGAGGACGAGTGCCTTAAGTTCCTGGGCTCCATGGGCGACTGCGAGCTGCTCGTGGGTGCTTACCCCGATTACAAAATCCACGTGCACTCCAACACCCCCAACCTGGTGCTCGAGCACATGCTGCAGCTTGGTCAGATCTATGAGGTCTTTATCCATAACATGGAGATGGAGGCCCACGACCGTACCGCCAAGATCCATGAGGACCAGGAGAAGGCCGCCGAGCCCGCCAAGGCACTGGGTTTTGTCGCCGTTGCCGCCGGTTCCGGCGAGGCCGACATCCTCAAGTCCCTCGGCGTCGACGTGATCGTGTCTGGTGGTCAGACCATGAACCCCTCGACTGCAGATCTGCTGGGCGCCGTCGACCAGGTCAACGCGACCTCGGTCATCATCCTGCCCAATAACGGTAACATCCGCATGGCCGCCGAGGCTGCCGCTTCTGCCTGCACCGACAAGAAGGTTGCCGTCGTTCCCACGAAGACCGTCCCGCAGGCCTTCTCCGCGCTGTTCGCGGTCCTGCCCGACTCCGAGCTCGAGGACGCCGTTGCCGCCATGGTCGATGCCATCAGCGAGGTTCGCGATGGCGAGGTCACCCGCGCCGTGCGCGATTCCAGCGCCTCTGACGGCTCGCCGATTCACTCCGGTGACGTCATGGGCATCATTGCCGGCTCCATCGACGTGGTCGGCTCCGACGTGAAGCAGGTCACGCTCGATTGCATCAACCGCATGCAGGAGGAAGAGGAGGGCGACGCGCTGACGATTCTGGCCGGCGAGGAGCTTTCCGACGAGGCCTTCCAGGAGATCGTAGACGCCATCGAGGAGGCTCAGCCCGATCTGGAGATTGACGCCCATCGTGGCGAGCAGCCGCTCTATCCCGTGATCTTCTCGATCGAGTAGGCAACTGCCCATGTCCGAGCTGTGCTCCGTGCCGCGCGTCTCGGAGCGCTTTGCCCAGAGCAATGCGCTCGACGAGGATATCGCGCGACTCAAATATGTTTCGGGTAAACGTGAGGAGGCCCTTCGTCGTCTGGGAATTCGGACGGTGGGGGACCTCCTTCTCCATATCCCTCATCGATACCTCGACTTTACCCGCTCGTGGTCCATCGAGATGGCGCCCATCGGTACCGTGTGCACCATCATCGCCACGGTTGACCGTATCGTCCAAAAACAGCCGCGTCCGCGCATGCAGGTAACCGAGGTCTCGCTCGTTGACGAGACGGGCGTGCTACAGGTCGCCTTTTTCCGCCAGCCCTGGATTGCCCAGCAGCTTAAGCAGGGCGACCGCCTGGCCGTGATGGGCAAGGTCGAGTTTGCCTATGGTTTTAAGCAGATGGCCTCTCCGCATTTCGAAAAGCTCGAGGACGGGCGTGCCGCGGGCACTATTTTGCCGGTCCATTATGTGAGCGATGGCGTGAGCCAGGCGTGGATGCGCCGCATCGTTAGCGGTGCGCTCGAGGTCGTCGGCAATCCCTTTGATCCCATTCCGGCACGCTTACGCGTTAAGCGTCGCCTGATGAGCAATGCTCGTGCGCTTCGATCGATCCACTTTCCCTCGAGCATGGCTGAGCGCGACATCGCACGCCGGCGTCTTGCCTACGAGGAGTGCCTCTACCTGCAGCTGGCGCTGCGCCTGCGCAACGACGGTGGCCTAGTCGATGTGGTGCCCTATGCCCATACCGCGGGCGAGCACCTGGCCGTGCTCAAGCAAGCCCTGCCGTTTTCGCTGAGCGACGAGCAGGAGGCCGCGTTCCAAGACATCCTGCATGATATGTGCGATGGCGGGCGCGTGATGAACCGGCTGCTGCTGGGCGATGTCGGTACCGGCAAGACCGCCGTTGCCGCCTGCGCGCTGGCTATGGCTGCCGATAGCGGCACGCAGGCCTGTGTTATGGCGCCCACGGGCGTGCTGGCGCGCCAATATGCCGATAAGACCGGCCCTCTGCTCTCGCAGGCCGGCATGTCCTGGGCGCTTCTGACGGGTGCCACGCCGGCCTCAGAGCGCGAGCGCATCCATGCACAGCTGGAATCGGGTGAGCTTGACGTGCTCTTTGGCACCCACGCGGTCCTTTCGGATGACGTTACGTTCAAGCATCTGTCGCTCGTGGTCATCGACGAGCAGCACCGCTTTGGTGTGGGCCAGCGCAACGCCCTGCGCGCGAAGGGCCCCGGTGCCGATCTGCTCGTTATGACGGCAACGCCCATCCCGCGTACTCTGGCGCTTTCGGTTTACGGCGATCTGGATACGAGCATCATCCGCCACCGGCCTGTTCCGGGTGCCGGTGTGACGACACGCGTGCTCACCGAGTCGAGCCGCGACCTCGCCTATGGCGCCATTCGCGAGGCGCATGAAAAGGGTCAGCAGGCCTATGTGATCTGCCCGCTCGTGGAGCCGAGCGACTCGGCCGATGAGCTGGAGGACGTGCCCGGTATTGCCCGCGACGACGAGGGCCGCGTGACGGTCCCCGTGCCGCTGCACGATACGGCAACCGAGCTCGACCGACTGCTTCTTGCGTTTCCGGGTCTTGCCATCGAGCGCCTTCACGGCCGTATGCCAGCGGGGGAGAAGGACCGGGTTATCGATGCCTTTAAGCGTGGCGAGATTGACGTGCTCGTCTCGACTACGGTGGTCGAGGTGGGCGTCGACGTGCCTAACGCCACCGTCATGGTCATCGAGAACGGCGAGCGCTTTGGCTTGGCTGCCCTGCACCAGCTGCGCGGTCGCGTGGGCCGTGGCAGCGTGTCGGGCACGTGCCTGGTCATGACGCACTCCAAGGGCAACGGCGGCGCGTCGGCAGCACAAGATCGCCTGCAATCGCTCGAAAAAACTTCGGATGGTTTTACGCTTGCCCAGATGGACCTGCGTCTGCGTCACGAGGGCGAAATCCTGGGCTACCGTCAGCACGGCGGCGTGACCTTGCGCTTTGTGGACCTGGACGCCGATGAGGACCTTATCGAATGGGCCCATTTGGACGCGGTCGAGCTCTTGCGGTATGCTTGCAACCTTGACTCTGTGGCGACGCGTCCCTTGCGCGACGCGGTCGCCATGCGTTATCGACATATCTTTAAGGAGGTCAGCGGAGGATGAGAATCATCGGCGGCGAATGGCGCGGTCGTAAGATCGAGGAGCCCCGTGGTCGCGATGTCACCCGCCCCACGACTGATCGCGTGCGCGAGGCGTGCGCATCTATGGTCATGTCGGCATTCGATTTCGATTTGGACGAGGTCCGTGTGCTGGACGCCTTTGGCGGCTCCGGTGCCTTAGGGTTAGAGATGCTCTCTCGTGGGGCCCGTTCGCTCACGACGTTTGAGATCGATCGCAACGCCGCGCGGCTCATTACCAAGAATATCGAGTCGCTCTGCCGTGACCGTGCGCGTTGGCGCGTGGTCACGGGTGACATGCTGGCGAGTGCCTCGCGCGGTCGTGTACCGGGCGGCCCCTTTGATCTGGTTCTGCTCGACCCGCCCTATGCTTTTGGTGCCGAGCCGGTCGAGGAACTGCTGCAGAACCTGGCTCAGCAGGGTCTGCTTGCGTCTGGCGCTTACGCCCTGTTTGAGCATGCCGCCGCCGATGCGGGCGCGCATCCGGCAGGCTTTGAGACTGTACGTGAGAAGCGCTACGGCATTACCTCGGTCGACCTGCTTCGTTGGGTCGACGATGACGATGGTGAGGGTGATAACGCCGGCACCGATGCTGACAACAACGATGCCACGACGTTTCAGGAGGACGCCCATGAGTGACACCATTAACCGCGTCATCGTTCCGGGCACCTTCGACCCCATTACGTTTGGCCATATCGATGTAATCCGCCGCGCCCGCCGCATCTTTCCCAGCGTGATCGTCGCCGTTGCCGAGTCGCAGGGTAAAAACGGTGTGGGCACCACGTTTATGCTCGATGAGCGCGTGGCACTGGCCCGTGAGGCGCTCGGCGATATCGACGGCGTCGAGGTCCTGCCCTTTACCGGCCTCTTGGTCGACTTCGCTCGTGAGCAGGGGGCGGGGGCCGTGGTCAAGGGCCTGCGCGCCATGACCGACTTTGAGTACGAGCTACAGCAGGCAGATCTCAACTATCGCTTGGATAACGAGCTGGAGTCCATCTTTGTCATGAGTGCTCCGCAGTACGGCTACATCTCGAGTTCGGTGGTGCGCCAGATTGCTTCGCTCGGTAGCGACGTTTCCAATTTTGTTCCGCCCAATGTGGTCAAAGCGCTCAAACATCGCTTTTCGTGACGTTTTTTATTGCCTGGTGGCATGTGGTAAACTAGCACGATGATATGTTACCTATGAAAGGAGACCGGATGCCGGGCGAGAATTTTCCTGGCGATAGGATCGTCAGCTTGGTCGATGAGCTCGAAGGGCTGATCGAGGAAGCCAAGCCGCCTTTCGGCAAGAACGCTCAGTTCAAGGTCATCGACGCCGACGTGTTCTTCAACATCCTCGACGAGATCCGCATGAGCTATCCCGAGGAGTGGCAGAAGTCCCGCCGTATCCTTAAGGAGCGCGAGGAGCTTATGGCTTCCGCCGCCGCTCAGGCCGATTCCATCATCGCCGACGCTCAGCAGCAGGCTCTCACCATTGCCGGTGAGCAGGAGATCGTCCGCTTAGCGCAGCAGCAGGCCGACGACATCCGTGATCGTGCCCAGCAGTACGAGCGCGAGACGCGTTATGCTGCCGAGGACTACGCAGAGCAGGTCTTTACGCACCTGGAGGAGAACCTTAAGAGCCTGACCGGCACCGTTACCCGTTGCCGTCAGCAGCTTAACGAGGGTGCCGCCCAACAGAATGGTCAGTGGTAATGGCTGAGTTCCCGAGCGTTACCGTCGATCTTTCCGAACAGCTCGAGTTTCCTGGAGATTCGTATCCGCTGACCGGTAAGGTCGATGTCGCCACCTACACGGTGGGCGAGAAGGAGTACCAGCTACAGGACGGCATCGACTACGACGTTGTCTTTACCAATGCCGGTACCGGTGTCTTGCTCACGGGTATGGTCCGCGCGCACGCCACCGGCGAGTGCGACCGTTGCCTGGAGCCCGCTTCGTTCGATATCGCCGGCGAGATCGAGGAGTTCTATCTCTTTGAGGAGCCCGAGGATCCCGAGGCCTACGAGGACGGCTACGAGCTCCTGGGTGAGGACCGCATCGTCGATCTGGGTGAGCCCATCAATGACGCGGTCGTTATGGACACGCCGTTTGTGGTGCTCTGCAAGCCCGATTGCCGCGGTCTGTGCCCCACTTGCGGCTGCAATCTCAACGTCGAGCAATGCGATTGCGCCGCCCAGGCAGAGGCAGAATGGGCCGCTGCCACGGAAAATCCATTTGCAGCATTGAAGAATCTCAAGCTCGATGAGTAAAACTGTGGTAGTATCGCTACTTGCGCGTAATCGCCACACTGGATAGTTCATAAGGAAGGTCACTATGCCCGTACCTAAACAAAAGCAGGGTCGTATCCGCACTCACACCCGTCGTTCCGCTAACATGAAGATCTCGGCTGCGGCTCAGTCCACGTGCCCCCGTTGCGGCGCTGTCAAGCTCCCGCACCACGTGTGCCCCAGCTGCGGTTTCTACAAGGACCGCGAGGTTATCGTTACCGAGTAACGGTATACTCTGGATGCGATGCCGTTCCAAATGGAACCACAATGGCCGGCTCAATGAGTCGGCCATTTTTGTATAAGGAGCATGTATATGAGTAACGTTCGCGTTTGTGTAGACGTTGTGGGTGGAGACGAGAAACCTCAGGTTGTTCTCGATGGTATCGAGGCTGCACTTGCCGCCGATCCCGATATCGAGGTCTTGGCAGCTGGCCCCACCGAAATCGTCAATCCCTTTGCTGCTTCCCACGCACGTGTTGAGGCACTTGAGGCACCCGACGTTATCGCTATGGATGACGATCCCATTCGCGCCGTGATGACCAAACGCAAGTCGTCGATCGTGCTGTCGTGCCGCGCCATCAAGAAGGGAAATGCGGACGCGTTCTTCTCTGCCGGCTCGACCGGTGCCATGACCGCTGCCGCCACCGCCTATGTGACGCCGTTTAGGTATCAGGTCGAAGGCAAGAAGCAGCCGGTGCGCCCCTGTCTGACCAATGCGCTGCCCAATCGCGCCGGCGGTCTGACGGTGCTGTGCGATATGGGCGCCAACCCCGATGTCGAGATCGATGACATGGTGCGTTTTGCCCAGATGGGTAGCGCCTATGCCCGCGTCGTCCTGGGCATTGAGCATCCCCGCGTGGGCCTGCTTGCCAACGGCACCGAGGACGAGAAGGGCTCCAACTTTACCAAGGCGTGCTTCCCGGCCATGAAAGCCGCCGTTCCCGGCTTTGTTGGTAACTGCGAGGGCACCGATCTTACGTCGGGCAATTTTGACGTCGTGGTCGCCGACGGCATGTCGGGCAACATCGCGCTCAAGGCCACCGAGGGTGCTGCCAAGTTTTTGCTGCAGGAGCTCAAGGGCGTCTTTATGTCTTCGCTTGGCACCAAGATCGCCGCGCTGCTCATTAAAAAGCAGATGCGCGAGATTAAGGCCAAGCTTTCGGGCGACGCCAAGGGCGGCGCGATTCTTTTGGGCTTGCGCGGCGTGGTCCTGATCGGCCATGGCGCCACCTCGGTCGAGGCTGTTAAAAACGGTACGCTCGCGGCGGCCGAAGCCGTGCGCGCCGGGCTGGTCGAGAACGTCGCCAACTCTATGGACGGTATCGTTTTATAACAGCGGCGTTATGCGTCTCGGGGCGTGCGTCGTGGGGTAGAATCAGAACCGTGTCTTGGTACCGCCCGGGCGGTACCATTCTTTTGGTATTCATGCACTATGAGAGGAAGCGCTATGGACCGCTCCGAAATCTTCGACAAGATCGCCGAGGTCGCTGCTGACGTTCTGGGCGTCGATGTTGCCGAAATTAGCGATGAGACCACCTTTGACGACCTCGATGCCAACTCGCTCGAGCGCCTGCAGCTGGTTACGGCTATTGAGGACGAGTTCAACCTCGAGATCGATGACGAGACTCTGCTCTCGCTCAACTCTGTCGCCGACGCCGTCGACGCCATCGAAAACGCCAGGGAGGCCTAGGTCTTGGCTTTGTCTGAACGACTTACGCGCGCCCAGGAAATTCTGGGCCACGAGTTCAATAATAAGGTGCTGCTGCGTGCGGCCCTTACGCATCCCTCGGCAGTCGAAGGCCAGCCGGTTTCTGCCAGCTATGAGCGCCTTGAGTTCTTGGGCGATTCCATTTTGGGCGCCGTGGTCGCACGCTCCCTGTTTGAGTCCTATCCGGAGTTTGACGAGGGCAAGCTCACGCGCCTGAAGGTGTCGCTTGTCTCGGGCGCTACGCTGTCCGAGGTTTCTCACGAGTTGGGCATCGACGACATCATCATCTTTGGTGCCTCCGAGACCGGTACCGGTGCGCGCGGCCTGCATTCGGCGCTCGAGAACGTCTATGAGTCGCTCGTGGGCGCGCTGTACCTGGATGCCGGTTGGGATGTTGCGGCGGAGTTCATTCACCGTACGCTTAAGCCGCACTTGGCTTCCGAGCGTGCCGAACATCCTGCGAACCCCAAGTCGTTTTTGCAGGAGTGCGTGCAGGCCGACGGCCACGAGCCTCCGGCGTATAAACTGGTTGGTTCCGAGGGCCCGGCGCATGCGCCCACCTTTACCGCCGTGGTGTTGATCGATGGTATTCGTCAGGGTCGCGGCTCCGGCTCCTCAAAGAAGGAAGCCGAGGGAGCCGCTGCACTCGAGGCTCTTGACCGCATGGGCTACACCACCAACGGCGTGATTCTCAACAAGAAGCCTTTTTAAGCGAGGAACCGTGTATCTCAAGTCCCTCACGCTCAAAGGGTTTAAGTCGTTTGCCGACCGCGCCCATATGACGTTTGAGCCGGGCCTGACCGTCATCGTCGGTCCCAACGGCTCGGGAAAATCGAACATCTCCGACTCCATCCTGTGGGTCCTGGGCGAGCAGAGCGCCAAGCAGTTGCGTGGCCAGGCCATGGAGGATGTTATCTTCTCGGGCTCGTCGGCTCGCAAGCCGGTGGGTGTCGCCGAGGTCACGCTGGTGCTCGATAACTCGGACCATATGCTGCCCGTCGACTTTGACGAAGTTGCCATCACCCGTCGCATGTATCGCTCGGGCGAAAGCGAGTACCTCATCAACTCGAGTCCCTGCCGCCTGATGGACATTCAGGACATCCTGCACGATTCGGGTCTTGGCAAGGATACGCATTCCATCATCAGCCAGGGCAAGCTCGACGCCATTTTGCAGAGCCGCCCCGAGGAGCGCCGTGCCCTCATCGAGGAGGCCGCCGGCATCTCCAAGCACAAGCGCCGCAAGGAGCGTGCGCTCAAAAAGATTAAGTCGATGGACGAGCACCTGACGCGTGCCCGCGACATCAATAAGGAAATCGCCCGTCAGCTGCGACCGCTGGAGCGTCAGGTCGATCGCGCGCGCAAGTACAAAGAGCTGTCCTCGCGCGCGAACGAGCTTACGCAGATGCTGGCCGTTGACGAGCTGCGTTCGCTGCAGTCGCAGTGGAACGACTTGGAGAGCCGCTCCAAGGAAGGTGCCGCCGAGCTGGAGCTTGCACAGTACCGCATGGGCGAAAAGGAGCGCGAGCTCGAGAAGCTCCAGGTTATGCTCGAGGAAAAGGGCCTGTTTGTGGGCGATCTGGGCGAGCAGCGCCGCCATATGCAAGACGTGGTCGGTCGCATTAACTCCGATATGCGCCTGCTCGAGGAAAAGGGCCACAACATGGTGTCGCGCCTGTCTGACATGCGCGGCCAGATTTCGAGCTCCGAGCATCAGCGTCGTCGCGTGGTCGAGGAGCTCGAGGACGCGCGTGCCCAGCTTGAGGAAGTGACCGGTGCGCACATGCAGGCCCAGGACGACGTTGACGCCGCCGGTCCTGCTGCTGCTGAGCTCCACGAGCGGCGCGTGGCGCTCGACAATCAGATTTCGCAGCTTACGCGTGAACAACGTGATGCGCAGCGCGTGGCCGATAACGCCGCGCTCGAGCTCGCTAAGGTGAAGGATTCCTTGAGCAATGCCGAGGTCGAGGACAATATGTACGCCTCGCGCCTGGAGCAGATCGATGAACAGCTCGAGGAGGTCACGGCTTCGCTCGAGAGCCGTCGCGACCGCGCCGAGGAGCTTGAGGGCGCTCTTGGGGAAGCGCGCCAGGCTCAGGTCGATGCGCGTGAAGCCACCGAGACGGCACGCGCGGCCCTGAAGGACCTGCGTGCCCGCGAGAGCGAGGCGCGTAACAAGCTGTCCGAGGTGCGCTCGGAGCTTGCCAGCCAAAAGAAGCTCGATGCCCGCATGGCCGACAGCTCGCCGCTCGTGAGCCGGCTGGTGGGTGCGCTGGGCGACGATGTCTCGGGTCGTCTGGGCGACGTGCTCGAGGCCCCGCGCGAGCTTGAGGGCCTGGTTGAGCAATTGCTCGCCGGCGATATCGATGCGCTGCTGTTCGACGATACGTCCGCGCTTGAGCGTGCCGGTCGTGCGGCCCTGGACCAGAAGAATGCCTCGGGCGAGGCGCTGCTGGCGGCGCGCGGCGTGAGCGGCTCTACCGCCGCTGAGGGCGCCTCCGGTACCCGTCTGGTTGATCGTCTGTCCGTGCGTGCGGGCTACGGTCCGGTCGTCGAGGCATTGCTCGGCGGCTATTTTGTGGTCGATGATTTGGCTGCCGCGCTGTCCGCACCGGTCGTTGATGGCGTGACCTATGTGACTCCCGATGGCGCACGCGTTGCCTGCGGCGGCCTGGTGCGTGTGGGGCTCGATGCCGGCGAGGCTTCGGGTGCCTTGGAGCGCAAGCGTCGCATTCGTGAGCTGGAGGGCCTGGAGCCCGATCTCGCTGCCGTGTTTGAGCATGTTTCGGATCAGGTTGCCGAGGCCAACGCTGCCGTTGAGGAGGCACGCGCTGCTGAGGGCGATGCTGCCGGCGAGATCGCCCGCCTTGAGGGCGAGCGTCGCTCCCTGCTGTCCGAGATTGGTCGCCTGGAGCAGAGTGCCAACAACGCCGAGGTCGAGCGCGTGCGTATTTCCAAGCGCCGCGAGCAGGCTGCCGAGGCCGTTCGTGCCGCACGCCCGCGCGTGGATGAACTTACCCGTTCGCGTGATGAGGCCCGTGCGCAGGCGAGCGACCTGGGCCTGCAGATTGCCGAGGCCAACGACGAGCTCGATCACGTTCGGCGCGACGATTCCGAGGCCGCCGGTAAGCTTGCCGACGCTAAGGTTCGCCTGGCTCAGACGAGCGAACGCCTGCGTTCGCTGAAGGGCCGCGTGCCCGATCTTGAGCATCGCCTGGAGGGTATTGACCGTCGTATCCGCGGGACGCGTCAGGCCTCGCGCTCGCTCGAGCTGCTGCGCCTTCGCGTCGACCCCATGCACGAGCGCTATTCTGCCCTGTTGGAGCGCGCCTCGGACTGGGCTGCGCGCCTGCGCGATCAGGCAACGCTAGAGGAGGCGGACTCGGCTTCGCTTAAGAAGACCATCGAGGACGCCAAGACCGAGGTCGCCCGCGCCAAGGAGCGTGTCGATACCGCCGCCGCCACGCAAAACGAGTTCAAGGTCGCGCGCGGCAAGCTCGAGGTGCAGGTCGAGGCTGCCATCAAGGCCATCACCGCCGACGGTACCACGGTGCTCGAGGAAGCGCTCATGCTGCCGGCGCCCACCGATCGCGACGCCGCCGAGCGCGAGCTTAACCAACTCGTGCGCCAGATCAACAACCTGGGTCCTGTGAACCAAGTCGCCATGGAGGAGTACGAGCAGCTCAAGCGCCGTGCCGATTACATCGAGGAGCAACTTGCCGATCTGGAGAGCGCGCGCAAGGCGCTTACTAAGATCACCGTGGCGATCGACCGCAAGATGCGCAAGGCGTTCTTGGTGACATTTGAGAAGGTTGATGCGAATTTCCGCGAGATCTTCGCCATGCTCTTCCCGGGCGGTCAGGCTCACCTTGAGATGACCGATCCCGAGCATCCGGCCGAGACGGGCATCGAGGTCGTGGCGCAGCCGCGCGGCAAGCGCATCACTAAGATGATGCTCATGTCGGGCGGCGAGAAGAGCCTGACGGCGCTCGCCCTGCTCTTTGCCGTGTACCGTACGCGCACGGTGCCGTTCTATGTGCTAGACGAGGT
The DNA here is from genome assembly GCA_959604825.1 of uncultured Collinsella sp. Lineage (GTDB taxonomy): Bacteria > Actinomycetota > Coriobacteriia > Coriobacteriales > Coriobacteriaceae > Collinsella. Next base: position 1,374 of record CAUHCN010000039.1, on the reverse strand, counting down.
TGAGGCGGCGCTCGACGACGCCAACCTGTCCAAGCTCATCGGCGCCCTCGATGTGCTGCGTTCCGATACGCAGCTCTTGGTAATCTCGCATCAGCGCCGTACTATGGAGGATGCTGACGTTCTCTACGGCGTCTCGATGCAAGCCGACGGCGTCAGTCGCGTCGTCTCGCAAAAACTCGATCGCGAAACCGGAAAGGTCGTGAATGCATAATGGGATTCTTTGACGCACTCTCGCGCGGACTTGAGCGCAGCCGCGAGGCCCTCAACGAGGTCTTCTACTTTGGCGGCGAGGTCGACGAGGATTTTTGGGAGGACCTTGAGGACACCCTCGTCATGGGTGACATGGGTGCCGAGGTCGCCATTCAGGTCTCCGATGACTTGCGTGACGCCGCTGCCAAGAAGAACCTGAAGACCGCCCCGCAGCTTCGCCGCGCCCTGGCCGAGCAGCTCGAGGGCCATTTTGTGCCTATTGAGCGCGATCCGTTTTCCGATACGCCGAGCTGCGTGCTGTTTGTCGGCATCAACGGCGCCGGCAAGACCACGACGGTTGGCAAGATCGCGAGCGCCATGGCCGCCCGCGGCAAGAACGTGGTGATCGGTTCGGCCGACACCTTCCGCGCCGCCGCCATCGAGCAGCTCGATGTGTGGGGTCAGCGTGCCGGCGTGCCCGTCATCAAGCGTGACCGTGGCTCCGATCCGGCGAGCGTGTGCTATGACGTGCTCGACGAGGCCGATAAGCGCGGCAGCGACTTGGTGCTGATCGACACCGCCGGTCGTCTGCACACGAGCCCCGAGCTCATGCGCGAGCTCGCCAAGGTGGTCAATGTGACCCGTAAACGCGCAGCCAATATGGCCGCCGGTCCCATGCCGGTTTCGGTCGTGCTTGTGATCGACGCCGCCACTGGTCAGAACGGTCTGAACCAGGCGCTCGAGTTTAACGAGGCGCTGGGCCTGGACGGTATTATCATGACTAAGCTCGACGGCACGGCTAAGGGCGGTATCGCCATGGCCGTGGCCGAGAAGCTCAAGCTTCCCATCCTGCGCATTGGCGTGGGCGAGCAGGTCGATGACCTGCAGGAGTTTAATGCCAAAGATTTCTGCCGCGCCCTGGTGGGCGAGTCCAACTAAGGAGTGACTAGTGTTTGATTCTCTGAGCGATCGCCTCAACGACACATTTGACCGCCTGCGCGGCAAGGGTAAGCTGACCGAGGCCGATATCACCTCGGCCATGCGCGACATCCGCATGGCGCTGCTCGAGGCCGACGTCAACTTTAAGGTCGTCAAGGAGTTCGTTGCCAAGACCAAGGAGCGCTGCATGACCGCCGAGGTCATGGAGTCGCTGTCGCCGGCGCAAAACGTCGTCAAGATCGTGCT
>CAUHCN010000038.1 GCA_959604825.1 uncultured Collinsella sp. | reverse complement strand
GCACCGAGCCGTCATCGAACTGAGAAGGGGGAGGCCACGCGGCCTCCCCCTTTTTTTGCGTTTACGCTTCACAATGTCGTTGCAGTTCACCTGTAACCCGGTTGGGCTTATGGGTAATGAACTTTTATTTTAAGACAATAAATCGAATAACAAGGGCAACTGCTATGGCCACAATGATCAAAAGCAGGATTGTCAGTCGATGCTGCTTGCGTCGTTTACTTGACGAAACGAAGATTGATTTTCCCTGTTTTGGCGTTTCGAGATAGCGAGCCGAATGCGTCAAGGTTTGCTTTGGTCGAGGACCTCTATGTTGATTGGCGGCGGATGCTTTCAGTGGCTCCTCACTAGCTGCGCTGTTTTTAGATAATGGTGCGTCTTTCAGATATACAGGGTCTCCCGAGGCCACGCCCATATGTTTACGTCCCGTTTGGGCATCCTCGAGTGTTTGATATCGATTTCTCGTCACATACTCGGGCTCAGGATCATTAATGGGCTCTTGCGAGATGTGGGGGCGATGGAACCGTGGCGGCTGCGTGGAAGTATCTTCCCCCTGCGTCGGCATAAACATTTTGTTCTGGTTTTGGTCGTCCATGATGCCCTTTAGCTCGTTACCAACAACGTGTACGCGCTCATTGTAAGCCCCTTGCTATTTGTAGCTGCGAACATACTTGTTATTTAGGCTCTGGTTCAAAGAACCTTTACCTTACTAAAACCTTAGTCATACACACTTAGATATGCTTATAGTACTGGACTCAAAAAACTTTATAGTCGATGTATATATAAGCACTGTGTGGGCATATATAAGAGCGTCAAAAGAAGTCCCAGTCACCTAGAAGATGGCTCGGCAGTCCTAAAAGGAGTGGTAAACATGGCAAGCATGGTTCCTTATCGTTCGGTTTTTGGCGTTCGTCCTTCTGCTAGCTCGCTGTTCGATCTGTTTGATGATATGACCGACCTTGCAAACAACTCGATTGCTTCCAAGGCGTTTCCCGTTGACGTTGAGGATAAGGGCGACGGCTATGAGGTCAAGGCCTATCTGACCGGTGTCGCCAAGGACGATATCGATGTCGAGCTCAATGAGGGCCGTCTGTCCATTAGCGTGAATGTCGAGGAAGACGAGGAGAACGAGGGCAAGAACTTCCTGCAGAAGGAGTTCAGCTCGTACAGCGCGACGCGTGGCGTGTATCTAAAGGACGCTTCGAGCGAGGGCCTCTCGGCTAAGTACGCTGACGGCATCCTGACCGTTACGGTTCCCAAGATCGTCGAGAAGAAGAACGTTACGAAGATCTCCATCGACTAACTTCGTTGGTGTTCTGCGCTATTAAAAGACAGCAAAAGGGGCTGGGAAGCGATTCTCGGCCCCTTTTGCTGTCTAGGACAGTCTATTGAATGGTTGCCGGCTGATACTGACTCGCAGGGCGTATCGAGAGTTTTCGCGATCCTTGGAGAAGGGTTGCGGAGCTGCCGACCTCGTCATCCAGGGTTGCGGCCAGAGCTTTGGCATAGCTTTTGACGGTAAGGCTCGGACGATTGTTATCTTGGCTGATATGCATGGCAATGAGCTGTTCGGTGCGATCGGTAACAAGTGCGCGCGCGGCTTCGGCGGCTTGGCCATTGGAGAGGTGTCCCCTTGCAGACAGGATGCGCTCCTGAAGAAAGCGGGGATATTCTCCCTCGCGCAGCATGGTCACATCATGGTTGCTTTCGAGCGCGAGGACTCGACAATCTTTGAGGGTGTTCATGGCTTGGCTCGATAGCTCTCCGGTGTCGGTGGCAAAGCCGATGGAATCATCGAGGGCGTCGAATCGATAACCGACTGGATTGATGACATCGTGTGATGTTGAGTAGGTTTGCACGTGGATGCCGGCAATGGATAGGGCGTCGCCGGGATCGAATTCCTCGACAGGCAGATGCGAAAGATTTTCTTTGTTCGAAAGAGTGCCCCTGCTGGCAAAGAGGGGGCCGTGCCAGTGCTTGCACCAGACATCGAGGCCCTTGATGTGATCGCTATGCTCATGAGTAATGAGAAGAGCCGAGACGTTGTCTGTCGAGAGCCCCAGTTCTGCCATGCGCTTTAATGTCTCGCGGCGAGACAGTCCGTCATCGACCATAATGAGCCCCTGCGGGCCCTCGATGAGTGCGCAGTTGCCTTTAGAGCCACTGCCGAGGATATGAAGGTGCAGACGAGACATAAGATTCCAAAGGATACAATGGGTGCGGACGAATAGAGGAGGAAGCAAATGCCTACGGTATCTCAGCATTATGGACACCATGCCGTGCCTGGGGCAGTCGATGAGACCCGGACGAGGCAGCAGGCTGCTCCTGTCGTGCTCATGGTATCAGGCGGCGCGGACTCGACGGCACTGCTTCTTATGGCGTGCACATCAAAGCTGGATATCCAAGACGGGCGCGGTGTTGCCCCCATTGCTCGCGAGCGCCTGCATGTGCTGCATGTAAACCATCATCTGCGCGGCAAGGCGTCCGATGGCGACGAGGCCTTTGTGCGTGAGCTCTGCGCGAAATATGGTTTACCGCTGTGCGTGGAGCACGCTTATTTTGATGGGGAGTCGGGCAATATTGAGGCCGCGGCCCGCGAGGTGCGCTATGCCGCGGCGCGGAGGTATGTTCGCGAGCTCTGCGCCCAGACGGGGGCACCGCGAACGGCGGCTCGTATCTGCACCGCGCACACGTCTTCGGATCGCGCGGAAACGTTTTTGATGAACGCGATTAAGGGTTCGGGGCCCGCTGGCCTATCGAGCATTCCTCGCCGGAGGAATATCGTGGTGCGTCCCTTGCTCGACCTAACTCATGGCGAGCTCGTGGGCTATCTACAGGTACATGGTCAGCCGTGGCGTGAAGACGAGAGCAATGAGGATATCTCGTATCTGCGAAACTACGTGCGCCATCGAGTGATGCCGGTGGTGGCGCAGCGCAACGCGAGCGTCTGCAAGACGATTGGCGCCGCCTGCGAGATCTTAGGCGATGAGGACGCGTTTTTGTCTCAGCTTTCGGCACAGGCGTTTCGAAGCTGCCTGCGTAAGGAGGCGGCGGGCGCGCTGGTGCTCGATGCCAGGCGCCTTGCTGCGGCCGAGGTGGTAATCGCGCGGCGCATCGTGCGACTGGCGATTAAGCGCATCGATCCGGACGCTCGTCCAGAGATGCGACATGTGGAGCGAGTCCTTTCCTGCGTTGCCGAGGGCGCCGGCTCGGTCACGCTTCCGGCGGGGATTGACGCACGCATTGAGTTTGGCATGCTGGCGTTCAAGGCGCCGGCGGCTCGCGAGGGCCTGGTCGCGGACTGGGTTACCGTACCCGGTCGTTTGCCGTTGGGCGGGGGACGTATGCTGGTCACAGAACCGATGGCCGTTGAGCCGGGATGCGATATCGTGCGCCGCGCCCGTGAGCTTGCAGCTGCCGGGGAAGTGACAGCTTTGGTAGACGCGGCTGCTCTGGGTTTTGCCGACAGCGATAGTGAGCGGATCCTGGCGGGCTCGCGTGGCGAGATCCCTGCCGAGGCGCGATTGGCGCGCCTGTGGGTGGACGGTCCCGCACCGGGAGACGTGATGTGCCCGTTAGGGATGAGTGGTCGAAGCAAGAAAGTATCCGACTTGCTAGGTGAGGCTCGCATTCCCGTTTCCGAGCGCGCCGGCGTGCCCATGGTGAGGACGGCGCCGGGGGGCGCCGTGGTGTGGGTCGCCGGAGTTCGCGCGGACGAGCGTTTTAAGTGCACGGCCGCAACGCGCGTGGCATATCTGCTCCGCGTGGTCGATGCGGAATAGCGTCCCACGCCAGCTATTCTGTGCGACGTTGACGGTATTCCCGCGCTGATGGCGTACGGGCTGGAAAATATACCCCGTGCGCTGCTAAAATGTGAAGTTCGCGTCCATACGGCGGTGTGTGGGCGATAAGCACAAGAAAGGGTTGTCATGGCTTCTCAACATCCGGATATCGAGAAGGTTCTGTTCACGCAGGAGGATATCGACGGTATCGTCTCTCGCCTGGGCGAGGAGATTACTCGCGACTACGCGGGTAAGGATCTGGTGCTGATTGCGGTCCTGCGCGGCGCCGTGGTCTTTATGGGCGACCTGATGCGTAAGATCGAGCTGCCGACCAACATCGATTTCATGGCTGTTTCGAGCTATGGCGACGGTGTGAAGTCCTCGGGTATCGTGCGTATCATTAAGGACCTGGATATCGACATCCGCGGTCGCGACGTGCTGATCGTCGAGGACATTCTGGACTCGGGCCTGACGCTCAAGTATCTGATGAAGAACCTCGAGAGCCGCAAGCCCGCTTCTCTGGAGGTCGCCGCCTTCCTGTGGAAGGACGTTGAGGACCGCGTCTCGGCCATCACGCCCAAGTATGTTGGAACCCATTGCCCCGATGCCTTTGTGGTGGGCTACGGCCTCGACTATGCCGAGCGCTATCGTAACCTTCCGTATCTGGGCATTTTGAAACCGGAGGTTTATTCGTAAGATGCCCGACGACCGTAACGATAACAATTCCCAGACTCCCCGGGACCCAAAGATCCCGGGGATGCCCGGAGGCAAGAAGCCCACGCGTACGGGCTGGCTGTATTTTATTTTGGCTTGCGCGCTTCTGGGCTACGCCTTCTTTAACATGGGCTCCGGCTTTGCCAATTCCAGCAATACCGTTAAGCTCGCGACGAGCGAGATGGTGAGCGCCATCAAGCAGGATCGCGTCGAAGATCTGACCTATACGGTTCAAGACGGAAGCGTGACGGGTCATTACTGGAAGACGAAGAAGGACAAGGGCGATACGAGCGAGCTCAAGAGCTTCTCTTCGACCTATGTCGGCTCCGATTCGCTTGCCGAGCTCATGGCGGAGCACCCCGATACCAAGTACATCGTCAACACCAACGATCCCGATTTTTGGGGCGACTTGGCGATGAGTGTGCTTCCGACGATCGCCCTTATCGCCATCATGTTCTACTTTATGCGCCAGATGATGGGCGCCAACAACAGGAACATGCAGTTTGGCAAGACCAACGCCAAGACCAACGAGGCCACACGCCCCAAGGTCAAGTTTGAAGACGTTGCCGGCGTGGACGAGGCAGTCGAGGAGCTCGAGGAGATCCGTGACTTTTTGAGCGATCCGGATCGCTATCGCAAGCTGGGCGCCAAGATCCCGCGTGGCGTGTTGCTGGTTGGCCCTCCGGGCACCGGTAAAACGCTGCTGGCCAAGGCTGTTGCCGGCGAGGCGGGCGTGCCGTTCTTTAGCATCTCGGGTTCCGACTTTGTCGAGATGTTCGTAGGTGTCGGCGCCAGCCGTGTGCGTGACCTCTTTAAGGAGGCCAAGTCCCAGGCCCCGTCGATCATCTTCATCGATGAGATCGACGCCGTGGGACGTCAGCGCGGAGCCGGCTTGGGCGGCGGTCACGACGAGCGCGAGCAGACGCTCAACCAGCTGTTGGTCGAGATGGACGGTTTTGAGGAGAGCGAGTCGGTCATCCTGATCGCTGCGACCAACCGTCCTGACATCCTGGATCCGGCATTGCTGCGTCCCGGCCGTTTTGACCGTCAGGTTACGGTCGACCGTCCGGATGTGAAGGGCCGCGAGCAGATCTTGCGCGTGCATGCCGAGAACAAGCCGATGGACGAGGACGTTAAGTTTGAGAAGCTCGCCCAGATGACCGTTGGCTTTACCGGTGCCGATCTGGCAAATCTGCTCAACGAGTCTGCGCTGCTGGCTGCTCGCCGCCATCGTTCCGTGATCTCGATGGACGAGGTCGAGGAGTCGATGGAGCGCGTGATTGCCGGACCGCAGCGCAAGGGTCGCGTGATGACCGAAGCCGAGCGCACTACGATTGCCTACCACGAGAGCGGCCATGCCCTGGTGGGCCACATCCTGGAGCACTCCGATCCGGTTCACAAGATTTCGATTGTCAGCCGCGGCCAGGCTCTGGGTTACACGCTGCAGCTTCCGCAGGAGGATCACTTCCTCAAGACCAAGAACGAGATGCTCGACGAGCTTGCCGTGTTCTTGGGCGGTCGCGTTGCCGAGGAGCTCATGTGCGACGACATCACGTCGGGCGCGAGCAACGACCTGGAGCGCGCGACCAAGATGGCGCGCGAGATGGTCACGCGCCTGGGTATGAGCGAGGAGCTGGGCACGCAAGTGTTTGGCGAGGCGCAGCATCAGGTGTTCCTTGGTCGCGATTACGCCGATCACCAGGATTACTCCGAGGAGACGGCACGCCGCATCGATATCGAGGTTCAGCGCATCATGCGCGAAGCCCATCGTCGTGCGGTCGAGATTTTGGATGCCCGTCGCGATCAGCTCGATCTGATGGCGAAGGTGCTGCTTGAGCGCGAGACCGTCGAAGGCGACGCCGTGAACGCCCTGCTCGACAACGAGTGGGATGCGTACCTTGAGCGCGAGGGCGATATCCTGGCGGCCAAGGAGGAGCGCAATGCCAAGGCGGCCGGCATGCCGACCAAGAAGCGCGCGCCTCGCATGAGCGAGGAGGAGCTGGCGGCTGATGCCGCGGCCTTTGCGCAGGCGGCCATGCAGGAGGATGCCGAAGCCGCATCCGATGATGCTGACGATGACCATGCCGTCGTCGATGCCGATGCCGACACCGACGCCGACAAATAGTCTTTGTGGCGAAAGCCTCTGCGGGGAAACCTGCGGGGGCTTTTTCTTTTGAGCGATATGGGGCCGTCTGTTGATTGGGGACAGACTTAAATGAGCGTTTTCACGCATTTAAGTCTGTCCCCAATCAACATTGCTGCGGCACTTTGCTCGGCTAAAGCGTACAATAGCGCCTATGTGAAAGGGGAACAGATGATCAACGAAACTATGTATGCTCGCGGTGCGGAAAGCTCCATCATCCGTGAGATTTTTAGCTATGGCCTTGAGCGCAAGGCGCAGATCGGTGCGGAAAACGTATTCGATTTTTCGCTGGGCAACCCGAGTGTTCCGGCGCCCGCTGCCGTGGCTGAGTCGATTAAGAAGGCCCTGGAGCTGCCGAGCGACCAGCTGCACGGCTACACGCCCGCACCGGGCCTGCCGCAATGTCGTGCCGCTGTGGCCGAATCGCTCAACCGCCGCTTTGGCACGAGCTATGAGGGCAAAGACGTCTTTATGACGGTGGGTGCCGCGGCTTCGCTCACCTGCACGCTCAACGCCGTTACGAACCCGGGCGACGAGGTTATTGTTATCGCCCCGTACTTTCCGGAGTATCGCGTTTGGATTGAGAAGGCCGGCTGTACGTGTGTTGAGGCGCTCGCCGATGAAGATACGTTCCAGCTGAGCGTGGACAACGTGCTCAAGGCGATCAGCGATAAGACGGCGGCCGTCATCATCGACTCTCCCAACAATCCGACCGGTGCCGTATATACATGCGACACGCTGACGCGACTGGCCAACGTTCTGCGCGAGGCCAACGCTCAGCGCGATCCCGAGAATCCGATTATGCTCATCTCGGATGAGCCGTACCGCGAAATCGTGTACGGTGCCGAGGTGCCTTGGGTGCCCTCGATTTACGAGCACACCATCGTGTGCTACTCGTATTCCAAGTCGCTGTCGCTGCCGGGTGAGCGCGTGGGGTGGATCTTGGTTCCCAACACCAATCCGCAGGCCGCCCGTCTGATGCCGGCTGTTGCGGGTGCTGCCCGTACGCTGGGTTTTGTATGCGCACCGGCACTCTTCCAGCGCGTAATTATCGACTGCATCGATGAGCCGAGTGACGTTGAGGCCTATGCACGCAACCGCACCGCGCTTACCGACGCACTAGCGGAGTATGGCTACACCTATGTTGAGCCGGATGGCGCGTTCTACCTATGGGTGAAAGCGTTGGAGCCCGATGCGAATGCGTTTTGCGAGCGCGCAAAGAAGTATGAGTTGCTTGCGGTTCCCTCGGACAGCTTTGGTATGCCGGGTTGGTTCCGCCTGGGCTATTGCGTGAGTTACGAAACGATTGTCAATTCGCTACCCGCTTGGAAACAGTTGGCGGACGAGTATCGTTAAAAGCAAAGCGATCTGCCTACAATGTTTTACGTGAAACGGGGTTTGGTGTTAAGCCGGACCCCGTTGTCATGGACGTTGTGTCTTTGGGATGGAGTGGTTTTACGACTATCGAAGGCTATGCGTACAATGAATATAAGCGACGGCCGTGCCAGATAAGGAGACCTGATGCCCTACCTGCTTTCTTGTGACATTCATACCCATACGATGTTCTCTGCGCATGCATATTCGACCATTGAGGAGAATGTGTACTGGGCGGCAGAGCGTGGTCTGCAGGTGCTCGGATCTGCCGACCATTTGAGCTCTATGGTTACGGCTTGCCCCAATGACCTGCGCAGTTACCAGTTCTTTATCAACCAGGATATCTGGCCGCGCATTTGGAGCGGCGTGCTGGTGCTGCGTGGTGCCGAGGCCGATATCGTTTCGCTGGACGGAAGCCTGTTTGGCGAGGACACTCCTGTCACGCTCGATATTGCCGGCGATTCGTACAGCCGTCAGCATTCGCTGTTCGATTTGGTTACGCGTAATTTGGATTATTTGGTTGCGAGCGTGCATAATTCGCAGATTGCTGAAGGCGCGACGCTGGCCCAGACGACCGAGATGTATATCAATGCCCTGGAGCACCCCAAGGTGTTCATGCTGGGTCACACGGGGCGTTCGGGCGTGCCGTTCGATATCGACGAGGTGCTGTTGGCAGCTAAGGCCAAGCACAAGATTATCGAGATCAACAACCATAGTCTTGAACACGGTGTCGACACTGAGCATTGGGCCGTATGCCGCAAGATCGCCGAGCGCTGCGCCGAGCTGGGCGTGGGCATTGGCGTGTCAACCGATGCCCACATTGGCATGGCCATTGGCAAGCTCGATCACGCGCGCAAGATGCTCGACGAGATTCACTTCCCGCTGGATTTGATCGTGACGCGCGACCGCGAGACGCTGCTGCGCGAGATGGCGGCAGCCGGCGTGTGCGATCTGCGCAATGGGATGTAGCGGAGTTTATAAACCAAGCGAAGGGGGCGGCCCAGACGGGTCGCCCCCTTTCTTGTCCCAAAAATCTACTGAGGTTGGTTAGCGGCGTTCGAGGACCGCTACGGTTTCGGTGTGGTCGGTGTGAGGGAACATGTCGACGGGCGTGATCTTGAGCAGGCGATAGCCTCCGTCGAGGAGCTGGTGCAGGTCGCGCTCTTGGGTCACGGGGTTGCAGCTGATATAGGTGATGCGGCGCGGCTTAAGTGCGCAGGCAGCTTCGAGGAACTCGGGCGTGGAGCCGGCGCGCGGCGGGTCGATGGAAAGAACGTCGACGCGTTCGTTGTTGTCGGCGGCATCCAGGATGTAGTCGGTGGCGTCGTCGGCCATAAACCAAGCGCTGCGGGTGAGGCCGTTGAGCTCGGCATTGCGACGTGCGTCGGCAATGCCCGCCGGGTTGCGCTCAACGCCGAGCAGCATAATGCCGATACCCTTGTTCTGGGCATCTTTAGCTGCGCAAAGACCGATGGTACCGCTGCCACAGTAGGCGTCCATGAGCACATCGCCCTGGTGCAAATCCATGCCGTCGATAGCGAGCTGATAGAGCAGCTCGGTCTGTTGCGGGTTGGTCTGATAAAACGCGGTGGGGGAGATATCGAATTCGCAACCGAGCAGCTGGTCGCGCATGCACTCGGCGCCATATACAATGCGGGTTTCCTCGCCGAGGATGGCGTTGCCGGGACGTCCGTTGATGTTTTGGGCGACGGTGACGATGTGCGGATTGAGCGCGGCGACAGCCTCAAAGAACTCCTGCGCATGCGGTAAGTCACGCTGGGCGGTCACGAGCGTAACCATGACCTGGTCGGTACGCCAACCGCAGCGGACGACGGCATAGCGGAGCAAGCCCAGATGCTTGTCCTCATTAAAGGCGGGAATATGCAGCCGCTCAGCTTCGCGTGCGATGCCGTTGAGAATCTGACGGGCGCCCGGTGCCTCGACGGGGCATTCGGGTACGGCAACGATCTTGTGCGTGCCGCGCTCAAAGAAACCGCAACGGACGGCGTCCTCCTTACCGGGAGCAAAGGGAGTGGCAGCCTTATGACGAAAGCCACGCGGCGCAGGATATTTGCCCGGGTCGCCCAGGGTGACTCCCATACCGCGAATGGGGTCGACGCTGATACCCTCGCGCTCGCAAAGAGCAGCAAAAAGCTCCTCCATGGCGGCCTGCTTGGCGGCGAGCTGCTTCTTATAAGGACGATTGAGCGCCGTACACCCACCGCAATCTTTCATGATGGAACAAGGAGACTTGGAATCAACGGTCTTGCGCGCAGACGGAGCCGGATTCTTATACGGGCGCTTGGAGCGAGTCTGAGAAGCCTTATCCTCGCTCCGACGAGAGCCGGGACGCTTGGCCTTAGCCCTGTTCTTGGTCGATTTGCTTTTTGCAGCTTTAGAAGACTTGGATTTCGAAGAAGATTTCTCCTCCTTCGACCCCTCAACCGCCTCCACCAAAGCACGACGAGCCCTACGCTCCGCACGAGATTCTGCCATCAATAACTCCACTTATTCATGAATTAAAGCTGCAAGTATTGTACCGTGCCAAGCCAGCAGACGATATGCAAGCGGTTTATTCGTGTCAGTGATAAGCCCAACGACGGTTGCCCGCCGCGTGAGGGGTGTGGGGGTTAAGTTTATCGCGAGTTCCGCACGAACAGGAGGCCACTTAATGTGGCCTCCGTCGTGAGCAGGACTGTAGAGCAGGAAACTTAACCCCCGCACCCCTCACGCGGCGGGCAAACTCGCCTTGTGCTCTATCACGCTAAAGTGTATGATTCTGAACGTTACATGACTCACTTTACCTAACTAAAGTGCCACCAAGGGGGAACACCATGAATACCGATATGTCTCGTCGTCAGTTTGTTGGTCTAGCCGGCTCGCTCGCCATGGTGCTTGGCCTTGGTCTTGTCGGTTGCGGCGGTGGTGCCGATAAGGGTTCCGCTGCAGCCAAGGACGTGAAGGGCGCTGCGGAGTCCAAGAAGCTCGTGGTGGGCTTTGATAAGTCCTATCCTCCGTACGGCTTTGTGGGCGACGATGGCGAGTACACCGGCTTTGATCTCGATCTGGCCAAGGCTGTTGCCGATAAGCAGGGCTGGGAGGTCAAATACGAGGCCATCGACTGGGACGCCAAGGATACGCTGCTTAACTCGGGCGCCATCAACTGCATCTGGAACGGCTTTACCATGGAGGGCCGTGAGGACGACTACACGTTCTCCGAGCCGTACATGCTCAACGAGCAGGTGCTGGTGGTAAAGAAAGATGCGGGCATCAAGGGCTGGGACGATCTTGCCGGCAAGACTGTGATTACCCAGACTGATTCCGCTGCGCAGGACGTGCTTGAGGGTGACCAGAAGGATCTGGCGGCGACGTTTGCCACGCTCGACACGATCGGCGAGTACAACACGGCCTTTATGCAGCTCGAGAGCGGCGCGGTCGATGCCGTGGCTTGCGACCTTTCGATTGCCCAGTATCAGCTTGCCGCCAAGCCCGATGCCTATACGCAGCTTGATGAGCCGCTGTCCAGCGAGCACTACGCCGTCGGCTTTAAGAAGGGCGACACCAAGTCGGCCGACGCCGTGACCGAGTCGCTCAAGGCGCTCTACGAGGACGGCACGGTTAAGGACCTGTGCGACAAGTATTCAAGCTATGGTCTATCTTTCGATAATTGGGTGCTCAAGTAATGTCTATTCAGGTCATGATACAGATGCTTGGCCAGGGTTTCTTGGTCAGTTTGCAGTTGTTTGTGCTGACGCTGTTGGGGTCGATTCCGCTGGGAATCCCCGTGGCGTTTATGCGCATGAGCAAAATCGCGCCGCTTCGCTGGATCGCGCGCATCTATATCTCGGTCATGCGCGGCACGCCGCTCATGCTGCAGATGTTTGCCATCTACTTTGCCCCGTACTACGTGTTTGGCATTTCGCTCACGCCCGATTCCAAGTGGACGGCGTGCGTCGTGGCGTTCATCATCAACTACGCCGGCTATTTTGCCGAGATCTATCGATCGGGCCTGCAGTCCATTCCGCGCGGTCAATATGAGGCCGCCGAGGTGCTGGGCTACTCGCGCATGCAGACGTTTCTGTATATCGTGATGCCGCAGGTCACCAAGCGTATTCTGCCGGCGATGGGCAACGAGATCATCACACTGGTCAAGGACACGTCGCTGGCGTTTGCCATTGGCGTGGGTGAGATGTTCTCGACGGCCAAGGCGCTGGTCGCCTCGCAGGTGAGCATGGTGCCGTTTGCAATCGCGGCGCTGATCTACTGGGTCTTTAACTTCGTCGTCGAGATGCTGCTGGGCGCTGCCGAGAAAAAATTGGATTACTACCATGATTAATTCGGTAATGAATATATCGAACGCGCGTAAGGCGTTTGGCGGCAATGAGGTGCTCAAGGATATCTCGCTTGAGGTGAAGCGTGGCGAGGTCGTGGCGATTATCGGACCTTCGGGCGGCGGTAAGTCCACGCTGCTGCGGTGTGCCACGCTGCTCGAGACACTCGACGGAGGCTCGCTCTCGTTTGGAGACCTTGCCGTTGCGACGGATGCGGGGCTGGGTGCGGTATATGCGAAAGGCGACGTGCCCAAACAGGCGCGCTCGCGATTTGGCCTGGTGTTTCAGAACTACAATCTGTTTCCGCACTATACCGTGATGAAAAACATCACCGATGCGCCGATTCGCGTGCTCAAGCGTCCGCGCGAGCAGGCGGAAGCCCGCGCCCACGAGCTGATTACGCAAATGGGGCTGACGGGCAACGAGAACAAGGTGCCGTGTGAGCTTTCGGGCGGTCAGCAGCAGCGCGTGAGTATTGCCCGCGCCCTAGCGCTCGACCCGGAGATCCTGTTCTTTGACGAGCCGACCTCGGCGCTCGACCCCGAGCTGACGGCCGAGGTGCTGCGTGTCATTAAGGACCTCGCTGCGCAGAATATGACGATGGTGATCGTGACCCACGCAATGCAGTTTGCGCGCGATGTTGCCGACCGCGTGGTCTTTATGGATGGCGGTCGTATTGTCGAGGAGGGTCCTGCCGAGCAGGTTATCGACCATCCGCGCGAGCAGCGCACGCGTGAGTTCTTGAGCCGTATCGAGGGATAGGCTCAGGTATTTACTCAACTATTAATTGAGGCGAAGCCGCCGCAGGTCTTACGGTCTGTGGCGGCTTTTTGTTTGCATCGACGGGGTTCAATAATCGCCTCACAAGCTTGTCTCTTCCTCTCGCCGCCTGTATTCATACGTGCGCCGAAAGGTATGCATGGACAGCCGCCCGTGAGGGTAGGGTGGTGGCATAGGACATTTGGAGGGTGAGTCGGCTCGGCTGCCGACCATGCTGCTCCCGGGATGGCACCGACCGCGAACTCTCCCCGTTGGCGTCGCGCATTGCGCGCGGCCCTGCAAGGAGGTCATCATGGGTGCTCCCAAGACCGGTAACGTAAGGAACGTGGTGCTCGTAGGCCAAGGCGGGGTGGGCAAGACTTCACTCGCCGAAGCCATGCTCCACCTTTCCGGCAAGACCGCCCGCCTGGGCGGCCACGACGGCACCAAGCCTACGCTCGACTATGACCCTGAAGAGGTCAAGCGTTCATTCTCCATCTCGACGACCATTGCGCCAATCGACTGGAAGGGCGCGCGCATCAATGTGCTCGATGCCCCGTGCTACCCCGATTTTATCGGCGACGCCTTTGCCGCGATGAGCGTCTGCGAGACGGCTCTGTTTGTGGTCGACGCCGAGGCCGGCCCGCAGCCTACGACGGTTAAGCTCTGGTATGCCGCCGAGGACCTGCGCCTGGCGCGTGCGGTGTTCGTAAACCGCCTGTCGCGCTCCGAGGCCAGCTTTGCGACCACGATGGACCTGCTGCAGGAGCGCTTTGGCACGCGCCTGGGCGCCGTGACCCTTCCCTGGGGCGAGGGCGAGGACTTTGACGGCATCATCGACCTGGTGCGCATGAAGGCGCGCCATTGCAACGGCACCGAAGCCGTTGAGTCGGAGATTCCCGAGGAGTATCGTGCCCAGGCCGAGGAGGCCCATGACCATCTGTGCGAGTTGGTGGCCGAGGCCGACGATGAGCTGATGATGAAGTACCTGGAAGGCGAGGAGACACTGACGCAGGAGGAGCTTGAGGGCTTGCTGTCGAAGGCGATTGCCGAGCGCATCTTTGTGCCGGTCTTTGCGGGCGATTGCATTAAGGAGCAGGGCGTCAACTCGCTGATGGACGACATCGCGACGTACTTCCCGGCGCCGACCGACTACGGCGAGATGCCGCTTATCGACGGCGATTCGCTCAAGATTTCGAGCGACGATGACCGTCCGGTGGCGTTTGTGTTTAAGACCCTGGCCGATCCGCAGCAGGGTCGCATCAGCTTTATCAAGGTGCTGACGGGTACGCTTGAGCCGGGTCTTGAGCTGATCAACGCGCGTACCCGCAAGGGCGACCGTCTGGCTCACCTGTATGTGATGTGCGGCCGCGACATGACCGAGGTCGGTCACGCCTATGCCGGCGACATTATCGTGGCACCCAAGCTGGCGGCCGAGACGGGCGATACGCTCTCGATTACCGGCAAGGTCGAGGCTGCGGCGTTTAAGTTCCCCAACTCGCAGTACCGCATTGCCATCGAGGCCGAGAATCGCGGCGACGAAGAGAAGCTCTACACGTTTATCGAGAAGGCCTGCAAGGCCGATCCGACCATGAGCATCGACCGCGACGAGGAGACCGGCCAGACCATTATCTCCGCCGTTGGTGAGGCGCAGGTTTCGGTGCTGCTCAATCGTTTGGAGGATCGCACCAAGGTCGTAGCCAAGAGCGTGCCGATCCGCATTCCGTATCGCGAGACCATTCGCCGTACGGCAAGTGCCCAGGGCCGCCATAAGAAGCAGACCGGCGGCGCCGGTCAGTACGGCGACTGCTGGCTGCGCGTGGAGCCGCTCATTGGGCCCGACGGCACGAGTGATGGCTATGAGTTTGTGGACGAGGTCGTGGGCGGCCGCATTCCGCGCTCGCTGATCCCCGCCGTGGACAAGGGCGTCCAGGAGACCATGAAGGACGGCATCATTGCCGGCTATCCGCTCACGGGCATTCGCGTGGCTGTGTACGACGGCTCGTATCACAGCGTCGACTCCAACGAGATGGCGTTCCGCGCGGCGGCTCGCATCGGCCTGCGCAAGGCATGTGCCGATGCCGACCCGGTGGTGCTGGAGCCCATCGAGGAAATCACGGTGACTATTCCCGAGAGCTACGCCGGCGCCGTGATGGGCGACATCTCGGCCTCGCGCGGTCGCGTGACAGGCATGGAGACCGATGAGCGCGGAGACACCGTGGTTATCGCGCAGGCACCTCTCGCCGAGCTGACGGATTACTCGACGCGCCTGCGCTCTATCACGCGCGGCACGGGTGACTTTACCATGAAGCCCGCCGGCTACGAGCAGGTGCCCTATGACGTTCAGGCCAAGCTGGTCGAGCGCTATGAGGAGGGTCGCGCCAAGTAGCGTGTGATTTTGCCTGCAATGTAGGTGCTGACGAAAAGGCCGCCCTGGGTAACCGGGGCGGCCTTATTAAAGGCTTTAGCCTGTGCGGGGCGCGCAGCGCGCCGCATCAGAAACCACCCGCTATG
>CAUHCN010000037.1 GCA_959604825.1 uncultured Collinsella sp. | reverse complement strand
CGCAGGAAGCTTGGATACGCCTAGGCGCGGTCCAAGAAATCGTCCGCACCCCCATTTACGGCTTTAACCGCATAAACAGTCCCTATTTCACCGCAACTTAATAGGAAGGGGTTGTGTAGTTAAAAAAGCCCCGTCCCAAATTAGCTACTTTTTGATGCTGGCGATGAGGTCGTTTGCTTTGGTGGCGATGACGTTGTTGATGTCGGCCTGCAGCTCCTCGTAGACTGCTATGGCTCGCTCGCCGGCCGGCGTGAGCGTGGATCCGCGGGCGCCGTCGCGCTCGATGAGCTTGCAGCCTAGCTGGCCTTCCGCCTCGTTCACGATGCGCCAGGCCTTGGAATACGCCATGCCCATGCTCTTGGCGGAACGGTTGAGCGAGTGCTCGCGGGCGATACCTTTCAGCAGCAAGACACAGCCGTGGCCGAAGACGCCCGGCAAATCCTTGTCGCACGCTTGAATGACCAACTTTGCCGTCGTCTTGTACTTCATACGCTCCACGTCTCCCCGCTAAAGTGTTTGCTGGGCAAACGCAAAGCCTGCGTCAAACCCTCGTGTGCTCTTCTTAAATCATGCATTGTAGCAGTCAAAGTGCGTTAAGATACTTCCCCAGTATTGGGCGCCCAAGGTTGGGCTGGGTCCTACGAGGCCTGCAGCCGACCGGTCGCATGGAAAAAGGAGAAACATGGCTACGTTCTTTCCCGGTGAGTCCCACACGTTTTCGGAGTATCTGCTGGTCCCTGGTTACTCGTCCTCGCAGTGCATCCCCAACAACGTCTCTCTTAAGACGCCGCTAACCCGCTTTAAGCGCGGTGAGAAGCCGGCAATCACCCTGAACATCCCCATGGTTTCCGCCATCATGCAGTCCGTCTCGGGCGTCGACATGGGTGTCGCGCTCGCTACCGAGGGTGGCCTGTCCTTCATTTACGGTTCCCAGAGCGCCGAGTCCGAGGCCGCTATGGTCAAGGCCGTCAAGGATCACAAGGCCGGCTTCGTTCAGTCCGATTCCACGCTGACCCCCGACATGACCATGGAGCAGGTCATTGAGCTTAAGGAGAAGACCGGCCACTCCACCATGCCGGTTACCGACGACGGCACTCCCAAGGGCAAGCTCCTGGGCATCGTCACTAGCCGCGATTATCGCCCCAGCCGCGATGACCATCAGAAGAAGGTCTCCGAGTTCATGACCCCGCGTGAGCAGCTCATCGTGGGCGACAAGAACATTAGCCTCAAGGTTGCCAACGACGTAATCTGGGACAACAAGCTCAACGCCCTGCCGATCGTTGACGACAACGATCACCTCATGGGCATCGTCTTCCGCAAGGACTACGACAGCCACAAGACCAACCCCAACGAGCTGCTCGATAACGACAAGCGCTACATGGTCGGCGCCGGTATCAACACGCGCGACTATGCCGAGCGCGTGCCGCTGCTCATCGAGGCCGGCGCCGACGTCCTGTGCATTGACTCCTCCGAGGGCTTCAGCGAGTGGCAGAAGCGTACCATTGAGTGGATCCGTGCCAACTACGGCGAGGACGTCAAGGTCGGTGCCGGCAACGTTGTCGACGCCGAGGGCTTCCGCTTCCTGGCCGACTGCGGTGCCGACTTCATCAAGGTCGGTATCGGCGGCGGTTCTATCTGCATCACTCGCGAGACCAAGGGTATCGGCCGTGGCCAGGCCACCGCGCTGATCGACGTCTGCCGCGCCCGTGACGAGTACTACGAGGAGACCGGCGTCTACGTGCCCGTGTGCTCCGACGGCGGCATCGTCTACGACTACCACATGACGCTCGCCCTTGCCATGGGTGCCGACTTTATGATGTTGGGTCGCTACTTCGCCCGCTTTGACGAGAGCCCGACCGAGCGCGTCAATGTGAACGGTCAGTACATGAAGGAGTACTGGGGCGAGGGCTCTGCGCGTGCCCGCAACTGGCAGCGCTATGACCTGGGCGGTGCTGCGAAGCTTAGCTTCGTCGAGGGCGTCGACTCCTACGTTCCCTACGCCGGCTCCCTCAAGGACGGCGTAGGCGGCACGCTCTACAAGGTCAAGTCCACGATGTGCAACTGCGGCGCCCTCTCGATCCCCGAGCTCCAGGAAAAGGCACGCCTGACGCTGGTCAGCTCCACCTCCATCGTCGAAGGCGGCGCCCACGACGTAGTCGTGAAGGATTCTCAGCAGAGCGTTTCCTATCGATAAGGTAAGAGCTGCATATCAAAGGTTGATTCCCAACCACGTTATTTAGATAAAGCGAGATGCCTGCAAGTCGCAGACATCTCGCTTGTTGTATTTGCTATCATCATGCGAGTTAACGATGTGGAGGGGCGCTCTTACCTTTGCTCGCTGCAAGTTCCGCACGAGCCGAAGAGCACTTAATGTGCTCTTCGTGCGAGCAGGACTGTCCGCAGCAGCGAGTAAAGGTAAGAGCGCCCCGCCCCAACCCAGCTAACAAAGGAGCTGATATGTGCGATTGCACAGATCATAAGGACGAGATTCCTGCCTACGACGCGCAGGCCATTGAGTCCCGGTGGATGAAGGCCTGGGAGGACTCCAACCTCTTTGCCGTCGACACCGACGACAGCAAGCCCAAGAAGTATGTGCTCGAGATGTTCCCGTATCCGTCGGGCGACCTGCACATGGGCCACGCGCGCAACTATACCATCGGCGATGCCATGGCCCGTCAGGCCCGCATGCGCGGCTTTGACGTGCTGCATCCCATCGGCTTTGACGCCTTTGGTCTGCCTGCCGAGAACGCCGCCATCAAGCACAACACGCAGGCTGCCGCCTGGACGTATAAGAACATGGACCAGGCGCTCGCCACGATGAGGCGCATGGGCTTCTCCTACGATCTGGATCGTACCGTTAAGACCTGCAGCCCCGACTACTACCGTTGGGGTCAGTGGATCTTTGAGAAGATGTGGGAAAAGGGCCTGGTCTACCGCAAGAAGAACCCGGTCAACTGGTGCCCCACCTGCAAGACCGTTCTGGCCAACGAGCAGGTCACCGAGGGCAAGTGCTGGCGCTGCGGCACCGAGCCCGAGAAGCGCGACCTTGAGCAGTGGTACTACAAGATCACCGAGTACTCTCAGGAGCTGCTCGACGATCTGGAGAAGCTCCCCGGCTGGCCCGAGCGCGTCAAGCAGATGCAGGCCAACTGGATCGGTCGCTCCGAGGGCGCCGAGGTCGACTTTACCCTGTGCGACAAGGATGGCGAGCCCATCGAGGGCGACGAGGGCAAGATCACCGTCTTCACCACGCGTGCCGATACGCTCTTTGGCGTCTCCTTCTTTGTCCTGGCTCCCGAGTACGCCGGCCTGCATGAGCTCGTCGAGGGCACGGAGTACGAGGAGGCCGTCACTAAGATCGTCGAGGACGCCAAGCATATCTCTGCCGTCGAGCGTGCCCAGGGCACCCTCGAGAAGCACGGTGCCTTTACCGGCCGCTACGTGGTGAACCCCGTCAACGGCGAGAAGGTCCCCGTGTGGGTTGCCGATTATGTCGTTGCCGACTACGGTACCGGTGCCGTCATGGCCGTTCCCTGTGGCGACCAGCGCGACTTTGAGTTTGCCCGTAAGTACGACCTGCCGATCGTGCCGATCATCCTGGACGACGACGATCGCGCTGCCGTCGAGGCCAGCGGCGAGACCATCGATACCTTCCATGCCGAGACCGTCGACTGGGATTGCGCTCACGCTGCCGAGGGCACGCTCGTCCAGTCCGGCAAGTACACCGGCATGCGCGGCGGCAAGCACTCCGAGGGCGAGGCCGCGATCGTGGCCGACCTCGAGGCCATGGGCTGTGGCCGTCGCAAGGTCGAGTTCCGTCTGCGCGACTGGCTCATCAGCCGCCAGCGCTATTGGGGCAATCCCATCCCGGCCATCCACTGCGAGCACTGCGGCATCGTGCCCGTGCCCGAGGATCAGCTGCCTGTGACGCTGCCCGAGAACCTTGACCTGGGCGCCGGCGAAACCCTCGCCGAGTGCAAGGAGTTCTACGAGACTGCCTGCCCGATCTGCGGCCGCCCGGCCAAGCGCGAGACCGATACCATGGATACCTTCACCTGCTCCAGCTGGTATTACCTGCGCTATACCGACCCGCACAACACCGAGCTGCCCTTCTCCAAGGAAGCCGCCGACCGTTGGATGCCCGTCGATAACTACATCGGTGGCATCGAGCACGCTATTCTGCACCTGCTCTACAGCCGCTTCTTTACCAAGGCCCTGCGCGACCTGGGTCTGCTGACCGTGGACGAGCCCTTCACCAACCTGCTGTGCCAGGGCATGGTCAAGGACGAGAACGGCGACACCATGTCCAAGTCCAAGGGCAACGTCGTGCCCCCGAGCTCGGTCATCGAGCCCTACGGCGCCGACACCATGCGTTTGGCGATCCTGTTTATCGCCCCGCCCGAGAAGGACTTCGACTGGGATCCCAAGGCCGTTGAGGGCGCCAACCGCTTCATCAAGCGCGCCTGGCGTATCGTGTGGCAGCTCGTCCAGTCCGGCGACGCCAACGTGGCCTTTGACAAGTCCGCGCTCGACGAGGTTGCGATGAAGCTCTATCGCGAGCGTCACCGCACCATCGCCAAGTGCACCGAGGACTTCGATCGCGGCCAGTTCAACACCGCGATCTCGGCCGTCATGGAGCTCGTCAACGCGGCGAGCGCCTACCTCAACGCCACCGAGGGTGCTACCCGCGACAAGGCGCTGTGCTACGGCGTGGCTAAGGATATCGTGAGCGTCCTTGCCCCCATCTGCCCGTTCTGGGCCGACGAGCTGTGGCACGAGGCCCTCGGCTGCGAGGGCAACGCCTACACCGCCGCCTGGCCCGAGTTCGACCTGGCCGAGTCCGTTGAGGACACGGTGCAGATCGTGGTCCAGGTGCTCGGCAAGGTCCGCGGTCGCGTCGACGTTGCCCGCGATGCCTCCAATGAGGATATGCAGGCTGCCGCCGAGGCCGCCGTCGCCAAGTGGCTCGAGGGCAAGACGGTCGTCAAGGCCATCTGCGTGCCCGGCAAGCTGGTCAACCTGGTGGTCAAGTAAGCACTGCGCGCTTAGCTGACGCATTAAAGACGAGGGACGATCCGGCTGGGTCGCCCCTCGTTTTGCGTGTGCCCGACCAAGTGCTTGAGGTCAATTGTCCTATTCTTGTGGAGAAGCTGTGCGCACGCTGACCTGCAGATTCGTACTGTGCTTGCACGTTTTCGCAGCTACTGGTATAGTTTGCTTGCAAATGAAGTTGTAATTGAAAGAAGTGGGGTTTCGGCCCCGCTTCTTTTTTGTATGGATGGAGGTGCCGCAATGGTCAAGACCAAGACCGAGCAGGCGATCATCGACGCACTCGAGGCCGTCGCTCCCCAGCACGATGTCGACATCGTCGACGTCGAGCTCGTGGGTGCCACTAAGGCCCCCTGCGTGCGCGTGCGTATCGAGGGTGCCGAGGGTCAGAGCCTGTCGCTCAACGACGTCACGGCCAACACCAAGTGGGTCGGCGATGTGATTGAGGAGCTCGATCCTATCTCTTCGAGCTATACGCTCGAGGTGTCGAGCCCGGGTATGGCGCGCCCGCTGCGCCGTCCGTGCGACTTTGCCCGCTTTGTGGGCGAGAACTGCGAGCTCACCTCCACCGCCACCGAGGGCCGTCGCAAGTACACCGGCAAGATTGTCGCTGGGACCGAGACCGACGTTACCCTCGAGCTCGAGGACGGCGAGACCGTCACCCTCGATTTCTCTGATGTTAAAAAGTGCAAGTTGAAGCCTACCTACGACTTCAAGCCCGCGAAGGAAGGAAAGTAAGATGGCAGCATCCGACATGATGTCCGCCCTGATGGAGCTTTGCCAGGAGAAGCACATCGACCAGCTCTACCTGATCGACCGCCTGGAGCAGTCGCTCGCTAAGAGCTATGCCGAGATCCTGCATCTTGAGTGGGGCGCCAAGGTGACCATCGACCGCACCACCGGCAAGATCTACGTCTACCGCCTGGAGCCGATCGACGATTCCATGGACGAGGAGGGCAACTTCACCGAGTTCGAGGAGATCGACGTCACCCCCAAGAACACGAGCCGCATCGCTGCCCAGCACGCCAAGGCCGAGATCAACGCCATCGTGCGCAACTCCGCCCGAGAGCAGATCTACGAGGAGTTCTCCGGCCGCATCGGTGATCTCATCAGCGGTACCGTGCTGCAGTCCACGCCCGACTTCACGATCGTCAAGATCCGCGAGGGCGTCGAGGCCGAGCTTCCGCACTTTGACCAGCGCCGTTATGAGAACGAGCGCAACGAGCGTCCGATGGGCGAGCGCTACCTGCACAACCAGCACATCAAGGCCGTGATCATCGACGTTCGCGACCCCAACTCCAACCTGCAGCCGGTTCGCGGCGAGCACAGCCGTCCGCCGATTGTCATCTCCCGTACTCACCCCGAGCTCATGCGTCGTCTGTTTGAGCAGGAGGTGCCCGAGATCTATGAGGGCACCGTCCAGATCAAGTCGATCGCCCGCGAGCCCGGCCAGCGTTCCAAGGTCGCCGTCCACTCGCTCGACGACCGTCTGGATCCCGTGGGCGCCTGCGTCGGCCCCAAGGGCAGCCGTGTTCGCGCTGTCGTGGGCGAGCTCCGTGGCGAGCGCGTCGACGTCATCCTGTGGGATGCCGATCCTGCCGTCTACGTCGCCAACGCCCTTTCGCCCGCTAAGGTCACCCGCGTCCTCATCGACGAGGAGAAGGCCTACGCCGGCGTCATCGTGCCCGACGACCAGCTGTCCCTCGCCATCGGCAAGGAGGGCCAGAACGCCCGCCTCGCCGCGCGCCTGACCGGCTGGCACATCGACATCAAGTCCGAGACCCTTGCTGCCGACATCCTCAAGAACGTTCCCGTTCACGAGGAGCCCGCCGCCGACCTGATCGGTGACGAGGAGGACGAGGATGTCCGCCGCTGCGAGTACGTGTCCGAGGACGGCATCCAGTGCCGCAACCAGGCTCGTCCCGGCTCCCGTTTCTGCGGTGTCCACGACACCGACGCCTTCGATGATGCGGAGGACCTGATCTAGCGCGCGGTCGCGCCGGGCAGGTCCCGGCGCATTTCCCACGCTCGTTCAGTCTCTAGGCACCCAAGGTGCCAGAAAGGGTAGGTGAAGTCATATGGCAAAAGTCCGTGTGTCCACCCTGGCCAAAGAGTTCGGCATGACCTCCAAGGAACTGATGGGTCATCTCGCCGATATGAAGATTCCCGCTAAGTCCGCTTCCTCCACCCTGGAGGACGCCTACGTTGCCATGGTCCGCAAGCAGCTCGCCTCGGTGATCGAGGCCCGCGCTCAGGAAGTCGAGGCCGCCAAGCAGGCCGAGGAGGAGGCTGCCGCCGCCGAGGAGGCCGCACGCGCCGCCGAGGCCGAGCGCGAGCGCATCGCCGCCGAGAAGGCACGCGAGGAGGAGCGCCGCCAGTTTGCCGCAGCCCAGGCTGCCGAGGAGGCTGCCCGAGCCGAGGCCGAGGCCAAGAAGAAGGCCGAGCAGGAGCGCCTTGCCCGCGAGAAGGAGGAGGCTGCCCGCGAGGCCCAGCGCCGCGCCGTTCCCGCTTCCGACTCCGGTTCGCGCTTCCGTTCGCTGCTCGACCAGATCGCCGCACAGGAGACCGTGCTCAAGGAGAAGAAGGACGCCGAGGACAAGGCCAAGGCCGAGCGCGCCGCCGAGCGCGGTAACCGTCGTGGCGGTAACAACGACCGCCGCGGTGGCCGTCGTAACGATCGCAACGCCTCCGACAACAACTCCGAGCGCAACGCTTCCGAGAGCCGTCCGCACAGCCATCGCACCAACGCCAGCAATAACGTCGCTGCCGGCATGGACTTCCCCAACCCCGATAAGCAGGGCAAGGGCAAGAAGCGCAAGGGCGGTCACAACAACGAAGAGGACCACTACAGCCGCATGGCTCGCGAGGCCGAGGAGTACAGCCGCGAGAAGGTGCTCGAGGAGGCTCGTGCTGCCGTCGAGGAGGCCTCTCGCGAGTCCACCGGTCGCCGCAAGAAGCGCAAGGAGAAGCGCGAGCGCGAGGCTGCCAAGGCTCAGGAGGAGCGCAAGATAGAGGAGGCGCTGGCCCAGGGCGTGAACCCCGAGGACCTCGACGCCATCAAGGTCTCCCAGGGCGTTACCGTCCAGGAGCTTGCCGAGGCGCTCGACGTTCCGGCCAACGACATCATCAAGCGCCTGTTCCTGCTGGGTACGCCGCTCACCATGACGCAGTCCATGTCCGACGACCTCGTCGAGCTCGTCGCCGACGACCTGGGCCGTCAGATCAAGATCATCACCCCCGAGGAGGAGAACACCTTCTCGTTCTACGACGATCCCGCCGACCTTAAGCCGCGCGCCCCGGTCGTCACCGTCATGGGTCACGTCGACCACGGCAAGACGTCGCTGCTCGACGCCATCCGTCACACCGGCGTTGCTGCCGGCGAGGCGGGCGGCATTACGCAGGCCATCGGCGCTTCGCAGGTCATGATCAACGACCGCAAGATCACCTTCATCGATACCCCCGGTCACGCCACCTTTACGGCTATGCGTGCCCGTGGCGCCAAGGTGACCGACATCGTCATTCTGATCGTGGCTGCCGACGACGGCGTCATGCCCCAGACGGTCGAGTCGATCAACCACGCCAAGGCCGCCGGCGTTCCCATCGTCGTTGCCGTCAACAAGATCGATAAGCCCGGCGCCAACCCCGACCGCGTGCGACAGGAGCTCACCGAGTACGGCGTCATCCCCGAGGAGTGGGGCGGACAGAACATGTTCGTAAACATCTCGGCCAAGCAGAAGATCGGTATCGACGACCTTCTGGAGACCGTGCTGCTCCAGGCAGACGTGCTCGAGCTCAAGGCTAACCCGGACACCTTTGCCTCCGGCAATGTCCTCGAGGCCAAGCTCGACAAGGGCCGCGGCTCGGTCGCTACCGTGCTCGTGACCCGCGGCACCCTGCACGTGGGCGATACGCTGGTCGCCGGCCTTACCTACGGCCGCGTCCGCGCCATGCTTGACCCCAAGGGCAACGCCGTCACCGAGGCCGGTCCCTCCGACGCCGTCGAGATTCTGGGTCTGCAGTCCGTGCCCAACGCCGGCGACGAGTTCCGCGTGTTCGAGGACGAGCGCGAGGCTCGCGCCCTGGCTGACGAGCGTTCGCTCAAGGCCCGCATCGAGGAGCAGAGCCGCGTGAAGCACGTCACGCTCGAGAACCTCTTCGAGACCATTGCCGACGCCGAGGTCAAGGAGCTCAACCTGATCATCAAGGCCGACGTCCAGGGCTCTATCGAGGCCCTTCAGGACTCGCTCGACAAGATGGACCAGTCCGAGGTGCGCATCAACACGATCCACTCCGCCGTCGGTGCCATCAACGAGACCGACGTTGTCCTGGCCGACGCCTCCAACGCCATCATCATCGGCTTTGGCGTCCGTCCCGACGGTAAGGCCCGCTCCGCCGCCGAGCGCGAGGGTGTCGAGATCCGTTGCTACGACGTCATCTACAAGTGCCTTGAGGAGCTCGACGCTGCTCGTATCGGCATGCTCAAGCCCACCGAGGTCGAGGTCTCCACGGGTACCGCGACCGTCCTGGACACCTTCAAGGTGCCCAAAGTCGGTATCGCCGCCGGTGTCCGCGTCGAAGAGGGCGAGATCGCCGCGACCGATTCCGTGCGTCTGGTGCGCGACGGTATCGTGGTCTTCAACGGCAAGATCGCCTCGATGCGCCACTACAAGGACGAGGCTAAGAGCCTCAAGAGCGGTTCCGAGGGCGGCATTGGCCTGGAGAACTTCCAGGATATCAAGCCCGGCGACCAGATCGAGGGTTACCGCATCGACCAGGTTGCCCGTACCGAGTAGGGGGTAGCGCTATGAAGCAAACGCAGGCAACCCGCCGTCTGGGCGAGCAGCTTCGCGAGAAGCTCGGTTATATCCTGCTCTTTGAGGTTTCCGATCCGCGTCTCGACCTGGTTACTTTGACCGCGGTCGAGGTCGCGGTGGACCGTTCGTTCGCGCGCGTGTACGTGTCGTGCGATGCGAGCCGCTACGACGAGGTCATGGAGGCGCTCGCAAGCGCCAAGGGCCGTATTCGTAGCCTGTTGGCTCGCTCGCTCGATTGGCGTGTTACGCCCGAGCTCGATTTTCGCATCGATCGCTCGACCGATGAGGCCGAGCGCATCACGCGTGCGCTGGAAAACGTTCCCGCCACGCTTGCGATCGAAAAGGACGAGGACGGCTATCCGATAGCGGATGCCGCCCAGGAGGCAGCTTTAGATGACTAATTCCGCCGACCTCGCCTCGTGCGAGTCTGCAGATATTCAGCGACGCATCCTCGAGCTCATCGAGGGTGCGTCCTCCATTGCGATTTCGGGACATACTTCTCCCGATGGCGATGCCTTGGGTTCTGTATTGGGTCTGGGCCTCTCGCTTATGAAGTTTTTCCCCAACAAGGACATTGCGCTGCTGCTGGCAGACGATGACCCGGTTCCGCGCATCTACCGCTTTATGGAGGGCGCCGACCGTTTGGTGCCGGCATCTGCGTATACCGGCAATCCGGACCTGTTCATCTCTGTGGACGTGCCGGTCGTCGAGCGTCTCAATAATTCCGCCGAGGTGCTTCGTCGCTCCAAACATGTGGTGTGTTTCGACCACCATCCGGCGCGTGAGGAGTTTGCCGAGCTCAGCCTGAGGCGCGTTGAAGCCGCAGCCTGCGCCATGATCATTGACCGTTTCTTGGACAATTGTGGCATTGTCGCCCGTGATGGCGTCGCGACTTGCTTGCTGTGCGGCTTGGTGACCGACACCGGTCGTTTTCAGTACCAAAACGCCGATGCCGCCGCGTTCCATGCCGCCTCGCGCCTGGTCGCGCACGGTGCCGATCCCGCGCGCGTTGCGCTCGAGGTATACCAGAGCATGCGCGTTGAGTTTTTGCACCTCAAGTCCATCGTTATGGGCCGCATCAAGACGGTGGCCCACGGGCGTGTCGCGTATAGCTACGCGTACCAGAGTGACCTTGAGGCCTGCGGCGTCACCTCGGATGAGTGTGACGGCCTGGTCGATGTGGTTCGCTCGGTGATGGGCGTCGAGGTCTGCCTGTTCCTGAAGGGCATTGAGGGCGATACCAAGGTGCGCGGCAACCTGCGCTCAAAGGGCGACCTCAACGTGTCCGAGATTGCTGCTGCCTTTGGCGGAGGCGGACATTCCGCTGCCGCCGGTTTCTCCAACAACGGAACGATTCTCGAGACGCTCACCGTGGCACTTCCCATGCTGGCCGAGCTGGTAGGGGAGGATCCCGCTTCGGTGACCGTCGAGCTTTAACTTTTTGGATGGTACATGGCTCGTCGTACGCCTTCACAACTGAATATGCTGCTCGCCGTCGATAAGCCGGTGGGCTGCACGTCCCACGATGTGGTCTCGCAATGCCGGCGCGCCCTCCATGAGCGGCGCGTCGGCCATGCCGGCACGCTCGACCCCATGGCATCGGGTGTCATGGTGGTGGGCGTGGGCCAGGCCACTCGTCTGCTGGGCATGCTCACGCTCGATACCAAAAGCTACGTCGCCGATATTTCGTTTGGCGCCGAGACGAATACCGATGACGCGGAGGGCGAGGCGGTCCGCACGGTGGCTGTTGCCAACGAGCTCTGCGATCCTGCCTATGCCCGTGAGCACTTGGCCGCCATGCTGGGTCCGCAGATGCAGGTGCCGCCGGCGTTTTCGGCTATCTCGGTCAATGGCGTTCGCGCCTATAAGTCTGCTCGCGAGGGCAATGCGGTGGACCTACCTCCGCGCCCTGTCGAGGTCTATGCCGCAGACCTGATCGCCGTAGGCGGCGAAGGTGATACGTGTGTGTGGACCGTGGCGTTCTCGGTGAGCAAGGGCACCTATATCCGTGCGCTCGCTCGCGACTTGGGCCGCGCCTGCGAGAGCGCCGCGCACATTTCCGCGCTGCGCCGCACGGCCTCCGGTGTTGTTTCCATTGGCGCTTGTCATGCGGTCGAGGAGCTTTCTCCCGAGTCCGCGGCTGGCTTTGCCCTGGATCCCATTGCGGCCCTGGGCGCCACACGTGTTGACTTGCCGGGCAATCTTGCCGACGACCTGCTCTGCGGCCGACGCATTCCCGTTGAGCGTGCGCTTGTCGATTTCGATGCCTCGAAGGCGCCGTTTGCGCTGGTGCTCGATGGGGGACTCAAGGCGCTCGCCCGCATTGAGAGTGGCCGCTTTGTCATGGAGCACGTGTTTCCGCAGGCAATCGGCGGTGTTCGATGATGTTGTCCGCTCGCGAGCTCGCGCGTATCTTTTTCGCGGGCGAGTCGGACGAGGCTCGCATCGTTACTACCGATACGTTTGATGAGTGTGAGCACTTGGGTGCCGCATCGATCGCCATTGGCGTGTTCGACGGCGTTCACCGTGGACACCAGGAACTCATCGAAGCGCTTGTCCGTGATGCCCGTGCCCATGGCTGTAAGGCAGTCGTGGTTACCTTCGATCCCGACCCGGACGTTGTGGTGAGCCCTTCGCCCGCTCAAAAATTGATGACGACGGCCGACCGTCTGCATGCCCTGGCTCAAACCGGGGTCGATGCGGTGGTGGCCGTTCCCTTTACGCCTGAGGTTGCGGCGCTTGACCATGTTGATTTTCTCGCACTGCTGTCGCGCGTGGTTGACATTCGCTCGATTCGCGTTGGTAGTGACTTTAGGCTGGGTCGCGGCGGTGCTTCTGGTGTTGACGAGATGCGTACCTGGGGTGCCGAGCGCGGCGTTGACGTGTACGGTCACGACTTGCTTTGCGAGGGCGGTGAGGCCATTTGCGCCACCCGTATCCGTCA
Source organism: uncultured Collinsella sp. (assembly GCA_959604825.1). Lineage (GTDB taxonomy): Bacteria > Actinomycetota > Coriobacteriia > Coriobacteriales > Coriobacteriaceae > Collinsella. The sequence goes on along the minus strand of CAUHCN010000037.1, from coordinate 4,193 downwards.
TGAGCTGGGACAGGGCCGTGTGGAGCTTGCTGCTGGGTTACTCGGTCGCCCGTATATGGTGCGTGGTGGTGTTATTCGCGGCCGTCACGAAGGTTCTGGCATGGGCTTTCCCACGGCAAACCTGCAAGTTCCCAGCGGCATTCAGGTGCCTGCTGATGGCGTGTATGAGGGCATGGTGCTCGTCGATGACACCGTGTGGCCCGCTGCTGTCAACGTCGGCCTGCCGCCGACGTATGCCGACGATGCGGCATCTGCGCATCTCGAGGCCAACTTAATTGGTTATACGGGCGACCTGTACGGCTCTTCCGTTTTGCTGGCGTTTACGCGCTGGCTGCGTCCGTCACGCGTGTTCGATTCCCTGGACGAGTTGATCGCGACCGTCGAGGGCAATATCGATGATATCCGTCATAACTTGGGTGAGCAGGGGGTGAGCATCCGTGATTAGCGATGAGGAAAAAGACCAGGTCCGCGCTGCGTCCGACCTAGTCGCCATCGTGCAGGAAACGGTTGAGCTCAAGCCCCGCGGCCATGAGTTTTGGGGCTGCTGCCCTTTTCATGGCGAAAAGACGCCGTCCTTCCACATTATCCCTGCCACGCAGGTGTGGCATTGCTTTGGCTGCGGTGAGGGTGGCGATGTCTTCACCTATATCATGAAGCGCGAGAACCTGAGCTTTCCCGAGTCAATCCGTTATTTGGCCGATCGCACGGGTATCGAGCTGCATGACACCGGAGATCGCCGCGAGCGCGGCACCAAGCGTGCCCGCATCTACGATCTGTGCGCCGAGACGGCCCAGTTCTACCACACCATGCTTATGCGCGGTAAGGACGGCCGTCCGCGCGAGTACTTTGCCAGCCGCGGCATGGGTGGCGATGTCTGCCGCCGCTACTGTCTGGGCTTTGCACCGGGCCGTAACGCGCTGGTGTCACACCTGTCCCAGGTGGGTTTTACCCCGCAGGAGATGATTGACGCCAATGTTGCCGTGAGCCGCGGGCGCGGGCAGCTTGCCGACCGCTTCTACGACCGCGTGATGTTTCCCATCTTTGACGAGCAAGGGCATAACATCGCCTTTGGCGGTCGCATTATGGGCGACGGCCAACCCAAGTACCTCAACACCGCCGAGACGAGCGTGTTCCATAAAAAGCGAAACCTCTATGGCTTTAATTGGGCCAAGGAGTTTATCGTCGCGCAGGATACCGCCATCGTGGTGGAGGGCTATACCGACTGCATCGCCTGCTGGGAGGCGGGGATTAAAAACGTCGTCGCTACGCTGGGCACCGCGCTCACGGAGCATCACGTCAAGACGCTTACCCGCTTTGCCAAGCGCATCGTGTATATGTTCGACGGCGATGCCGCGGGCCAGAAGGCCGCCCGTCGCGCGATTCAGTTTATCGAGCAGGATTCCATGGACCTGCGCTGCGTGGTGCTCCCCGACGGCAACGACCCCATGGAGTTCATTACCGCACATGGTGGCGAGGCATTGCAGGCGCGCATCGATGCCTCCGAGCCCCTCATGGACTTTGTGTACCGTTCGCTGCAGGAGTCGAGCGACATCACCACGCCGGGCGGTCGCGCCAAGGCGCTCGAGGATGCGCTGACGCTTATCTATCCACTGCGCGACAGCTATATGATCGACACGTACTTTATTCAGATTGCCGATCTGCTGGGTTTGGATTTGGAGACGGTGCGCGCGAGTTCGGGTCGCGTGTTTCGCGATGTCGCTAAACGCGAGGATGCAGAGCGTCGCCGTGAGCAGAACTATGAACGCCAGCGGGCGCAAGCCGAGCGATCTGGTAGCGTGGGCGGTCGGTCGTCTGGTTCGCAGGGGATATCTCGTGGTGCTTGGGCGTCGGGCGCGACGCCGCCGGTGTCCGCGCCGGTTGAAGAAGAGCCGTACGACTACGTCCCACTCGATGCCTACGGTGCCGCGCCGGTCGAGGTCGTCGACGACCTGCCGCCGATCGATGTGCCTGACGGTATGGGCTCTACGCCCGCCGGTGCCCCGGCAGACGCCTCGGCCCCTATGGTTTTGACAGATCTAGAGCGCAAGTCCTTGGCGGGGGAGCGTGAGCTGCTGACCATGCTCACGAGCTACCCCGACCTGTTCCGCACGTATGCCGACCGCATCTGCTCCATCGAGTGGGTTGACCCACGTCATGAGTCCATCGCATGGGCCGTGCTGGCAACGCCGCCGGGAACCGATCCGGCAGCCTGCATGGATGCGGCACGCTCGGTGTGTCCCGAGGCGGCAACGCTTGTGAGTGCCGGGCGCATCTCGGCGACGAGCAAGCACCCCACCGAGACGAACATCGTGTTTATGCTCGATACGCTCGAGCTCTACACCATCAAGCGCCGCATGCGTGCCGCACAGGCCAAGCTGCGCCAGGACCGTTCGCTCGGTGATGAGGCCCGTCGTGCGCTGACCGTGCAGGCCGCGCAGGACTCGCAGCGTCAGCGCGAACTGCAAAAGTCGATCGGCGGCGTGGCGGACCCGTTCCGTTTGATCGGCCTGGAGGCCGCAGGCACCGAACAGGCCTAGATGTTGTGGTCAACCAGCGTATTCTCGCCTATATCCAGTCCTCTTTTTGGGTATAGACGTCAATGTGTGTGCTAAAGTATTGAGTCCTGTGGACTATGAAGGGAGAATCTGTGCCAAAAAAGACTGAGAGCACGGGTACTGGGCTGGAATCCTACGTTGCAAAGCTCATGGGCAACGGCTCAAACAGGACTTCGGTAACCGAGGACGAGATTCAGGTCGCCCTGAAGGATATCGATGTTTCTGACGAGCAGCTCACCGCGGTGTATTCCGCGCTGCGCAACAGCGGCATCCAGATTATCTCCGCGAGCGGTAACGACGACGCCCCCATGGACGTCGACGATGACGATAACGATACCGATACCGACGATTTCGATGACGACGACGAGCACGATTCCGGCTCGCTTGACGATCATGAGCTCAAGATGGCCCGTCAGGCCGACGCCGAGATGGGTTCTTCCAAGAGCAAGAAGAAGCGCACCGTGCGCACGTCCCGTTCACGCTCCCGCGTGCGTGGCATCGATGCCTCCACGGTGATGCTGACCGGCGATCCGGTTCGTATGTACCTCAAGGAGATCGGCAAGGTCGACCTGTTGACCGCTTCCGAAGAGGTCGATCTGGCTATGAAGATCGAGGCCGGTCTCGAGGCCACCGAGAAGCTCGAGGCCGCCGAAGCAGGCGAGCTCGAGCTCACGCGTGCCGAGATGCGCCGTCTTACGCGCATTGAGAACGTGGGCCTCGAAGCCAAGCAGGCACTCATCAGCGCAAACCTGCGTCTGGTCGTCTCCATCGCCAAGCGCTATGTCGGTCGCGGCATGCTGTTCCTTGACCTGATTCAGGAGGGCAACCTCGGTCTGATCCGCGCCGTCGAGAAGTTCGACTACCAGAAGGGTTTTAAGTTCTCCACGTACGCCACGTGGTGGATCCGTCAGGCCATCACGCGCGCTATCGCCGACCAGGCCCGTACCATCCGTATTCCCGTGCACATGGTCGAGACCATCAACAAGCTCGTCCGCGTGCAGCGTCAGCTCCTTCAGGACCTGGGCCGTGACCCGACCCCCGAGGAGATCGGTGCCGAGATGGACATGAGCGCCGACCGCGTCCGCGAGATCCAGAAGATCTCGCAGGAGCCCGTTTCGCTCGAGACCCCCATCGGCGAGGAAGAGGATTCTCAGCTGGGCGACTTCATCGAGGACTCCCAGGCCATCGTTCCGCCCGATGCGGCCAGCTTCTCCATGCTGCAGGAGCAGCTCACCCAGGTGCTCGACTCGCTTGCCGATCGTGAGCGCAAGGTTATCGAGCTGCGCTTTGGCCTTGTCGACGGACATCCCCGTACGCTCGAGGAAGTCGGCCGCGAGTTTGGCGTCACGCGCGAGCGCATCCGCCAGATCGAGTCCAAGACCCTGGCCAAGCTTCGCCACCCGAGCCGCTCGAGCAAGCTGAAGGACTATATCGAAAGCTAGTCGAGCAAGAGGCGCCCTCAAGCACATCCGCTTGGGGGCGCTTTCATGTAGCCGTTAGGGACGTCCTTGAATGACTAGTCGTTTAACACTCATTGGGGACAGACTTAAATGAGTGCTCGCAAAATGAGAGTGAACCTGGCAGTTGGGTGTTCCTATAGTTTTGTCAACCGTCGGGGCTACTCCCGGTAGGGCACCC
>CAUHCN010000036.1 GCA_959604825.1 uncultured Collinsella sp. | reverse complement strand
CTCGTCCCAGCGGTCCATGACCAGGTGGCCGGTCTTGGGATCCATGGCGTTGAGCTTGCCGCAGGTATTGGCGGTCTTGAGCACCGTGACGTCGTCGGCACCAGCAGCAATGGCATGCGCAAAGCCGGCGATGGTCGAGTCACCGGAACCCGTCGCGTTCACAGCCGCAATCGCGGGCGTCTTGGCGCGGAACGCGCGACCCTCATGGAAGCCCACCGAGCCGGCAGCGCCCATCGAAACGACAACCCAGGGGATACCGGCAAAGCGGCCATCGGCGGCAAGCGCCTCGCGCAGGGCATCGACATCGTCGGTCGTAAAGGACGTACCCAGCAGGCCGTTAATCTCGGTCAGGTTGGGCTTTACGAGCTCGGGCTTAGCGTTAGACTCCAGCGCGGCCTCCAGCGATGCACCAGAGGTGTCGAGCAGCACCTTGGCGCCCGCAGCCTCGGCGATCTTTACAAGCTCGGCGTAGTAACCGACATCGACGCCACGCGGCAGCGAGCCCGAAAGCGTCACAACGTCCGCCTTCGCTGCAAGCTCGGCGAACTTGGCCGTAAAGGCCTCGAGCTCGGCTGGGACGATCTGTGGGCCGCTCTCCAGCAGCTCGGTCTGATTACCCTCGTGCAGAATATTCAGGCAAATGCGCGTCTCACCGGCGATGGGCACAAAGTCATTCTTGACGCCATCGGCATCCATGAGCTCGGCCATATAGGCACCCATGTGGCCGCCGAGCAGACCGGTCGCGAGCACATCGTCGCCTAGCTGCAGCAGCACGCGGCTCACGTTGAGGCCCTTGCCGCCTGCGGTCTTTTCGGGCGTCACGCGGTTGACGTCATCGATAATCAGTTTGTCGAGCTGATAGCGCGTATCAATCGACGGGTTCATGGTAACAGTCAGAATCATGTTGGACTCCTGTTTAGAAAACCGGCCCGCGCCCCATCACAGAAACGCGAGCCGTCAATTAAAAAGCTGCAGAATGCCAGGTACCGCCAAAACGAAGCACACAAGCTCAGCAAGCAAAAGTTTTATCAGAGCAGCTCGCCCGCCAGATGGCTTCGCAGCGTCGGCCGGTCCGGCGTTCGGTAGAACGCCGGAACCCCTTAGTCGTGGTACTCGCCGCGGTCCCACTTCTCGAGGAACTCGTCAAAGAAGTGCGGGTCAGCCTGAGCCTCAGCGTCGGCCTTATTGCAGGCGTCGATCTTGGCGATCAGGGCGTCGTGCTCGGGAGTCTTGTCGTAGGGCTCCTCCAGGAAGGCAAGCATGATATCGGCCATCAGGAACTCGCCGGTGATCTTGCCACCAAAGCCCACGATGTTGGCGTTGAGCTCGCGACGGGCATACAGGGCAGAGGTCATGTCGCGGACCAGGGCGCAGCGGGCGCCGGGAACCTTGTTGACGGCGTTGGTGATGCCGATGCCGGTGCCGCACAGGGCCACGCCAAAGTCGGCCTTGCCGCTGGCAACAGCCTCGCCCACGGCCTTGCCATAGATGGGATAGTGCGTACGGGTGTGGCTGTAGGTGCCGCAGTCGAGCACCTTGTAGCCAGCCTGCTCCAGGCGGTCGGCCAGATAGATCTTCTCGTCCGTAACGATATGGTCGCAACCGATTGCGATGGTCTTCTTCATCAGAACGTCCTTTCGTCTGAATTCACAAGTTGAGGTAGAAGTTCGAGTTCTCGGTGGCTCTCGTTAGGCCATCTTGTTGAGCATGTCGACACGGATCTGGTGACGGCCGCCGGCGTACTGGGCACGCAGGAACTCGCGGGCGATCTTCTTGGCGACCTCGGTGCCCACAACGCCCGGGCCCATGGTGACCATGCGCGAGCCGTTGTGCTCGCGGGTCATGTAAGCGGAACGCTCGTCGGAAATGTTGGCGACGACCATGCCCTTGATCTTGACGGCGGCCATATAGGAGCCGACGCCGTACTTATCGAATGCAAAGCCCTGGGAATCCTTGTGCTCCAGCAGGTCCTTGGCAACGGCGGTCGCGGAATCGACAAAGTCCGCGGCAGGGGTCTCGGAATAGTCGACGACCTCGTGACCGTCGGCGATGAGCATCTCCTTGATGGACTCCTTCATCGACATACCGTCGGCATCGGAAGCGATTACAACCCTCATGACATCCTCCTTGAGAGATACGCAGGTGCGTAGTTTCTGTTTGGAAGTGTTGAATCGCGTTCAGGTCCGGGCATCTGAATGTGCGGTTCTTCACTGTTCGTGTTTATTTGAACACATTCGAACACCGACTGCAACAATAATTTGTTTATCTTTGTTCTTTTTTGAACAAACACCATTCACGGATGATTGCTGACCGTTTGAGCCCGGCGCGGACGTAGCGCCCACGTGTTCAACAAACAAAAGGGCGACCGAGAACGTGTCTCGGCCGCCCTTCTTACGGTTGATCTTCCAAAGATCGCTTTGCCGCCTACTCAGACTGCCCGCTCTTCTTGGCATGTCTGGACGGAGCGCTCAAGAAACGACCCGTCAGATAGTTCGCGGGACCGGAGATATCGATCCCCAGCAGCACGTGTCCTAGCCATAGGAACGCCACGAGCACCAGTAGAGGAATCACACACGAGGTCACGATCATCACGATGACGCCTTCGATCAGATCGGTCACCTGATGCACGATCTCATCGGTCATCTGCTTGGCACCGCTGGTCACCGACGTAACAAGGCTCGAGGCCCCGTCAGTCAACTGCTCGAGCACGTTTTTGGACTCCTTGGCCTCGGATTTTTTCTTGTTCGATTTTGAGCTGGTCTCGGCTGACTTGTCCGTGGTGTCGGCCGCGTCCGCAGCGTCCGCAGCCTTTTGCTCAGCTTGCTCAATACTTACGCGATACGTTTCATCGACCTTCTGCGACACCCATACGCTCGCGGGCACGAGCGCCATGCCGATCACGGCAACCACCAGCACGCGCGTCGCCACACGGCGCAGGACAGCGCTCGTGCTCCAGCGCCCGTGAATGCCGAGCGACACCGCAAAGAGCGCCAACGCAAACGGGATTAAGATGCCCAGGCCAACCGACCACAAAATCGTGAGCAAATATTTCTCTAGGTATAGCACGGCAAGCACGATACCAAGGTTGCCTGAAAGCTGCGCGAGCTGCTCGGCAACCGGCGTTCCCGTATCACCCGGCAGCGCGGTAATGCCCGCAGACAGCGCCACGCACGAGGTCGTGAGCGCCAGTACGTTTCCTTTCTTTTGATCGATGACCTCGATGGTGGAGTCCCAAGTTTTGGTATCGGCGAAATGCGGACGAGCCACAAAGCCCGACAGCAGCGCCAGCACCACGAGCGCAACGATAAAGCCAATCTGCAGCTTTTTGTTTGCGCACACGACATCGGACAGACTGGGCTGCAGCTCGGTTACCGTCGTGTGCTCGGTTATCTGGACAGGACGCCCATGAGCCATCTCGTGCGCGCCTCTTTTTTGTATTGACCCGTTATCCGGCATTTGGATACCTCCTCAGTCCGGCGTTTAATGCGAAAGGAAGTATACCCACCGAGCAAAAATCGAACGGGAGGACGAACGGAGCGCACCAAGACTGTCCCCAATGCCTAGTCGTTTAAGAACGTCCCCAATGACTATTTCGGGATGAGCTGCGGTGGAATAGGGATTGTTTTGCGCCCGCTGGCCCCTATTCAGTCCCTATTTCACCGCAACTTGGAGGAGGACAGAAAAAGCCCTGCCGTGGGTAGCGGCAGGGTTTTTGGAAGGGGACTTGGTTGTGAGAGCTCGTTAGGCGAGCTTAGCCTCGAGTGCGGCGATGCGCTTATAGGCATCGATGGTAAAGCGGGTCTGCTTCTCCAGGATCATGGTGGTCATGAGAGTGTCCTGAGCGTGAGCCATGATGAAGGTCATCTCCATCTCGCCGCCGCCGGCCTCCTGCGAAAGCAGCTTGGTCTGCGTGTCGTGGGCGCCGATAAGTGCATCGCTGGCATCCTTGTGCAGCTGCTCGGCCTTCTCAAAATCACCCTCGCGAGCAGCATCGAGCGCTGCAAGCAGATCGGTCTGGGCGTCGCCCGCGTATGCGACAATCTCAAATCCAACCATCGAGATTTCTTCTTTGGTTGCCATATTGCGTTCCTTTCACATATGAACCAACGGAGAGCATCGCGTCCGGGCATACGCGCTGCGCTGTGTATGGCAGGAACATTAACATTCAAACAAAAAAGAACAGCGCAAAACGTAATTTCGAGCTATGAACGGTTGCTTTTCACCCGTGAACGGTTTTTAAACCAATCTGAACATTCTCAAACACAATTAGCGGCAACCCAAACAGGTCCGCACCCTAGCGTATATCGCGCACCGTATCGCCCTCGACGAGCACACCCGGAAACAGCATGTGCTCCACACCGGGTGCAGCGCCCTCGGCGCCGGCAATCTTGTCGACCGCCCACATGCCGACGCGCTTGTTGTCAAAGCGCACCGTAGTCAGGCGACGATCGGGCACGATATCGCCCAAACTATCGTCAACACCCACCACGCTTACGTCCTGGGGCACGTGCTTCCCGCGCGACTCGAGCCCGCGAATGCAGCCGTAGGCCATGGCATCGTTGGAAGCATAAATGGCTGTGCAGTTCGAATCGTCCGCAAGCACCTGGCCGGCGGCATATCCGCTCTGTGCCGTCCAATCGCCACGGACGAGTCGCGGCGGCTCAATACCATGCGCGCGCAATGTCTCGCGCCAGCCCTCCTCGCGACGCATGCCCGAAAGCGAGCGCTCGGGGCACGAGATAAAGTGCACGGTCTTGTGCCCCTGCTCCAGCAGGTACTCGACCACCTGGCGCGAGCAATCGAACTGGTCGTTATCGACTGTTGAACAGAGCGGGTGCTCCAGCATGGTAACGAGCACCGTCTGCATACCGGGCAGCGGCTCGAAGGTGCCAAAGTCCGCCGGCATGCGATTCATGATCACAACCATGCCATCCACCGGCAGCGCGCTCATGCGCGACGATGCGCTCTCGAGGGTATACGGATGCCCGTCTACTTTAGTGAGGGTGATGGCATAGCCATGTTTGTCGGCCGCGGCGGCAAAGCCCTCCATACGGTCGAGGTTGCCGGTGCCGGTAATGTTGAACATGGCGACGCCGACGGTCTTAAACTTGCCGCGGCGCAGCGATCGACCGGCAAAATTGGGGCGATACCCCAGCTCGCGCATGGCGGCGCGCACGCGCTCCTTGGTCTCGAGGCGCACGCTGGGCGAATCGTGCACCGTACGCGAGACTGTCTGCTCCGAGACGCCCGCGAGACGCGCCACGTCCTTAACGGAAACCGATTTTTTAACAGCGGCCATAGGTCGATCTTTCTATGTCAACGATGCCATTGAAGACATCCTGCGCAGTCATTTTGAACACCTTTAAGTATATCCAACGCCTCCCCAACGATACGCTTACCACCCAAAACCTACCGTTCACCGACAATTCTGCTTCCCCGAGCGGCTTTTGTCGCCCAAATGTTAACGTTGCCATTGTGCAAACACAGAGCCACCGGGCGGCTCAAACGTTTACGCGCAAGGAATCGACGGTCCACAGGCACAAGGGCCACCGGTTCGCGTCTTTTTTTGTGCCGCAAAATGGCAACGTCAACATTTTGGCAACCGAACGTCAAAAGCTACCATCGTTGCTAACCCACCGACTCTTAGGAGCATTGCATGGAGCAACTCATCGCCATCATCGAAAAGGGCCAGCCCTTTTTCAACGCGATCGCCCGCAACAAGTACCTCAAGGCGATCCGCGACGGCTTTATCTCCGTCATCCCCATCATCATCTTCTCGTCCATCTTCTGCCTGGTAGCCTCGGTCCCCAACATCTGGGGTTTCTACTGGCCCGATGACATCAACAACGCCCTGTGGAAGTGCTACAACTACTCCATGGGCATCCTGGCTATCGCCTGTGCCGCCACCACGGCCAAGCACTTCGCCGACGCCCAGAACCGCGACCTGCCCAAGAACAACCAGATCAACTTCATCTCGTGCATGTGCGCGGCCATCATCGGCTTCTTGCTCCTTTCGAGCGACACCATCGCCACAGACGCCGCCAGCGGCTTCAACACCACCTATCTTGGTTCCAAGGGCCTGCTGACTGCCTTCATCGCTGCGTTTGTGACCGGCATCATCTACAAGTTCTTTATCAAGCGCAACATCACCGTCAAGATGCCCGAGCAGGTTCCGCCCAACATCTCGCAGACCTTTAAGGACATCATCCCCTTCTCCGTCTGCATCACCGTCTTTTGGGTCTTTGACATCGTCTTCCGCGCTGCCTTTGGCTTCTGCTTTGCCCAGGGCGTCATCCAGGTGTTCCAGCCCCTGTTCACCGCTGCCGACGGCTATATCGGTCTCGCTGTGATCTACGGTGCCATGAGCCTCTTCTGGTTCGTCGGCGTCCACGGCCCCTCGATCGTCGAGCCTGCCATCGCCGCCGCCCTCGTTGCCAACATGACCGACAACCTGGCTGCGTTCCAAGCTGGCCAGCACGCTTCCGCTGTCCTGACCCAGGGTGCCCAGTACTTCGTCGTCTGCATGGGCGGTACCGGCGCCACGCTCGTCCTGGTCTTTATGTTCTGCTTCCTGGCCAAGTCCCAGGAGATGCGCGCCGTCGGTAAGGCCGCCATCGTCCCCGTGTGCTTTGCCGTCAACGAGCCGCTGCTGTTCGCCGCACCTATCGTGCTCAATCCCGTCTTCTTTGTCCCGTTTGTCTTTGCCCCGATCGCCAACATCTGGATCCTCAAGGTCTTTATCGACTTCTTGGGCATGAACGGCTTTATGTACACCCTGCCCTGGACCGTCCCCGGCCCCATCGGCACCATCATGGGCCTGGGCTTCCAGCCGCTCGCCTTTGTGATGCTCGCCATCATCCTAGTCGTCGACTTTGCCCTGTACTACCCGTTCTTCCGTGCCTATGACGCCCAGAAGTGCGCCGAGGAGGCCGAGATCTCCCAGGAGGAGCTCGCCGCCAAGAACGCCGAGAAGGCCGCCAAGCTCAACGATGCCTTCCAGGGCAAGGCTGACGCCAAGAGCGTTGCCGCCGGCGCTGCTGCCGAGGCCGTGAAGGCCGACTCCCCCGCCGCTTCCGCAGCACCCGCTGCCGAGACAACGACCGCCAGCGACCTCAACGGCAAGCGCGTACTCGTGCTCTGCCAGGGCGGCGGCACTTCGGGCCTGCTCGCCAACGCGCTGGCCAAGGCCGCCAAGGAGCGCGGCATCGATCTTGAGACCGCTGCCGACGCCTATGGCAACCACGTGGACATGCTTCCCGACTTTGACCTGGTCGTCCTGGCTCCGCAGGCTGCCAGCTACCTGGCCGACCTGCAGAAGGACTGCGAGCGTGTGGGCAACAAGTGCGTCGCCTGCCGTGGTAAGCAGTACATCGAGCTCTCCCAGAACGGCGACAAGTCTCTCGCCTTTGTGAGCGAGCAGCTGTCGAAGTAAGTAACGCTTAGGGCCAGCCGACTATCCAAGACCGGCTGGCCCTTCGATTTAAACGATTGGATCATCATGTCCGTTAACCCCGCCAGCGTCACCAACCCGCCCGCGCAGTTCCCCGAGGACTTTGTCTTTGGCGGCGCCACTGCTGCCTACCAGGTAGAGGGCGAGACCCGCACCCACGGTAAGGGCAAGGTCGCCTGGGACGACTTCCTGGAGGCCCAGGGCCGCTTCTCTCCCGATCCCGCCTCCGACTTCTACAACCAGTACCCCGTCGATCTGGAGCTGTGCGAGGAGTTTGGCATCAACGGTATTCGCCTCTCCATCGCCTGGAGCCGCATCTTCCCCGAGGGCACCGGCAAGGTGAACCCCGAGGGCGTGCAGTTCTACCACGACCTCTTTGCCGAGTGCCACAAGCACCACGTTGAACCGTTTGTCACGCTGCATCACTTCGACACGCCGCTGCCCCTCTTTGAGAAGGGCGACTTCCTCAACCGCGAGACCATCGACGCCTTTGTGGACTTTGCCACCTTCTGCTTTAAGGAGTACGCCGACCAGGTGACCTATTGGTTCACCTTTAACGAGATCTGGGCCGACGCCTCCAACACCTACATCGAGGGCACCTTCCCCGGCGGCGTCAAGGCGCACCTGGCCGAGGCCTTCCAGTGCGAGCACAACATGATGCTCGCCCACGCCAAGGCGGTACTGGCCTTCCATAACGGCGGCTTTAAGGGCAAGATCGGCGTCATTCAGTCGCTGGAGTTTAAGTACCCGCTCAACGAGAACGACCCCGCCGATATCAAGGCCGCCAACAACGAGCACGTGCTGCAGAACCAGTTCTTGCTCGACGCCACCTTCCGCGGCGACTATGCCCCCGACACCCTCGAGTGCGCCAACCGCCTGGCTGCAGTCTCCGGCGGCACCATCGAGATCCGCGAGGAGGATCTCGAGATCATGCGCGAGGCAGCGCTCTACAACGACTACCTGGGCGTCAACAACTACCAGTGCCGTTTCCTCAAGGCCTACGACGGCGAGAACGACCTGCACCACAACGGCACGGGCGAGAAGGGTACCGGCCGCTGGCGCGTCAAGGGCATTGGCGAGCACGTGAACAAGCCCGGCATCCCCACCACCGACTGGGACTGGATCATCTATCCCGAGGGTCTGTTCGATCTGCTCGTCTACATTAAGCAGCGCTACCCCAACTACAAGCAGATCTTCATCACCGAGAACGGCATGGGCTACAAGGACCCCTACAAGGACGGTTTTGTGGACGACCAGCCGCGCATCGACTACATCGAGCAGCACCTGCGCTGGTTGCTTAAGGCCATGGAGGTGGGCGTCAACGTGGGCGGCTACTTCCTGTGGAGTCTGCAGGACCAGTTCTCCTGGACCAACGGCTACAACAAGCGCTATGGCTTCTTCTACGTAGACTTTGAAACCCAGAAGCGCACGCCCAAGGCGAGCGCCTACTGGTACAAGCACGTGGCGCAGACCCGTCGTCTGGACTAGCGACTAGCGGGGTTGCCTGCCCACATAACCTGTCCCCATTTCTCAACCGGGGGCGGCACGTCACACGGCGCGCCGCCCCCGGTCTTTGTGTTTTTTGGCTGGTCGGGAGCCGTTTGTCTCGATCTGTAACATCTAGCCGAGTTTTTTGGTCCTAGCTGTTACAGATTGAGACGAACAGGATTGCTCTTTCCGAAGAATCTAAATCTGTAACACGTAGCCCGCTTTTGACCGTCTACCTGTTACAAATCGAGACAAACGGAGTAGGACCTAACCCCGTATGTCCCTAACAGTCGAGCGTTCGACCAGCGTACTCGGCACATGAATCGCCTCGATAGACGAGCTCTCTCCAATCGCCGCCTCAAACGCAAGCTTACCGACACCGCGCAAATCAAATCGCAGCGTCGTCAGCCGATTGTGAGGAACAAGTCCCTCGAGTGCGTCGTCGATACCAACCACGCTCACGTCGTCGGGCACGGACAGGCCCGCGTTCTCGAGCGCGGCGATAACGCCCAGCGCCATCTGGTCATTTGCCGCAAGCACGGCAGTCGGCGCCTGCGACCCGCCGGCAAGCACCTCGGCCGCAATCCGCTCGCCCATGGCGTACCCACTGTCCGCACTCCAATCGCCACGCAGCATCGGAGCGGCATCGACATGAGCACGACCCAGCGTATCGCGCCAACCGGCCTCACGAAAACGCGAGGAAATCGAGTTTTCCGGACCCGCCACAAACCGCATATTCGAGTGACCATGTTCCAGCAGATAATTGGTCAACAGCTCGCACGAACCATACTGGTCGGAGTCGATCGTCGTGCAGCGCGGATGCGCATACATGGACAGGATGACCGTTCGCACTCCCGGCTGGGGAACAAACTCCTCAAAATCGGGAGCCATGCGGTTCATGTTGAGAATCATGCCGTCGACGGGTCGCTCGACCATGCGGCGCGAGGCATCGGCAAGTGTATAGGGCTTGTCGCCGCCCATCTCGATCATAGTGACGGCAAAATCGTGCTCGCGCGCCGCTTGCATGATACCCTCGAGCGTCGCCAGGTTACCGACACGTGTGATGTTGTACATGCACAGGCCAATAGAACGATACGACCCGCCGCGCAACGCCGCTCCAGCAAAATTGGGACGAAAGCCCAGCTCTTCCATGGCGGCCAGCACACGCTTGCGCGTCTTTTCCGTCACGTTGGGCATACCGTTGACCACGCGAGACACAGTCTGGCGGCTCACGCCAGCGAGCGCCGCAACCTCTGCCGCGCTCGCCGAATGACCATTCCTTGTCTGCTGAGCCATGCCTTCCACGCTAACCTGCTTCCCAACTATTCCCCGCGCCCATGGCGCATCGTACATACATTGATAACGTGCTCATGATACCCGAGCCATATACCACAACATGAAAACTTCTGTCAATCAAAACCGCTTACCGAACAAATACAACCGTTCGCGGCTGTTTGAAGTTGTTTTGTTTCTATACATCCCAGCCGGATGTTAACGTGCTCATTGTCAAATGTTCACGTGCTCATTTTGGTTCTAATCATTTTAAGATAGTGTTTATCGGGCTTTTTCACCGCTGAACGCTAACCAGGGAGCCTCCTGAGCGCAAACGCACAATATCGAACAGCGAGACGAGAGGGTGTATGCATATGTCTTTGCTAAACCGCGTACAGCAGCTGCCGAAGGGCTTTGTTTGGGGCGCCGCAACCGCCGCGTACCAAACGGAAGGTTCCACGAAGGTGGCAGGCAAGGGTAAGACCATGTGGGACGATTACCTTGTCGCCCAGGGTCGCTTTTTGCCCGACCCGGCCAGTGATTTCTACAACCGCTACGAGGAGGATATCCGCCTTTCTGCCGAGCATGGACTCAACGCCATTCGTGTGTCCATCGCCTGGACCCGCATCTTCCCCAACGGCGACGATGCCGAACCCCTCGCCGAGGGCGTTAAGCACTACCACGAGCTGTTCGCCTGCTGCAAAAAGTATGGCGTCGAGCCCTATGTGTCCCTGCATCACTTTGACTCCCCCGCCGCCCTGTTCAACCAGGGCGACTGGCTCAACCGCAAGACCGTCGACGCCTATGTGCGCTATGCCGAGTTCTGCTTCCGCGAGTTCCGCGAGGTCAAGAATTGGTTCACCATCAACGAGCTCATCAGCCTCTCGCACTCCCAATACATCCAAGGCAACTTCCCGCCCAACCATCACTTTGATGTGACGAGCGGCATCCAGAGCCAGCACAACGAGCTCGTTGCCCACGCCCGCGCCGTCAACCTGTATAAGGATCTTGACGAGACCGAGCACCTGGGCGGCCGCATTGGCATGGTCAACGTCCTGACGCCGGCATATCCTGCCACCGACTCGCCCGCCGACCAGCACGCCGCCGACCTGTACAACGCCTTCTACACCGACTTCATCATGGACGGCGCCTTCCTGGGCCACTACTCCGCGCGCACCCTCTCACTCATCAACGAGATTCTGCGTGCCAACAACGCCACGCTTACGGTTGAGGACAGCGACATGGAGGAGCTCGCCAAGGCGGCGCCCCGCAACGATATGTTCGGCCTCAACTACTATCAGTCGGCGTTTATCGCCGCCTACGATGGCGAGTCCACCAACAGCTTTAACGGCACCGGAGACAAGGGCACCTCGTGCTTTAAGTTTAAGGGCGTCGGGCAGCAGGTCGATATGCCGGGTATCCCCACCACCGACTGGGATTGGCTCATCTACCCGCAAGGCCTCTACGACACGCTCAAGCACATCAGCGCCACCTATCCCAACCTCCCCGTCATCTATATCACCGAAAACGGCCTGGGCCACAAGGACCCCGAGCCCGACGCAAACGGCATCGTCGCCGATCCCGAGCGCATCGACTTTGTCGACCAGCACATGGAGAAGGTGCTCCAGGCGCGCGCCGAGGGCGTCGACGTCCAGGGCTACTTTATCTGGAGCCTGCAGGACCAGTTCTCGTGGGCCAATGGCTATAACAAGCGCTACGGCCTGTTCTACATCGACTTCGACACGCAAAAACGCTACATCAAGCAGTCGGCACTCTGGTACAAGGAGCTCGCCGACACTATGGCGGACGCGCAGTAGCGCATCGCCTCGCTTTCCCCCGAGAAGGGAGCGGCCCTATGCGATACAAACCCAGCCGCTCCCCTCTCTCCCCCTGGGACCGACCCCGCCTGCACCCGGGCTTTTAGCAAGCGGGAGACCATATAGGTTTTCAACGTCCATGCCATTAAGATTTCATGCAAAGAGGAGCGTGAACTATGGAATCGATCGTTAAGTTCTTGGAGAAAGGTCAGCCGTACTTCGACAAGGTCTCTAAGAACATCTACCTTCAGGCCATTAAAGACGGCTTTTTGGCAGCAATGCCCATCATCCTGTCTTCTTCTGTCTTCCTGCTTATTTCGACCCTGCCGGGCGTTGTCGCCACGGTCGGCGGCTTTACGCTGCCCGACTGGTGGAACGTCGACGTCGTGAACTTCTGCAACAAGGTTTACAACTTCACGATGGGCGTCGTGGGCATCATGGTCGCCGGCACCACCGCAAGCGCGCTGACCGGCTCCAAGAACCGCCGCATGCCTGCCGGCAAGGCCATCAACGCCACGAGCACCATGGTCGCCGCCATGTGCGCTATGCTCATCTTGGCCGTTACCCAGACGAGTGCCAAGATCGACGGTGCCGATGTCTCGGTGTTCTTTACCGACAACATGGGCACCAAGGGCCTACTGAGCTCCTTTGTCGCCGCATTTGCCACGGTCAACATCTATGCCTTCTGCATTAAGCGAGACATCACCATCAAGCTGCCCAAAGAAGTCCCCGGCGCCATCGCCCAGAACTTCCGCGACATCTTCGCCTTCAGCTTCTCCATCCTGTTTGTCGCCGTCATCGACGTTATCTGCCGCACCTGCTTGGCCGTCCCGTTTGCCAACGTCATCTCCACGCTGGTGAGCCCGCTGTTCGCCGCTGCCGATTCCTACGCCGGCCTCGCCCTCATCTGGTTCATGATCCCGCTGTTCTGGTTCATGGGCATCCACGGCCCCTCGGTCGTTAAGCCTGCCCTCAACGCCGCGCTGTTTGGCAACATCACCACCAATCTCGCCACGCTGCAGGCCGGCGGTCACCCCGCCCTCGCCCTGACCGAGAACTTCGGTAACTACATCGGCGAACTCGGCGGCACCGGCGCCACGTTCATTGTCCCGATCATCTTCCTGCTCTTTATGCGCTCCAAGCAGCTCAAGGCCGTCGGCAAAGCCTCTGTCGTACCCGTGATGTTCGCCGTCAACGAACCGCTGCTGTTCGCCGCGCCCATCATCCTCAACCCGTACTTCCTGATCCCGTTCCTGTTTGCCCCCGTGGCCAACGTCCTCATTGGTAAGTTCTTCATCGACTTTTTGGGCATGAACGGCTTTATCTATGCCATGCCGTGGGCACTCCCCGGACCGATCGGCACCTTCATCGACACCAACTTCCAGCCGATCTCTCTGGTCCTGGTTGTCGTCCTGCTGGTCGTTGACTTCTTAATCTACTACCCGTTCTGCAAGGCCTACGACAACGTCCTGTGCAAGCAGGAGGCCGAGACCCTGGCCGAAGAAGAGGCCGAGGAGACCAAGGCCGTCAAGACCGCTGCCGCCCCCGCCGTTGAGGCTCCTGTTGTCGAGACCGCTTCTGCCACTGAGGCCTCCGCAGCTCCGTCCGCCCTTAAGGGCAAGGATCTGAGGGTTCTGGTTCTGTGCGCTGGCGCCGGCACCTCTGCACTGCTCGCCAACGCGCTTAAGGAAGGCGCCGACGAGCTGGGCATCGACATTACCGCCAACGCCGGTGCCTACGGCAGCCACTACGCCATCATGGACCAGTACAACGTCATCGTCCTGGCTCCGCAGGTTCGCACCTATTACAACGAGATGAAGGCCGACACCGACCGCCTGGGCATCACGCTGCTGTCGCCCAAGGGCAAACAGTACATCGACCTCACTAAGGACCCCAAGGGTGCCGTCGCCTGGATCGAGGAAAACCTCGAGGCATAAGACGCTGACGCCACCTGCCGCTCGCAGAAAAAAAATGGCCCGTGCATCGATGCGTGATGCGCGGGCCATTTTGTTTAGACCGCACCCGTCCTCCTGTTCATCTCAATCTGTAACATCTAGCCGAGTTTTTGGGTCCCAGCTGTTACAGATCGAGATGAACGAGCCGAGCACGTCTATGCCCGCAGATCCTTCACACTGGAGCGCTCGACCAACACGCCCGAGACGAGCGTACGGCTTCTGGAGCTCGGGGCTTCCAGACCGGCGACGACCTCGTTAAGCGCACGGATGCCCAGCTCGCGGTGGCGAAACTTCACCGACGTCAGAATCGAGTTGGGAATCGTCTTATAAAGCTCATCGTCGAAGCCGATCACGGACACGTCGTCGGGCACACTGAGCCCTTTGTCACGTAGAGCCATCATCACGCCGTTTGCCATGCAGTCGTTAGCGGCGAGGACCGCCGTGCAATCGGGTTTATCGGCAAGCACAAGGCCCGCGGCGTAGCCACTATCCGCATTCCAATCGCCTTGTAGAGGCTCAGGCGGCTCAATGCCACGCGCCTCGAGTGCTGCACGCCAACCTTTCATACGGCACTGGCTCGACAGCGACTCTTTCTTACCCGAAACGAAATACACGTTCTTGTGACCATGATTCAAGAAGTACTCGCATGCCATGCGCGCGCCGTCCTCTTGATCGTCACTGACGGTGGAGCAGGTAGGATGCTCCATCGGCGTAATAATCACCGTCTTGAGGTCTTTCGGCGCCTCAAAGGTATCAAAGTCATCGACCATCTGACGCAGGTTGAAAATCATGCCGTCGACGGGAAGCTGCGACATCCTACGTGCCGCTTCGGCAAGGGTCATCTTCTCCCCCGCCCGCTTTTTAATCATCGTGAGCGCAAAGCCTCGCTCTTCGGCGGCATCGGCGATACCGTCAATCATGTCCACGTTGCCGCCCGACAAGTGGAACAGCACCACGCCGATGCACCCGTAACGGCCCAACTTGAGCGAACGCGCGGCAAAGTTGGCTCGAAACCCGAGCGCCTCCATGGCCGAATGAACCTTATCGCGTGTAGACTCGCGCACGCTATCGGGCTCGTTGATCACGCGCGACACCGTCTTGAGAGAAACGCCCGCGGCAACTGCCACATCGTTCATTGAGACATTTTTCTTGTCCATCGTTGCCACTGCTTCTCCAGTCGGTTCCCTATCGATCGTTCTTTGCGTTCTAGCATACACTACCTGCCTGACTGATAAATCAACCGTTTACCGAACAATATCGACCGATCACCCGTATATCCTTGTTGCTCTTCCAAAAATGTCTTACGTTGTCATTAACGAAATGACAACGTTGTCATTTCGCAATGCCTTCCTTAAGCAGGAAGGTTTCCGGGCAGTCCTGACCATCCATCGACGACCAGTTCCATCCACATGCATCGCGCATCAAGTAGCAAAGGAGCTCTATGGACGCCATCGTAAAGATGCTCGAAAAGCATCAACCGTTCTTTGAGAAGATCTCGAGGAACATATACCTCCAGGCCATCAAGGACGGATTCCTTGGGTGCATGCCCATTGTCCTCACCTCTTCGATCTTTCTGCTCATTGCCACCCTTCCCGGCGTAGTCGGCGTCACGCTGCCCCAGCCGCTCATCGACTGGTGCAACAAGCTCTACAACTTCACCATGGGCGTCATGGGCATCATGGTTGCCGGCACCACTGCCAAGAACTTCACGGCTTCCATGAACCGTCGCATGCCCGCCGGCAAAGTGCTCAACGACGGTTCCACCATGGTGGCCGCCCAGTGCAGCATGCTGCTGCTCGCAGTCACGCAGTTCACCACCAAGTTCAACGGCTCCGAGCTTTCGGTCTTCGATTGCACCAGCATGGGCACGCGCGGTCTGTTCTCGGCCTATATCGCCGCGTTCATTACCGTGTGGGTCTATAAGTTCTGCGTCTCGCGCGATCTGACCATTAAGCTGCCTAAGGAGGTCCCGGGCGCCATCGCTCAGAACTTCCGCGACATCATCCCCTTTGGCGGTGCTGTCATCATCTGCGGCATCATCGATGTCGTCGTGCGCAACCTCATGGGCGTTCCGTTCTCCGAGCTGCTTATCAAACTGCTCTCCCCGCTCTTCACCGCTGCAGAAACCTATCCTGGCCTTATCCTTATCCAGGCAGCCACCGCGTTCTTCTGGTTTATCGGCGTCCACGGCCCCTCGATCGTCCAGCCGGGCATCGACCCCATCCGTCTTGCCAACCAGGCCGAGAACCTGCAGGTTCTGCTGGCCGGTGGCCACCCCGCCCACTCCCTCACCTTTAACATGTCGCTCGTGGGTGAGTTCGGCGGCACCGGCGCCACGTTCATCGTGCCGCTTCTGCTGATTCTCTTTATGAAGTCCAAGCAGCTCAAGGCCGTCGGTAAGGCCTCGATTGTTCCTGTTGCCTTCGCCGTCAACGAACCGCTGCTCTTTGGCGCGCCGATGATCCTTAACCCCTACATGCTCATCCCCTTTGTTGCCGCCGGTTGCGTCAACGTGAGTGTTGCCAAGTTCTTTATCGATAACGTGGGCATGAACGGCTTCTCCTTCGTGGTGCCTTGGGCTACCCCTGCCCCCATCGGCATCTTCATCACCACGAACTTCCAGCTTATCGCCCTGGTATTTGTCGCGATTATCATCTTGCTGGACGCCATCATCTACCTGCCGTTCTTGAAGGCATACGATAAGCTGCTCTGCGACCAGGAGGCCGAGCGCGCCGCCAAGCTGGGTCTCGAGTCCAACGGTGCCGCTGCCATCGCCGCCAAGCCCTCTGCGCCCGCTGTCGAGCAGGATACCGCTTCCGTCGAGACGACTGTTGCCGCCGCTGACAGCAAGCCTGTCGCCGATCAGCCCGAGCCCGAGCCCGCCGCCGACGCATCCGCTAAGAAGGACGTCGACGGTCTGAAGGTCCTCGTCCTGTGCGCCGGCGCCGGCACCTCTGCCATGCTCGCCAACGCCATCAAGGAAGGTGCTGCGCAGACCGGAGAGAACATCGCTTCCTCCGCAGGCGCCTATGGTCAGCACACTGCCATCATGGATCAGTACGACGTCATCGTGCTCGCCCCGCAGGTTCGTAGCTACTACAACGACATGAAGGCCGACACCGATCGTCTGGGCATTAAGCTGCTCGCCCCGCGCGGCAAGGAATATATCGACCTTACCCGCGACCCCGCTGGCGCCATCAGGTGGCTCCGCGAGAACCTCGACTAGTTCCTCCCTCTGTTGGTGCCCGGATCCCCCGTTCGGGCACCTCTCCCTATTCGTATCCCACAGAAAGGATGACTCATGACCAACCCCATGCAGTTCCCCGACGGCTTTGTGTTTGGCGGCGCCACCGCCGCTTACCAGGTTGAAGGCGAGACCCGCACACACGGCAAGGGCAAAGTGCCCTGGGACGATTTCCTGGCTGCTCAGGGTCGCTTCTCCCCCGATCCTGCAAGCGACTTCTACAACAAATATCCGGTCGATATCGACTTGTGCCAGCGCTTTGGCATTAACGGCATTCGCGTCTCCATCGCTTGGAGCCGTATCTTCCCCAGTGGCACCGGCGAGATTAACCCCGAGGGCGTCGCTTTCTATCACGAGCTTTTCGCCACCTGCAACAAAGCTGGCGTTATCCCCTATGTCACGCTCGATCACTTCGATACGCCCGAGGCCTTTTACCAGAACGGCGGCGAGGGTTTCCTGACGCGCACGACGATCGACGCCTTTGTCGAGTACGCCAAGTTCTGCTTTGCCGAGTTCACCGAGGTCAAGCACTGGTTCACGTTTAACGAGATTCCCGCAACCGCCGAGGGCAGCTTTATCGTCGGCAACTGGCCGCACGGCGAGAAGTACCGCCTGGACAAGGCCTTCCAGCTCATGCACAACATGATGGTGGCCCACGCCAAGGCTGTCGTCGCCTTTCATGAGGGCGGCTTTGAGGGCGAGATCGGCATTGTCCAGAACCTGGAGCCCAAGTATCCCCTCGACCCCAACAACGCCGCCGACTGCGAGGCGGCTCGTATGGCCGACGTCATCAACAATCGCTGGGTACTCGACGCCACCTTCCGCGGCCACTATGCAGCCGACACCATGGAGGCCGCGACCAAGCTGGCCCATATCGCCGGCGGCGAGCTCGACGTCCGCGACGAGGACATCGCCGCGCTGACCGCCGCACTCCCCTACAACGATTGCCTGGGCGTCAACACCTACAAGTGCCAGTTCCTGCGTGCCGCCGAGGGCGAAAACAACATCAACCACAATGGCACCGGCGACAAGGGCTCCTCGCGCTGGTTCCTCAAGGGCGTGGGCGAGTCATGCGTGCGCGAAGGCGTTCCCACCACCGATTGGGACTGGATCATCTATCCCGAGGGCCTGTACGACCTGTTGCTCCGCATTAAGAACGATTACCCCAACTACAAGAAGATATACATCACCGAGAACGGCATGGGCTATAAGGACGACTTCGAGGACGGCTTTATCGACGACGCCCCTCGCATCGACTACATGCGCCAGCATCTCGCATGGATCCTCAAGGCAATCGACGGCGGCGTAAACGTCGACGGTTACTTTGTGTGGTCGCTGCAGGACCAGTTCTCCTGGACCAACGGCTACAACAAGCGCTACGGCCTGTTCTACATCGACTTCGAGACTCAGGCCCGCTATCCCAAGGCGAGCGCGTACTGGTACAAGAACGTCGCAGAGACCGGCCTGCTCATGGCCTAACTTCAGCCGCGCATCCCCTGTCGGCCGCATGCGAATCCCTCCACGGGTTCGCATGCGGCCTTTTTGTTTTGGCTCGGCCCGAGCAGGCCGTTTGTCTCGATCTGTAACATCTAGCAGGGATTTTCGGCCCCGATTGTTACAGATTGAGATGAACGGGGGCACCCGGTTCGAAATATCTAGATCTGTAATACCTAAGCTAGCAGATGACCTGCGTGTGTTCCTCGATGGCGGCACGATTCTCGGCGGCGATACCCGGCTCGCACACCACGGCGTCCAGGCTGTCCAGGCGGCAGAAGGTGTAGAAGTCGCGCTTGCCGATCTTGCTGGAGTCGGCGATCAGATAGCGCGAGTCGGCCTTGCTAAAGGCGAGCTGCTGGATACGGCCCTCGTCCATGTTGGACGTAGACACGTCGCCATCCAGAATGCCGTTGGCGCCGATAAACGCCGCATCGATGCCCAGCGCACGCAGGGTATCCTCGGCCGTTGGTCCCACAAAAGCGGCGGTGCGGCGACGGTACATACCGCCCACGAGACACAGGTCGCAGTCTTCGCGCGCCTCGAGCAGGTTAAACACCGAAAGCGAATTGGTCACAATGCGCAGGCGGCACGCCGGCAGCATCGAGGCCATCTGCTCAACCGTAGTGCCCGTACCCAAAAAGATGGTCGAGCCCTCCTCGATAAGCTCCACGGCGCGGCGCGCGATCTGCAGCTTTTCCTCGGCATGCTTGGTGCGCTTTTCGCTGTGCGAATACTCATGGCGTAGCATAGCGTGGGGACGGCCCTGTGCACTGCGGGCTCCGCCGTGCACGCGCTCAATCTCGCCTAGGCTCGCAAGCTCCTCAAGATCGCGGCGGATCGTCATATCCGAGACGCCTAACGCATCAGAAATCTCTTTAACCGAGACCGTGCCCTGCTCCTCGAGCAGCTGACGAACCTTATCCTGTCGCTCTGCCTTAATCACGATGAATCCTCGCCGTTCTTTGCGCGCATATCATTCAAACAGTAACGAACAAATTGTATCAGACTCGTACGCGTCAAAAATGAACGCCCGCACAGCTCCAATCATCACTTTTTTGAGAAAAATACCTCCAGCTTTAGTGGGGTGTAGTGATAATCTCGCCTGTTCGCGCTACAGTTTGTCGGAAATACCTCGATGTTAGGAACCAAATGATCACTTCCGAGCTTTTCGGCACCGCGCCGTGCGGTACCCCCGTTCATCGTTACACCCTCGACGGGCCCGAGATCTGCGTTCGCATTATGGACTATGGCGCCACGGTGCTTGGTATCGATGTGCCCGACATTCCCGGCAACGTGCGCGATGTGGTGCTGGGCTTCGATAAGCTCGAGGATTACTTTGACAACCCCGCCTGCTTTGGCGCGACCATCGGCCCTGTGGCAAACCGCACCGCTGGCGCCACGATCGCCATCGACGGCAAGGACTGGCATATGCCCGCCAACGAGGGCGCCAACAACCTGCACAGCGACCTTGAGCACGGCCTGCACAAACGTGTGTGGGATGTTGAGCTCGACGAGGTCCATAACGCCGTGCGCATGACCACCTCGCTTAAGGACGGCGAGCTGGGCCTGCCCGGCAACCGAACCTTTACGGCCGTGTTTACCGTTACGCGCACCGGCGTCTTCCGCATCGATTATGGCTGCGAGAGCGACCGCGCCACCTACGTGTCCATGACCAACCACACGTACTTTAACCTTGCAGGCCATAACGCCGGCATGGACTGCGAACATTTCTTTGTCGCCAACGCCGCCCACTACCTGCCCATTAACGAGCAGAACATCCCCACCGGCGAGATTGCTCCGGTCGAGGGAACACCGTTTGACTTTCGCGAGCTTCGCCCCGTCGCACCCGGCATGGAGGCCGACGACCCGCAGATCAAGCAGGCCCGTGGCTACGATCACTGCCTGTGCATCGATGGCTATCAGTACGGCCGCAACCTGCGCCGCGCGATGCACGTTGAGGAGATGTGGACCGGTCGCGAGCTGGACTACTACACCACCGCACCGGGCGTGCAGCTCTACACCGGCAACTGGCTGGGCGACGAGCACGCCAAGGACGATGCCAACTATAGCTGGGGCGCCGGCTTTGCCCTCGAAGCAGAGATGTACCCCGACACGCCGCACCAGCCGCTGTTCCCGCAGGGCATTGTGGGCCCAGGTCACCCCTACAGCAATGTGATCGAATACCACTTTATGAGGCACTAAGCCCATAACGCAACATATCGCACAGCAGCGCCCGCCGGCACCACTGCCGACGGGCGCTTTTCTATCCAGTCGAACGCCCGTCGGCGGTGGTGGCGTGGGTCGGCCTGACGCCCTCCGAGCACTCCAGCGGGGAGAGCGACCGCAGGG
>CAUHCN010000035.1 GCA_959604825.1 uncultured Collinsella sp. | reverse complement strand
GTTTAAGCAGCCCTACCTGGAGTTCTCCGGCTCCTGCGCCGGCTGCGCCGAGACCGCCTATGCACGTCTGGTGACCCAGGTCGCCGGCGACCGCATGTTCATTTCCAACGCCACCGGCTGCTCCTCCATTTGGGGCAACCCCGCTGCCACCGCTCCTTACTGCAAGGACAAGGACGGTCACGGCCCGGCGTGGAACAACTCCCTGTTCGAGGACAATGCCGAGCACGGTCTGGGCATGGCCGTTGGCTATGAGGCCGTTCAGCACAAGCTGATCGCCGCTACCCAGGACATCATCGCTGCCGATGGTCCGTCCGATGAGCTCAAGGCCGCCGGCCAGGCTTGGATCGACTCCGTCAACGACGCCGAGGCCTCCAAGACCGCTGCCGCTGCCTACGTTGCCGAGCTCGAGAAGTGCGGCTGCGACGCTTCCAAGGCGATCCTCGCCGACAAGGCTTACCTCACCAAGAAGTCCTTCTGGATCTTCGGCGGCGACGGCTGGGCCTACGACATCGGCTTCGGTGGCCTGGACCACGTCCTGGCTTCCGGCCACAACATCAACGTCTTCGTCTTCGACACCGAGGTCTACTCCAACACTGGCGGTCAGGCCTCCAAGGCCTCGAACCTGGGCCAGGTCGCTCAGTTCGCCGCTGCCGGTAAGGTGACCAAGAAGAAGTCTCTGGCCGAGATTGCCATGAGCTACGGCTACGTCTACGTGGCGCAGGTCGCCATGGGCGCCAACCCGGCTCAGACCCTCAAGGCCATCCACGAGGCCGAGGCCTACGACGGCCCGTCCCTCATCATCGGCTACAGCCCCTGCGAGATGCACTCCATCAAGAAGGGCGGCATGCAGAACTGCCAGGCCGAGATGAAGAAGGCTGTCGAGTGCGGTTACTGGAACCTCTTCCGCTTCAACCCCGAGGCTGCTGCCGGCAAGAAGTTCTCGCTCGATTCCAAGGAGCCCGCGGGCGGTTATCAGGAGTTCCTGATGAACGAGGCCCGTTACGCTTCGCTGACGCGTTCCTTCCCCGAGCGCGCCGAGGAGCTCTTCAAGGAGAACGAGCAGGCCGCTATGGACCGCTATCAGCACCTGCTGAAGCTCAAGACGGTGTACAACGAGGCCTAGGTCTCCCACCGCAGGATCTGAGGGCTAACCTTCGCGGACGTCCTCGGACATGAAAGAACCCCCGCTGCGCACTACGTGCGGCGGGGGTTCTTTCGTCCTGCGGAGTGTCCGCGAAGGTCAGCCCTCAGATCCTGCTACGACTACGTCCTCGGATTGTGTGGGCGGATGAAGGACGTAGTTGGCCGGGAATTCCGTCCCCTTCGCTGTTTCGCGGCGCGGCCGCGAAACCACGCGTTACTTTGGTTATGGAGGGGGCTTGGTTGTTGGTTCAGATGATCTAGAGAGATATGGGTGCAAATGAGAAATCGTTGTTGGGGTCGTCCTTTTCCATAAACTCATCGAGGCAGAATGTCATATAGATTGGAACGTACAGGATCTTGCCCTCTTCGCTAAGGTTTTCGTGGCTCAGCACAACGGCCTCGGGAATCTTGTACTCGCCCACACTCATCAGGCGATCGAGGGCCGCATGTGCTCGAACTTTCTTGCCCGATTTGACTTCGATTGGGACAACATGTCCTCGGGCGCCTTCGATTACAAAGTCGACTTCACCGACCTCACGTGTTTGGTAGTACCACGTATCTGCTCCGAGGGCAACAAGCTCCTGCGCGACCACGTTTTCATAGAGACCGCCGAGGTTGGGGGTTTTCATATCTAGATATACAGCGCGTGCCGTGCTACCGGGATATCGCGATGCGAGCATTCCTGTATCGGACTCGTATAGTTTGAAGGCGGCTGCCTTCTCTGTCCTCTTAAGAGGACTCCGGGCCTCCGTCACCTGGGGGACCATCAATCCAACGCCTGCGTTCACCAGCCATAGGAAATCCTGCTCGTATTTTTGAAGACGAGCTCCCTCGCCTAGAGACGAGACGATAAAGCGATGGGACTCCGCCTCAAGCTGAACGGGAATTTGCTCGAAAATGGAGCGAACGTTAAACGCTCGAGTCGATGCATATTTAGAGATATCGCTTTTGTACTGATCGACTAGCTGAATTTGAAGCTCACGCGTTCTCACGAGCGAATAGCCCGAATCGATATAGTTCTGAACGACCTCTGGCATGCCGCCGCAAACGATATAGGCTCTAAAGTTTTTGAGCATCGCCTCATGAATATAGTTTTCGACGGGACGTCTCTCGACAAGGCAGCTGCGAATGTCTGCAAGCACATTCTCGCTGATGCTGTTTGCCCAACAGAACTCTTCAAAATCCATCGGTCGCATAACAATGTGCTCGACATACCCCACCGGAAAAGAAGAGATCCCCTTAAACTCAGTCCCAAGCATAGACCCCGAGAAGACATAGCTAAAGCGTCCGTCCTCGACCAGCGCCTTCATAAGTGTAACGATCTGCGGATACTCCTGAATCTCATCGACGAAGATAAGCGTGTCTCCTTCAACAAGCGGTGCATCCGCAAGAAGGGCCACACGGTTGATGAAGTCAATGGAGTTCTTAGCGCCAACAAGTACGTCTCTTGCCTCGGCATCGAGTAGCAGATTGACCTCATAATACGAAGCGTAGTTGCTCTTTCCAAACGCGCGAATTGCATAGCTCTTGCCAATCTGACGCGCGCCAGTAACAAGCAACGCTTTATTGGATTTGTTCTTCCAGCTCAAAAGCCTGTCAGTGACCTTACGGCGTAGCATTAAAACCCCTCAATGACAAAAATTGGCAAATAGATTTGACCCTAATCATACAAAAATTGGCAGATAGATTTGACCCAAATCATACAAAATTGGCAAATAGCAAAGCTCGCTTAGGCCTCAAAGCCAGCGAGCCAGCACGGTACTTTGCGAAAAGGCTGGCGGCGCCGTTGTTGAGGGTGGCCAGGTTGGCAGTGGCGCCGTTAGCGTTCTCGGCTGCTTGGGCGCGCAGGAGCGAAAGGGCGTCGGCAGCGTTCATGCAGAAGCCGACGGTAAAGTTCCATACTGCGAACTCGCAGTCGCTTGCCGCGGGGTGAAGCGCGATCGGCTATCCCTTATGTTGGATGAAAAGCCCCATGTTTTTGCAGGGATGCATACTCGTCAAATTAATGTATAGAATCGCGTATAGTGCGAGTAAGATATTGCGCTGTCCGTTTTGTGTTTAGCAGAGATGTAGTTTGCATAATCCGACATAATCCTCGCTGCATTTAAATAAAGTTGCACGTAAATGGCGTAGATATGTCTGAGCTGGGGTTCTGTACGCTGAGCGGATAAAAACGACCGTTCACCGTTCCGCTATTTTCAAAATGAATAAAATGAGCGATAAAGAGAATATAAACCTTAATAAACTCGCGTATCGCACGGACGCGGGTTATTAATGGGTTGTAGGCCTTTTACAGAAAGGATTCCAGCAATGTCTAAGCCTCTTGGCAAGCCCGATCGTATTGTCGTCGCCCTTGGCGGCAACGCCCTCGGCAACAACCCCGTCGAGCAGATCGAGGCCGTGAGCAACACCGCCCACGCTCTCCTCGGCCTCATCGAGCAGGGCAACGAGATCATCATCACCCACGGCAACGGCCCGCAGGTCGGCATGATCCAGAACGCCTTCGCCGCCGCCCACGATGCCATCGGCACCCCCGAGATGCCGCTGCCCGAGTGCGGCGCCATGTCCCAGGGCTACATTGGTTATCACCTGCAGCAGGGCATCGGCCGCGAGATGCACAAGCGCTACAAGCGCTGGCACGCCGCCACCGTCGTCACCCAGATCGAGTGCGACCCCGACGATCCCGCGTTCAAGAACCCGACCAAGCCGATCGGCCCCTTCTACACCGAGGAGCAGGCCAAGGAGTTCATGGCCGAGGATCCCTCCAAGGTCTTCGTCGAGGATTCCGGCCGCGGCTGGCGTCGCGTCGTCGCTTCCCCCGATCCCAAGAAGATCGTCGAGGCTGACTCCATCCTCAACCTGCTCGACAACGAGTTCATCGTCATCGCCTGCGGTGGCGGCGGCATCCCCGTCGTCCGCGACTACGAGAACAAGGGCTGCTACAAGGGCGTTCCCGCCGTCATCGACAAGGACCTGGGCGGCGAGCTGCTGGCCGAGGACTGCGACGCCGACGTCCTGTTCCTGCTGACCGCCGTCGAGCATGTCGCCATCAACTTTGGCAAGCCCAACCAGGAGGAGCTCGAGGACCTCACCGCCGACGAGGCCGAGCGCCTGGCCGACGAGGGCCAGTTCGGCAAGGGTTCCATGGAGCCCAAGGTCCGCGCCGCCATCAAGTTCGCCCGCTCCCGCAAGGGCCGCACCTGCATCATCGGCGCCCTGGACAAGGCCGCCGAGACCATGGCCGGCCTCTCCGGTACCCGCATCCACGAGTAGTCCCTACTCCGTTGCCTCTCCCGTGGGCGCCAGGCAAAGCGCCCACAGGCTAGCCTCTCTTCATGAGCCCTGCAGTCCGCTCCGACTGCGGGGCTTTTGCTATTCACCTAGTCCCCGATGGGTGGGTAGTCATTGGGGACGTTCTTAAACGACTAGTCAAACAAGAACGTCCTCAATGACTACTAATTTAAATCTGTCCCCAATGACTGCGGAAAGCGCATCTCACACCGACGCATTGCTTTCGGGCCCTCTCTCCGTGCTCCCTATAAGTTCAGCTGGACTCCCCGCAACCTGTTCCGCGTTGGCGGAACGAGCGCGACGTGGAGTGTCATTCTTTACCGCGTTAGACTAGACGCAGGGAAAGGAGGAGGACATGGATGCTCGCGTCAAGCAGCTTGTAAATATGATCGAGGACGCTCAGCCTGTCGCTGTCGCGGTGCTTGCCAAGCGTCTCGAGGTAAGCGAGCGCGCCGTGAGAAACTATATCCATCGCGCAAACGACAAGCTTGCGGGGGTTGCACGCATCGTTGGCAGCAAAGGGCAATATCGTATCGATGTTGCACATGCAGATGAGCTTGCTCGCTTGCTAGACGGTGCGGCTCTGGCCCATCCGGGCATTCCTGATACGCGCGACGGCCGTGTGTCCTTCCTTCTTAACGACCTCCTCATGCGGTCCCAGTGGGTGACGATTGAGGAGTATGCGGATTTACTCTACGTTTCGGCGCGAACTCTGTCCAATGACATGCGTCTGGTAGAGCAGAAACTCGCCCAATTTGACTTAACGCTCGAAAAGCGCCCACGCTACGGAATCCGCGTTGCGGGCGGGGAGTCGCAACGGCGCCTGTGCCTGGCCTCGCTGGTGAGGCCCGTGTTGCCCGACACCGACGATGCAAAGCTCGCCGAGCGCCTGCGGGCCATCGCCGCATGTGTGGACGATGCCCTGACGGCCTCGCCCGTCACGGTGAGCTCGCTGGCATCCCGCAATCTCATCATGCATCTTTACATTGCTCTTGGCCGCATCGAGCAGGGCTGCTATGTCCCAGCTGCAGAATCGGACGTTCAAAAACTGGAGGGAACGCGCGAATACGCCGCGGCTTTCCAGATTGCCGCAAACATCAAGGATGCCCTGGGCGTGAGCATGCCCCGAGAAGAGGTTGCCTTTATCGCAATCCATTTGCTCGGCAGGGGCACGGGCGTGCCCGAGAAGGGCTCTGCCGTTATCTCGGACGAGATGTGGGAGATTGCTTCCGAGATGGTACGTGCGGTCAACGATGAGTTTAGGTTTGACTTTAGCGGCGATCTTGAACTTCGCATGAACCTTGCTCGGCATATCGGCCCTCTGGGCTATCGCCTTGAATATCACATGCATATGGATAACCCCATGCTGCCCGATATCAAGACGAGGTTTCCGTTGGCCTATTCGATGGCAGCTGGCACCTCGCAGGTACTCGAGCGTCATTTTGGCAGCCAGCCCTCTGATGAAGAGCTCGGCTACATCGCCATGGCATTTGCCCTGGCCCTCGAGCAGCAAGCCGACCAGCCGCGTCGCAAACGCATCCTGATCGTGTGCGCCTCGGGAGCGGGAAGCGCCCGTATGCTCGAGCACCAGTACCGCAAGCAGTTTGGCATGTATATCGACTCGATTGAGACATGCGATGTCGCCCGCGTGGGAACGTTCGATTTTTCGCATATCGACTACGTGTTCACAACGGTGCCGCTCAACGTCAAGTTGCCCGTGCCCGTCCGCGAGGCCGATTTCTTCTTGGAGACGAGCGATGTCAACGCTATCCGCAAGGTGCTGAGCGACGACACTGCGCAATCGGACTCCGTGAGCTCTTTCTTTAGCCGTGCCCTGTTCTTCAACCACGTTGAGGCGTCGTCGAAGCAGGCCGTTCTCCGATATCTCTCCGAGCGCGCCGTCGAGAGCGGCCGTGTCGATGCCCAGTTTGCCCAAGAGGTCGCCGAGCGCGAGAGCGCGAGTGCCACCTCGTTTGGCAATGGGGTAGCCATGCCCCATGGGATGCATCCCTTGAGCGCCGAGGCCTTTGTTACCGTGGGCCTGCTCGAACATCCCATTCTTTGGGACGAATACGGCCATGAGGTCGATATCGTCTTTATGGTGTCGTTTGCCCGGTCGGGCGGCGATGAGGCGCGGATCTTGAGCTCACTGCTCGCCGAGATCTTTATGGACCGCCAGGGGGTCGAGCGCCTACGCGAGCGCCGGTCCTGGCATGAGCTGATGGCGCTTGTGCAAGCGCATACGGCTTAAGACTTCTTTTGTCGATGACCCTGTCAGTCTACCTGCAATAAACCTCGAGGATTGCGGGCGGGAGATAGGCGTTTCGAATATTCAAGTACAAACTAAACATCACGGGAGAGGAGACCGTTATGGACGATCAGGGAACCGAGATGGTTTCGTTTCAGCTGGTCGCTGCAGCGGGAGAGGCACGCAGCCTTGCCTTCGAAGCCCTTGAAAAGGCAAAAGCGGGGGATTTTGACGCCGCCGCCAAACTCATGAAGCAGTCAAAGGATGCGGGAATCAAGGCTCACCACATCCAAACGCAGCTGCTTTCGACTGAGGCAGCGGGCGAGCATCTGTCGGTGGATGTGTTGCTGGTCCATGCTCAGGACCACCTCATGTGCTCCATGCTTGCTCAGGAGCTCGTGCAGGAGCTGATCTGCCTGTATGAGCGCACTGCAACCAAGAACGCCTAGCGGCGTGCGGTGACTATCCAACCAATCAATGCGAAGGGAATCCCTTATGAAGATCCTTCTTGTTTGCGCAGCTGGTCTGTCTACAAGCATTCTGATGAAGAAACTCGAGAAATATGCGGAGCAAAACGGCATCGAGCTCGATATCGATGCGGTGGGTATCGGCGAGTATCAGGAGACGTGCGCCAATTATGACGTGCTGCTCTTGGGGCCGCAGGTGTCCTACCAGCTCAACACCGTCAAGCAGGGGAGCGGTAAGCCGACCGCGGTCATCCCCGCACAGGACTACGGCATGGGCAACGCCGCCAACGTGCTGGCACTCGCCCAGTCGCTGTTGGGTTAGGAGGCAACCATGGAGAAGTTCATGACCCTGCTTCAGGAAAAACTGACCCCTATCGCCAATTTCTGCGGCACCGAGCGCCACTTTGCCTCCATGCAAAAGGGCTTTATGAGCGCGATCAGCTTCATCTTGGTATCTGCCGTCTTTATGATCCTCGCCAACCCGCCGGTCACGGCCGACCTGGTGGCGCAGGGCGGGTTCTGGTCCGTCTTTGGCCCTTGGCTCGATTTTGCCACGGCCAATAAGCTCACGCTGCTCATCCCC
Organism: uncultured Collinsella sp.; assembly: GCA_959604825.1. Lineage (GTDB taxonomy): Bacteria > Actinomycetota > Coriobacteriia > Coriobacteriales > Coriobacteriaceae > Collinsella. The sequence goes on along the minus strand of CAUHCN010000035.1, from coordinate 16,074 downwards.
TTCAACATGACGATGGGCATACTGTCGGTGATCGTGACGTTCGCAATCGCCTATAACCTGGCGGGCACCTACAAGATGCCCAAGCTTAACGCCGGCATGACCTCGCTGGTGATGTTCCTGATCGCCGCGGCGCCGTCGTCCTACTACCAGCTTGCTGACGAGTCCGTGCTCCAAGCGGTCCCTTGCACCTATCTGGGTGCGCAGGGCCTGTTTACCGCCATCATCGTTGCCTTGGTCTCCGTCGAGGTCACGCGCTTCTGCCAGACCAAGGGCATCACCATCAAGATGCCCGATGGCGTGCCGCCGTTTTTGTCCGAAACCTTTGGCGCCATCGTACCTATGCTCGCCAACATCCTCATCTTCTTTGGCGGCAACCTGCTGATCCAGATGATCGATCCCGCGCTGTCCATCCCCTCGGTTATCGAGAAGCTGCTCGCTGCCCCGCTTTCCGTCGCAGTTGACTCTGTGCCCGGCGCACTGCTTATCTGCTTCATGACGCTGCTGTTTTGGTGCTTTGGCGTCCACGGCAACATGATCGTAATGCCCATCACCGCCCCGGTCACGCTTGCCGCCTTTGCCGCCAACGCCTCGCTCTATGCTGCCGGGCAGCCGCTTGAGTTCCACCCGGCGCTCATGTCGTTGGCCATCAACCTCATCGGCGGCACGGGTAATACGTTCTCTTTTGTGGCGCTCTGCGCGTTTAGGGCAAAGTCGCAGCAGCTCAAGGCATTTGGCAGGGCATCGATCGTGCCGAGCTTCTTCCGTATCTCCGAGCCCGCGATCTTCGGCGCGCCCATCATCTTCAACCCGATCCTCATGATTCCGTTTGTGCTAGGCGGCATGATCTCGGCCCTGCTGTATTGGGGTGCGGTCTCACTGGGTCTTGTCTCTAACTTCTACATCTTGGTGAGCGGCACGTTCCCCATCTTCGTTCAGGGCTTTGTCCAGTGCCTCGACCCGCGCATCTGGGTGTTTACGATCGTTTTGATCGTGGTCATGGCTGTGGTCTGGTACCCGTTCTTTAAGGTGTACGACAACCAGCTCCTGGCTCAGGAGCAGGAGAACGCCGCGGCAGCTTCTGCCGAGGATACTGAGTAGCATGAGTTACTTTGACAGAACGTCTGCCGCCGGTATGCCCGAGGGCTTTTTGTGGGGTGGTGCCCTCGCCGCCAACCAGGCCGAAGGGGGCTGGAACGAGGGCGGCCGCGGCATGTCGCACTCCGACCTGATCCCACAGGGTTCCGACCGCTGGGATGTAATGTTTGGCAGGCAAAAGCCCGTGGACGATCCGGACAGGCTGTATCCATGCCGCTGGGGCAACGACTTCTTCCATCATTGGCACGAGGATGTCGAGCTCTTTGCCGAGATGGGCTTTAAGTGCCTGCGTCTTTCAATTTGCTGGAGTCGTATTTTTCCCACAGGGATGGAGACCGAGCCCAACGGCGAGGGCTTGGAGTTTTACCGTCAGGTATTCGAGGCGCTGCGCGAGCATGGAATCGAGCCGCTTGTGACGCTGTCGCACTACGACTATCCGTTGGCTCTGGTCGAGCGCTATGGTGGCTGGCAAAGCCGAGAGATGATCGAGCGGTATGCGCACTACGTCGAGACCGTCGGACGCGCATACCAGGGCCTCGTGCGTTATTGGCTTACGTTCAACGAGATCAACAGCGTGGCGCTGTCCTATCTCAACGCGGGTGTCACGCTCGAGGATGAGCGTGACCGTGCAGCCGTGACCGCGGCGTTCTCGCACCATATGTTTATGGCGAGCGCTCGCGCTGTCGAGATTCTGCACAAGATCGATCCCGCAAACAAGGTGGGTTGCATGGTCGCTGCCGGTGCGACCTATCCGTACCGTTGTGCGCCCGAGGACGTATGGCTTGCGTATGAGGAGGACCGCGGCCGCTACTTCTACACAGACGTGATGGCTGCGGGCGCCTATCCTGCTTGGAAGCTGCGTGCACTCGAGAAAGAGGGTGTTCACGTGCCCTTTGAGCCGGGCGATACGGAGTATCTGGCAGAGCATACGGTCGACTTCATCTCGTTCTCGTACTATTGCTCGCGCTTGGTGTGCGCCGATGATCAGGTGATCGCCGAGAAGGCGGAGGGCAACGTGTTCCCGACGCTGCGCAATCCGTACCTCAAGGATAAAGAGACTGCCTGGAAGTGGCAGATCGATGCGCTGGGTTTGCGCGTGACGCTTGCCGGCTACCACGATCGATACCATCTTCCGCTCTTTATCGCCGAGAACGGTGTGGGCGGACTCGATGCGCTGGAAGACGGCAAAGTCCACGATGCGTATCATATTGATTACCTGCGAAGGCATATTCTTGCGCTGCGCGATGCAATTGTCGAGGACGGTGTTGACCTGATGGGATACACGCCGTGGGGCTGTATCGATTTGGTGTCGGCCTCGACGGGGCAGATGAAGAAGCGCTATGGCTTTGTTTATGTTGATGCCGATGATACGGGCAAAGGCACGTTCGATCGCTACCGAAAGGACAGCTTCTGCTGGTACCAAAAGGTCATTGCATCAAATGGCGAGGACTTGAGTTAACTCTTGCAGGTCTGTTGCCCCCGCGGTCCGCTTCGGCCGCGGGGGCTTTTGCTATTTACCTAGTCCCCGATGAGACCCTCATTCTGTGGGCAGTCGTTGGGGACGTTCTTAAACGACTACTCATTTAAGTCTGTCCCCAATGACTGCGGAAATCCGGCACTTGGGGACATTCCTTTTCCGCCGGCAGCTTGGGATAGTCCTTAAAGCCCGCATCGATCAACTGCGGAAAGCGCATCCCAGAATGAGCTTCCAACATGGGACGCGGTTTCCCTTGAGGCCCTCAAACGGAAAATGCATCCCGGAAATATGCCGAAAAGTGGCTCTCAGTTTCCCAAACGGACCGCTAGCGGAAAGCGCATCTCACCATTGAGTTCCAAAGTGGGATGCGCTTTCCGTACCGGCGGTTCCTGGCAATCTGGGACTACTCATTTAAGTCTGTCCCCAACGAGTGTCCCCAATGACTAGTAGTAGGCCCACATGGCTTCGACTTCGTTGAGGACCTCTACGACGCCCCAGCGACGGGCGCTGCGGCTGGCCGAGTTGGGGTCGTAGACGCCAATCTGGTTGGCATCGTCGATGCCGTAGAGCACGATGTAGTGGCCTACGTTGGTAAACGTACCGGGCCGCACTGCGGCGATAACGGGCGCACCCGAGCGAAGTGCTTGGGTAATCGATTCGCGATCGTTATAGAGCTGTGTTCCGTTGAGCCCCAGCCGCCACGCGCCGTTTGTCATAAACGACCACTCGGTGGCACCAGTGGGGGCGTAGTTGCCGGCTTCGGCCAGTGCGCATATATCGACCGGCGTCTTATCGGTGTGGCCGGTCTTAAAGATATAGACCATGGTGAGGCAAGTGGGACCGCAAGCATTTTCGCGAATAGTGCCACCGGCATAGGGCAGCTCCGACCATGCGGGGTCAATTTGGTAGATGTGGGGCATGGTGCCGGCCTGCCATTGCGAGCGTGGGGTCGAGAACGCAAAGGAGTAACCGGGCGCGACGGGAGCTTTAAGCAGCCTGTCCTCGGCAGTGGGCTCAAGACCGGCTGATCCGTGGGAGATACAGGATCCCAAAAACACAAAGACGAGGCAGGCGGCAATGGAGCAAAGCGCAAGGCGTAGGCGGCGGGCCGGAAGCACGTGGCCTGTGGTATGCGACGCGGGATGAGGGGCGGAATTGCCGCGATCGCGTTGAGGTCGCGAAAAGGAGCGTTTAACGTAGTAATCGGTCTTACGACGATCGTAGCGGCGCGGCTGCGATGTGTCGGTCTGGCGTTGGCGCGTGCTCGTACTCACGCGGTCTGACTGCTGCACGGTACGGCTTTGTTGCCGAGAAGAAGCCCCGGGCTGCTCTTGGGGGCGCTGCTGGTTGCCGTTGTCGGAGGTGCTTCTGGGCGTTGGCGTGGTGCGGCCGGCAAGGCGCACGCTTTGTGGCCGTTGGTCGCCGTCATTGTATCCGTATGCCATTCGAATCACCTTGCCTCGTGTGTAACTTGTCTGTAACTTGTCTATCCTACATAAAAAGATGCACGACACATGGGTATGTGCGCCAAAAGCCTGACAAATGGTATGAACGTTGCCGCGCCGCGCGCCACGCGTCACGGCAACAGGTATCCAAAAGCAGACAAGATGAAAGCGTCCAGGACGAATGACGTCTCTCGCCGTTCGTCCCAAAAACGGCGCCGCTCGTTTTGCAGTTCTGCCTTCGGTCGAGCCATAAACGGCAGCGCGGCGCCGAGGCCGTATCTTAAAGCCACGAAATAAAAGCGCGCGGCAAAGCAGACCGCGCAAGAGGTGACGTCAAGGGACGTCAATAAGGAAAGGAGGGGAACAATGGCGGACAAGAACGCAGAAGTTGCAGTCGAGGATAACGGCGGCATGAAGAAAACGCTTTCGCTCTGGAACTTCTTCACCATCGGTTTCGGTGCCATCATCGGAACTGGCTGGGTTCTGCAGGTCGGCGACTGGATGGTCGTGGGCGGCGGTCCCGTTCCCGCTATGATCGCATTCCTCTTGGGCGCAATCTTCCTCGTGCCCGTCGGAGCTGTTTTCGGTGAGCTCACGGCTGCTATCCCCATCTCGGGCGGCATCGTCGAGTATGTCGATCGTAGCTTTGGCCGTACGATGAGCTACATCACCGGCTGGCTTTTGGCCCTGGGCAACGGCATTCTGTGCCCGTGGGAGGCCATCGCCATCTCGACCCTCGTGTCCGAGATGTTCGGCAGCCTGCCCGGCCTTGAGTGGCTGCGCGCCGTCAAGCTCTACACCATCCTGGGCGCCGACGTTTACCTGTTCCCGACGCTGATCGCGCTCGGCTTTGCGACCTACGTCATCTTCCTCAACTTCCGCGGTGCCAGCTCGGCCGCCAAGCTGCAGGCCTTCCTGACCAAGGCCCTGCTCTGCGGCATGCTGCTCGCCATGGGCGTCTCGCTGTTCACCGGTTCGCCGGACAACGCCATGCCCGTGTTCTCCCAGGTCACCGGTGCTGGCGGCGGCAAGCCCGCTACCGAGGGCACCAGCCTGTTCGCCGGTATCGTGTCGGTCCTGGTTCTGACCCCGTTCTTCTACGCCGGCTTCGACACCATTCCTCAGCAGGCTGAGGAAGCAGCCGAGGGCCTCAACTGGAACAAGTTCGGCAAGATCATCTCCCTGGCCCTGTTGGCCGCCGGCGGTTTCTACATGGTCTGCATCTACTCGTTCGGCACCATCCTCGACTGGCATGAGTTTGTTAAGAGCCCGGTTCCCGCGCTTGCCTGCCTCAAGGGCATCAACATGCTCCTGTACCTGGCCATGCTCGTCATCGCCACACTTGGACCCATGGGCCCGATGAACTCCTTCTACGGCGCCACGAGCCGCATCATGCTCGCCATGGGCCGAAAGGGCCAGCTGCCCGAGAAGTTCGCTGAGGTCGATCCCAAGTCCGGTGCTCCCAAGCTCGCCTGCGTCGTTCTGGGCGTCATCACCGTCGTCGGTCCGTTCCTGGGCAAGAACATGCTCATCCCTCTGACCAACGTGTCGGCTCTCGCCTTCATCTTCTCCTGCGGCATGGTCGCCCTCGCTTGCCTGCGCATGCGCTTCACCGAGCCCGACCTGCCTCGTCCCTACGAGGTGCCCGGCGGCAAGTTTGGCATCAGCCTCGCTATCGTTGCCTGCGGCACCATCATTGGCCTGCTCGTGATCCCGTTCTCTCCCGCCTCCCTCAACATGGTGGAGTGGAGCATCGTGATCGGCTGGCTGGCTGTTGGCCTGGCCCTCATGGCTTTCACCAATTCCCGCAAAAAATAGCGCCGAGCCGGGGCGGATCGGGTGCGCGGAGCCCTCTCTTCCGCGCACCGAACCCGGCACCACTTGGGTAGTTTTGTGAGGCCTTAACCCAACGCGGCCTCGCCCACTGTATGGATCCATAAGGAGGAACCATGTCCACTAAGTATGCAATCGTTGGCGGCAAGCTCATCGACGGTACCGGTGCCGAGCCGGTCGAGAACTCCCTCGTTCTCGTCGACGACAACGGCAAGATCGAGTACGCCGGTGCTATGCAGGACCTTCCCGAGGGCGTTGAGGTTATCGACGCCGCCGGCAAGACCGTCCTTCCCGGCCTGATCGACACTCACCTGCACTTCTCGGGCAACCTGACCGACGATGACACCGATTGGGTCATGCAGCCGCTCCTCGAGAAGCAGGCCGTTGCCGTCAAGCAGGCCTACGACTGCCTCACCCACGGCCTCACCACCGTCTGCGAGATCGGCCGCTTTGGTATCCAGATTCGCGACTGCATCGACAAGGGCGTCTTTAAGGGCCCGCGCGTTCTGGCCACCGGCCTGGGCTTCTGCCGTGTTGCCGGCCACGGTGACTCCCACCACTGCACCCAGGAGCTCAACAAGGAATCCCACCCCTGGGGCGACCAGGTCGACGGTCCTTGGGATCTGCGCAAGGCCGTTCGTCGTCGCCTGCGCGAGAACCCCGATGCCATCAAGATCTGGGCTACCGGTGGCGGCATCTGGCGCTGGGACTCCGGTCGCGACCAGCACTATTGCTCCGAGGAGATCCAGGCCGTGGTCGAAGAGGCAAAGATGGTCGGTATCCCCGTGTGGAGCCACTGCTACAACAACCATGCCGCTGCCTACGATTCCGTTCGCTTTGGCTGCGAGCAGCTGATTCACGGCTTCGATATCGATGAGCGCACCATGGACCTCATGGCCGAGCAGGGCACCTTCTTCACTCCGACGATCGCCTTCCTGCCCACTTGGTACGCCACCTATCCGCCCGTCTACGTCCCCGAGCTGCACGACAAGTACGAGGGCACCCTGGTCGAGAAGGAGCTGCAGCGCAACTACGACTGCCTGCGCGAGGCCAAGAAGCGCGGCGTCGTCATGACGATCGGCTCCGACTCCTTCTCCTTCGTCACCCCGTACGGCACCTGCTCCATCGAGGAGATGTACGAGTTCGTCGACAAGATCGGCTTCACCCCGGTCGAGACCATCACCTGCGCTACCCTCAACGGTGCCAAGATGTGCCACATCGAGGACGAGACCGGTTCCATCGAGGCCGGCAAGTGCGCCGACCTGCTGGTCGTCAACGGTGATGTCGCCGCCGACATCCACGTGCTCAACACCGACAACATGGACGTCATCATGAAGGACGGCTGGATCGTCGAGGCTGGCACCTTTGGCGAGGCCAACAAATACAGCGCCTAAGATACCGTTTGTCGATGACTGGATGTAAAACACAGTTTTTGATTGCATAATGCAATGGAGAGGGTCGCTTGCGGCCCTCTTTATTGCTATGGGTGCTACGGACAAGAGGGGATGACGGTGGATTTAAACAGGCTGGTTCTGGGCAAGAGCTACAACTCTACCAAGGTCTTTCGTACGGCCCAGCACGTGGTTCAGGCCATCCTGCTCGGTATTGTCGTTCCGGCGCTTATCCTGCTGCTTATCTGGGATTTAACCGATAATCCCAATCCCGTTCCGGGCGTTGTCGTTATTGCCGGCCTGGTCATGCTGTGCTTCTTCTTCTCATATGTCTTTGTGGTCCCCGACGACCTCACATCGAGTGCAACCGACCGTACGCTCGCTATTGCATCAAAAATATTCGCCTACACGTCGCGCGGTCTTACGCCCGAAGCGGCCCTGGGCGCCTCTAAAATCATCCTGTCTGAGACCATCGCCTCTGCCATCTGCTTTACCGACGGCAAGCAGGTGCTGGCAAGCTGGGGCGAGGACTCGGCAAAGTGCCCTGCCGGCACCCCGGTGGTGCTCAAGACCACACTCAACGTGATTGAGACGGGTGAGCAGAGCGTGTTTTCGCGTGACGCCTCCAATGAGGCGGGCGGCTATTTTCCCCGCCTGCGCGCCGGCATTGTCGCGCCGCTTACCGTGCGCGGGCATTGCGTGGGCACACTCGAGCTGTATTACCCCCGCCTGAGCAGCATCGATATGCGCCAGACGGCCCTTGCCTCGGGTTTTGCCGATCTAATTTCCACGCAGCTCGCCAGCTTTGAGCTCGAGCGCCAGGACGAGCTCACAGCCCGCGTTGAGCTTCGCGCCCTGCAGTCGCAGGTCGACCCGCATTTTCTATTCAATACCATTAGCACTATCGTGTCGCTCGTTCGAACCGAGCCCGACAAGGCGCGATCGCTGCTGATTGACTTTTCCAACTACTATCGTCAGACGCTTTCTGATTCCGATACGCTCACCACGCTCGAGCACGAGGTGGAACAGGGTACTCGTTATATCAATCTTATGCAGGCCCGGTATGGCGACGGCCGTCTGCGCGTTTCGGTCGACATCGACTTTGAGGTGCGCGACAGCCTGGTGCCGCCGTTTATCTTGCAGCCGCTGCTCGAAAACTGCATCAAGCATGCGCAGCGCGAGACCGAGCCGCTTTCTATTCGTGTTAGGGCTTTTGAGACCGATGACGGCCTGGAGATCATCGTCGAAGATGACGGCATCGGTATGAGCGAAGAAGTCTGCGCGCATCTGTTTGAGCAGCATCGTCGAGAGGAGCCCGAGAGCATTACCGCCGACGGCTCCATCAAGCGAGGTTGCGGCCTGGCGCTCTTCAACGTGCTTCAACGCATCCATTTCTTTTACGGAGAAGATTCTGGCATGCGCGTGAAGTCCCAGGAGGGCGTGGGAACACAGGTCATCGTTGAGTTGAACGGCGAGCCGCATGAGCCGGCGCCGCTAACGGTGTAGCACGCGGTTGGATTGAGAGGAAAAGAGGGGAAGCGCATATGTCCGAAGGCTGGAACATCCTGGTGGTTGATGACGAGCCTCCCATTAGGGCCGAGCTACGCTATCTGTTGGAAAAGGATACGCGTGTGGGTCAGATTGCCGAGGCGGGCAATGTCACCGAAGCCGTGGAGTCGATTCTGTCGAACAAGCCCGACGTGCTGTTTTTAGACATTACCATGCCCGGTCGCTCGGGAATTGAGCTTGCCGAGACCCTGCAGAACCTAAAGACGCCGCCGGTCGTGGTGTTTGTGACGGCATTTGCCGAGTATGCGGCCGATGCCTATAACCTCGATGCTGTCGATTACATCGTCAAACCGGTCGAGGATGCCCGCTTGTCAAAGGCGCTCGACAAGATCGAGACTGCCCTGGGCGCTCGCCGTGTCGTCTATGCTCCGTGCCAGCCTTTGCGCCTGACGGTGGATCGCGGGGGCAAAAAGGTGTTCATTCCCGTGGCGGATGTCTGCTACTTTGAGGCGCGCGCCGATTTTTGCAACGCCGTCTGCGCCGAGGGAACATACCTGATCAATGAGTCGATTTCCTCGCTCGAGCGGCGCCTGGCCTCCGAGGGCTTTATCCGTGTCCACCGCAGCTATCTGGTCAATTTGGAAGACGTGCACAATGTCGAGATCGGCTCCACGGGTCTTATGGAGCTCAGGCTCGATCGCGTAACCTCGACGGTGCCCGTGTCCCGTCGTCGTGCTGCCGAGGTCAAGGCGCACCTGGGGCTTGCGTAGGCGGTCTGCATGCCATCGTTTACCGCCGCAGGTTTGGCATGACCGTGCGGTGGGCATAATGGGTGGCATCGAATGAAATCGAAAGGATCATTATGCCCGCGCTCATTACGCATCATCTGTTTGGCGAGGAAAGCATCGACCGTCTTCCGCAGGGCGTTATTACGTCCGACGAGGAGCGCATCGCCTTTATCCTGGGAAACCAAGGTCCCGACCCGTTTTTCTTCCACATGCTCACGCCGCGCGTTTCCGACTGCACGTCGCTTGCTCAGGTCATGCACCGCTCGCGCATGTCGCGCCAGTTCTCGTGCCTGCGCGACGGCGTGTCACACCTGCAGCCGCGCGATGCCAATCTAGGTCGTGCCTTTGCGCTGGGCCTGCTGTCGCACTATGTGCTCGACCGCAATGCCCACCCCTTTGTCTACGAGCAGCAGTTTGGCATTGTAGATTCCGCCCCCGAGCTCGAGGCTTCGGGCAGCCAAGTTCACGCCGTGCTCGAAAGCGACCTGGACGTGCTGATGCTGCAGCTCAAGCGTGACGGGGCCACGGTCGAGGACTATCCGCCGGCGGGCGAGATCGTCACCACCGACCGCATCAATCGCGTGGCCGGCGTGCTGATGAGCTACGTCGCCGGGCGCGTGTACGGCATCGACATCCCGGCGGGGGAGTACGCCGCCGCCGTCTCGGACATGCAGATGCTCTATCGCACCATTGAGCCTGCCGGCTCGGTAAAAACGCGCGCGATTGCCCTGCTCGAGGGCTTGGTGCACGATTATTCGCTGCTCGACGGCCTTGCGCACCGCGTGACGACGGAGCTGCCCGAGCGTACCGGCAACCTGGGCCACTTGGCATGGAAGAACCCCTTTACCGATGAAGTCTCGACCGAGAGCTTCCCCGAGGTCTTTGACCGCGCGCTGCTCGATTACGAGTGCACGGTTGCCCGCTTTATCGAGACCGGCGATATGGAAGCCGTGACCAACCATGTCAATTACAGCGGTCGCGTGCTCGGCGCCGACGAGGAGTTCGACCGCGAGGAGTAGGGCCCATGCGTGCCCCTTTGCCGAATCCTTACCGGCGCTTCTGGACAATTGGGGTACGATGAACTAACTGCATATCGGGCGAATACGAAGGGTCCCTGTCCATGAAATACACCAAGCTCGAGCGTAACTGGGTCATGTACGATGTGGGAAACTCGGCCCTCGTGCTGCTCAATACCTCGGTGGTGCCCATCTACTTTAACGCCATCAATACCGGTGCTTCCTCGGCAGACCTGGTGGTCGCTTGGGGCAACGCTCAGACGATTGCCTCGCTGGTCATTGCCATGCTCATGCCCATTCTGGGCGCGCTTGCCGATTACGCCGGCAACAAGATCAAGTTCTTCTTGGGCTTCTTCCTCACGGGCCTGGTTCTTTGCCTGGCGCAGGCTATCCCAATGTCCGCCATGGCATTTTTGACTGTGTACGTGCTGTGCACCATCGGCCTCAACTCTTCTATGACGTTCTACGACGCTATGCTGCCCGACATTACCACCGACGAGCGCATGGACGTCGTGTCCAGCTCGGGCTATGCCTGGGGCTACATCGGTTCCACTGTGCCGTTCATCATCTGCCTGGCGCTTATCATGGGTGGTCCCGCTCTTGGTGTCCCCACCATGCTGGCAACGCGTCTGTCGTTTATCATCACTGGTGCCTGGTGGCTCATCTTTACCCTGCCGCTCATTCGCACCTATAAGCAGAAGTACGGTCGCGAGCGCGGTCCCGAGGACACTATCGGCCACATCGTGGGCGGCGTGTTCTCCGAGGTCGGACACACCATGCGCGAGATCGCCCACAACAAGACCGTGCTGGTCTACATGATCGCGTTCTTCTTCTATATCGACGGTGTGCACACGGTCATTTCCATGGCAACCAGCTACGGATCGGCCTTGGGCATCGATTCGACCCAGTTGGTCCTGGCGCTGCTCGTCACGCAGTTCGTGGCCTTTCCGTCCGCCATCATCTACGGCAAGCTCGCCGGCCGCGTGGGCACGCTCAACATGATCTTGGTGGCAGTCGCCGCCTATATGGGCATTGTGCTGTTCGCCGCGTTCTTCCTAAAGACCGCCTTTGAGTTTTGGGTGCTTGCCATTATGGTCGGCCTGTTCCAGGGCGGCGTGCAGGCGCTCAGCCGCAGCTACTTTGGCCGCATTATTCCCAAGGAAAAGTCCAACGAGTACTACGGCTTCTTTGATATCTTTGGCCGCTATGCAAGTGTTATGGGCACCTTCCTGGTGTCGGTCGTCACCTCGCTGACCGGCAACCCGTCGCTGGGCGTCCTTTCCATTGGTGTGCTGCTGGTCGTTGGCTTTATGCTGCTGGTCCGCCTGTCCCGCATGACTCGGGCGGCAGAGCATGCCGCATAGGAGTGAGCGGCTATTGTGCCTGTCCACGGTACTCTTTTGGGGTTATCCGCAATAAACATTGCGACTTGCGAGCAATGATTTGCCCAAGTGGGTATGATGGAATCAGCTAGGTCGCGGGGCGTCGCCTGTGTTTGGCGGCGTCCCGTTTTTGTGTTGCAGGGAGGGTAAGGCATGAACGCCACGGTCGTGATTCCAACGTATTGGGCGGGCGATGACGCTCGCGCAAACGCCCCTGGCACCTATGACCATTCGACACGACTCAACGCCGACAATCCCGAACTCGACCGCTGCCTGGCCTCGCTTGAGCAGGTGCGCGACATCCCGCGCATCATCCTTTTGGTGGTCTGTCCCGTTTCTGCCACAGCCGATGTGTCGCTGCGCGTGCACGAGATTGTCGACGCGCATCCCACGCTCAAGGTCACCGTTGTTACCAACACCCAGGCCTCGCGCATCGCAGACCGGGTTGCTCAGATCGCGCCCAAGGGTTCGGGCGAGTGCGTGAGCCTGCGAGGCTACGGTGCCATCCGCAACATGGGGCTGGCCTGCGCTGCGGTGCTGGGGCATGACGCGGTTATCTTTTTGGATGACGATGAGACTGTCATCGACGCCGACTTTATGAAGCGCGCGACCTATGCGTTGGGGCAGCAGACGCGTCAGGGCTTGCCGATCTTGGTCAAGAGCGGCTATTTCTACGATCGCGACGGCTCGCCGTTGGCTCCCACGGACAAGGCGGGCATCTGCCATCGTTGGTGGACCAAGCGCATCGAGTTCAACCGTTGGATGAAAAAGGCGCTCTCGGGCACCCGCATCTCGCGCTCCAACTACGTGTGCGGCGGCCTGATGGCCCTGCACGCCCGCGCCTTTACGCGTGTGGCCTTTGACCCGTTTATCACCCGCGGCGAGGACTTGGATTACCTCTTTAACATGCGCATGTTTGGCTACGACGTGTGGTTCGATAACGAGTGGACCGTGCGCCATCTGCCTCCGGAGTCCGAAAAGCGCTCACCGCGCTTTATGCAGGATGTATACCGTTGGTACTACGAACGGGCCAAGTTGACGTTCGCCGCGCATCAAAAGGAGCTCATTCCCGTTACGGCAGCATCGCTCATGCCCTACCCGGGCCCGTGGATTTCGCGCGAGCTCGACGACCGCGTGCACAAGACCGCTATGGTCCGCAGCGTGTTTACCCGCGAGCATGAGGGCTACCTGCGCATCTGGCGCCATGGTATCGACGAGGCAAAAGCCTATGCGCGCCAAAACGCTGCAAGCTACCTGCGTTTCCAGAGTTTTTGGCCCAAGATCATGGACGGGCTTTGGCGTGACGCACAACTGATCAGTATCCTGGAGGGGGCCGAATGATCGACCGCCGCGCCCAGCGCGATAGTTCAATATCAATCTTTCGCATCATTGCCGTTGCCTGCGCCATTTGCGTGCTGGTGTACTTTATTTTTGCCCTGGCGACTGGAATCGAGCCGATCGCGACCGTGGTCGCCTGCGCACTGCTGTGCATCTTTCTGTGCATCTTTATCTTTTTGACGCTCAATCCCGATTCGGTGCGCTCCCAGTACACCGAGGAGACGCTCTCGGTGGCCTCGGCCATGCTCGAGGACATTAAGGGCGGTCTGACGCAGGAGTCGGCGCGTTTGGTGTGCCAGCGCATTTTGCCCGAGACGCGCGCCATGACGGTGGCCATCACCGATGAGGACAACGTGCTTGCCTGCGCGGGCGAGTTTGAGGAAAAACTACTGCCAGATTCTCCCATCCACACGCTTGCCACACGCTACGTTATCGAACATGGCATCGTGCAGTCGTTCAACCGTATGGTGGATGTCGTGGGCTCGGACGGCTCGCACAACCAAGTCCCCGCCGGCATTATCGCCCCCATCAAGGTGGGCGATCGTACCGTCGGCACGCTCAAGTTCTACTACAAGACCCCGCGCGCCGTCGACCGTACCCAGTACGCGCTTGCCTCGGGCTTTGCCGAGATCTTGTCCACGCAGCTCGCCATCCACGAGCTCGAGGTGCAAAAGGAACTCACAGCGCGCGCCGAGGTGCGTGCGCTGCAGGCGCAGATTAACCCGCACTTCCTGTTCAACACGCTGAACACCATTGCATCGTTTACGCGCACCGACCCGCTGAGGGCCCGCGAACTGCTTCGTGAGTTCTCATCGTTCTATCGCGCCACGCTCGACAACTCGGGATCGCTTATTCCGGTCTCGCGCGAGGTCGCACAGACCAAGCGCTACCTTACCTTTGAGAAGGCCCGCTTTGGCGAGGACCGCGTGCTTGCGACGTTCGATGTGTCCGAGGACGTGGAAGATACGCTGGTGCCGGCGTTCGTGATCCAGCCGATTGTCGAGAACGCCGTGCGTCATGGTATGGGCGATGACGACGCCCTGAGGATCGACGTGACCGTTCACCAAGACGGCGAGGATGCAATCTTGATTGCCGTGGCCGATAATGGCGTGGGCATGGATGAGGGTACCGCCGCCAGACTGTTTGACGAGCGCTCTGCCCGTCCCGACGCCAGCTCTCCCCAGGGTGGCGGCGCCGGTGTGGCCATGCACAATATTTCGGAGCGCATCCATCGCTTTTTTGGGCCGCACTCCTATACGCGTGTCGAATCGGCGCCGGGCAAGGGCACCAAAGTGCTTCTTCATCTTGATTTGTCAGAGAGCATCTTTGACATTCAAGAGTAAAATAAAAGGCTACGGGCTCAACGTCATGCGACGGATGCCCGGCGTAGTTAGTTGACGAAAGGTTTTATCCCTATGCTGCGTGCGATGATTGTGGATGATGAGGCGCCGGCTCGCTCGGAGCTTCGCTTCTTGCTCGAGCAAACGGGCAAGATCGGCACGATCACGGAGGCGTCGAGCGTCCGCTCCGCCATCGAGATGCTTATGGAAAGTCGCGTGGATGTCGTGTTTCTCGATATCTCGATGCCCGGTGCCTCGGGCCTGCAACTTGCCGAGGCGCTGCATAAGCTCAAAAATCCGCCGGCGATCGTATTTGTGACTGCGTATAGCGACCATGCGGTCAAGGCATTCGACGTGGATGCCGTCGATTATCTGATGAAGCCGGTCGAGGAAGCTCGCTTGGATCGCGCGATCGAGAAAGTCATGCAACGCGCCAAGCCGGTTACGGACAGCAAGGTGACCATCGAGCGTATCCCGGTGGAAAAGGGCGGCCGCAAGGTGCTCATTCCCGTGGACGACATTCGCTTTATCATGGCCAAGGACGATTACTCCTGCATCTATACCGTCGATGATCGCTTTTTGTCGACGACCTCGCTGGCGCAGTTTGAGGCCAAGCTCTGCGACTTTGGCTTCTTCCGTGTTCACCGCCGCTATATCGTCAACTTGGCGTGCGTTACGGACGTCGAGACGGTGCCCTCGGGCGCCATCCAGCTGGGCATTACGGGCGTCGACGAACGCGTGCCGGTTTCGCGCCGCCGCGTCGTGCCGCTCAAGAAGGCCTTGAGTCTCTAGCACACTGGCCCCGCAGCCCTGTAGACCCATCGTCTGCGGAGCCGTGGGGCCTTTTTTGTATGTATCTGCCGAATCGTTTTTTGCGGAAGGGATCCCATGAACAGTGCAAGCGCCAAGCGTATCGACATCATCTCGGACACCCACGGCTATTTATCGCCTGCGCTCTTGGATGAGCTTGAGGGCGCAGACCTGATCATCCACGCCGGCGACCTCACGTCAGAGATGGACTACGAGCACCTGTGCACCATCGCCCCTGTGCGGGCCGTATTGGGCAACAACGATTACTACCGCGACTACGGCCCCGATGTAGACCGTCTTGCGCTCTTTACCTACGAAGGCCTCAAATTCGCCGTAGCCCATTACCGCGAAGACCTTCCGGTGGGATCCGTAGACGTAGCCATCAACGGCCACACCCACGTAACCAAAGAAGCCCAAGTGGGCCGCTGCCTAGTCCTCAACCCGGGCAGCGCCAGCTACCCCAGAGGCAGCCGAGGCCCCACCATGGCCAGAATGCTCGTCAAAGACGGCAAGATACTGACCACTAAGTTTATTGACTTGGACTAACCGCAACAAAAACGGGGGATGCACAACGCATCTCCCGTTTTTCTTTGAGCCCTTGATTCTCATTTTCATTGCAACAGCCTCAGGACTCAGCGCAACGCGTTGCG
>CAUHCN010000034.1 GCA_959604825.1 uncultured Collinsella sp. | reverse complement strand
GGGGTTGCGTTGTGGTTGCAAAAACATCGCGGTTGGGGGTAGTCGTTGGGGACGTTCTTGTTTGACTAGTCGTTTAAGAACGTCCCCAACGACTAGGTCAAAAGGCTCCGAGTGCGGCGTGCTCACGCCCGTCGTGGTGTGCCCGAAGGGGGATGGCTGCTACGAGCTCGATCATTTGCGAGTAGAAGACGAACCAGCCGTTGCAGATCCAATATGGATCTCGCCAACCTCGGCAAGCTGCTCGATGAGTGGAAGCCCTGTCGGGTCGTCCATTTCAACACCACCCAGAATGATGGTGTCATCGCGCAGGTCGATCTGCGTGTTGAACACAGCGAGGTTAAAGCCGGAGGCCACAAATCCGATAGCAGCCAGGACGAGCCCCGTGGCAACAAGCCCACCCGCTACGGCAAGGTAAATCTTTTTTACGCTGGACATGTTTGCACTCCTTCCTATGCCGTGAGCGGCGCCGCTTCAGCGCCCATGCGGCTCTTATTGCCTCGATCTTTCCAGAAGGGCGAAACGGCTTTCTTCGCCCAAAGGGCAGAGAGGCGCGCGATCTGCTTGGACGCCGTCCAGGCGCCTGCTCCCGTGAGGAGCGCCACACCGATGGAAGCGAATCCCATTCCCATCGAGGCCAAAACGTACGGAACATGCCCGATAATGATGCCGTCCACGGCGAACAGGAGCCCTACCAGGCCCGCGCCCCCGAATGCCGCGGCCACGATCCACACGCAGAGCGCAAGAACCCAAATACAGATGTAGACTGCAGCGGCAACGGCGACGAACGCGAGCAGCAGCGGAATCCATACCGGAGAGCCCACGATGGCGAGCGCCCATAGAAGTGCCGTGCTCTTGCGCTTGGTCCTCGCGATCGCGCGCGGCACGGCGGGCAGTTCGTCGAGCGTTGCCTCGGCGACCTCACCGGGCGTGCCCATGGCGGCCACAGCCTCGGCCTCCGTCATGCCGTCCTCCATACGGTCGGCGATGGCCTCCGCGTAGAACTCCTGCGTTTCCTTTACCTGATCTGCCGGCAGGCAGGCCAGAAGCTCGCCCAGCCGGTTCAAGAACTCATCGCGCGTCATGGTGCGCCCCCTCCACGTAACGGTAGATCTCCTGCACGGATGGCCATTCGGCGAGGAACTCGGCGATACGCTCGCGCCCGGCGTCCGTGATGCGGTAGTACCTCCGCAGCCGCCCGTTGTGTTCGGCGGAGCGCGCGGTGATGCAGCCCGCCTTCTCCAGGCGCTTGAGCAACGGATAGAGCGTGGATTCCGTGAGTCCCATACTCGCGGGCACGTCCTTCACGATCTGATAGCCGTAGGATTCCTCGCCCGAGACGGCCGCGAGCACGCAGGCCTCGAGGAAGCCGCGCTTCATCTGTGCCTCCATCCGCACACCTCCTTTCGTAGTATACTGTGTAACACCTACTATATGACACATAGTATATGATGTCAACAGTTGTCGTATAGGGAGTCTGGTCTGTCTGTCCCCTGCGGGTACTCATTGGGGACGTACTTAAATGAGTGCCCATCGCTCAAGGTGGCACCTGGGGACGTTCCTTATGTGCCGGCACTTTGGGACACTCCTTGTCAAGGTTTTGTTCCATCGTGCGGGTTGCTATTTAACGTGCGACAATGCCGTGTGGAAATAGAAATGTCTTCTGGGGGCTATCTATGCTGTACGAATTTTGCGCCGAGAACTTTGAGCGAGTGCCGGCGGCCATCGAGGCTGGTGCGGGGCGCATTGAGCTGTGTGACAACCTTGCCGTCGGTGGCACCACGCCTTCCGCCGGCGTTATTAGCGCTACAGTCAGTTACGCTCACGAGCATGACGCGCGAGTGATGTGCATGATTCGTCCGCGTGGTGGCGACTTTCATTACAACCAGGACGAGCTGCGCATGATGGAGATGGACCTGGGCCTTGCTGTGAGTGCCGGCGTTGACGGCCTGGTCTTTGGCTGCTGCAAGCCCTGTGCCAGCGGCTGGGCGCTCGACGAGCTCACCCTCGGCGCCCTCGTTATGGCTACGGGCTGCGCGACGGAGGAGTGCAAGCGCGAGCCCCTTGACATCACCTTCCACATGGCATTTGACCAGCTCTCGCCCGAGGTTCAGCTCGATGCGATTGATACACTTGCCGACTGCGGCGTTACGCGCATCCTCACACATGGCGGTGCGGCCGGTACGTCGATCGAGGATAATTTCGATCACCTGGCTCGTTTAATCGAGTATGCGGGCGATCGCTTGACCATCCTTCCCGGCGGCGGCATCACTACGGCAAATCGCGACGCGGTCGTGGCGGCGCTAGGCGTCTCCGAGCTCCATGGCACCAAGATCGTGCCGCTGGGGGTATAACCCGTGGCGCTGGTATTTGACGTCCAGCAGGCGAGCGGCAAGCCCGACGATAATCGTCGCCCTGGCACCGCGTGCCCCTTTTGCGACACGGAGGGGCTCGCCAACATCATCCAGCGCGATGGTGACTGCATCTGGCTCGAGAATAAGTTCAAGACCTTGCGGGCCACCCGTCAGACCGTATTGATCGAGTCGGCCAATCACGACGCCGACCTGGCGACCTATGAACCAGATGAGCTGCATCATGTGATGCGGTTTGCCCTGGGCTGTTGGCAGCAGATGATCGATTCCCAACAGTACCGCAGTGTGCTCATGTACAAGAACAAAGGCCCGCTTTCGGGCGGCAGTCTCGTCCATCCACACATGCAGATTGTGGGCTTGGAACAGGAGGACGGCTATGCGGCGCTGACTTCCGCCAATTTCGAAGGCGTCAATGTCTGGCAACAGGGGAGAGTCTCGGTCAACATCTCAACCGAACCGATCATGGGGTTCTTTGAGGTCAATGTTTCAGTCCCACAGGGAATCGCCGCCAGCGACGACGCCCGCGACCAAGCCGAAGCGGACCTGTTTGCCGATGCGATTCAGGTGGCCCTGCGCTATATCCTGCACGAACACCACGGCGGTCGCGCGGAGTCGTACAACTTGTTCTTCTACCACATGGACGGCCGGACCATTGCCAAGGCGTTGCCACGTTGGGTGGTATCGCCCTACTTCGTGGGCTATCGTCTGGCCCAGGTTAATGCCGAGACCACGCTCGATATCGATGCTGAGCGCCTACGCGCGCATCTGGAAACGCTCGTATAGCAAGGCGAGCGCCTTCGAAAAGTGTGCTGCCTAGCGTGCCATCGCGTCGCGCCCAGCCTTGACCCGCTTGCGCTGTTTGGCGCGCTCCTCGCCGGTTAGGCGCTCAAAGAGGTGCCCGATAATCGAGGCCAGCACCTGCTGAAACAGCGTTCCGCACATGACGGGAAACACGACTTCGCCTGGAAAGTACTGCGTGGCGATGACGGCGCCCGAAGAGATGTTACGCATGCCGCAGGTAAAGCACATGGTAGTCGTCTCGCTATATGGCAGATGCAGCGCGCGGGCGACCAGAATGCCGACGACAAAGCCGCTGATGGCGAAGGTCAAAATAAAGAGGGCGACTTCCAGGCGCACCGCATTCATGTGCAGCACGTACTCGCTCATGGCGGTGGAGTTGGAGGCGATGACACCCATCATCATGAACTTACAGGCGGGCGAAAGCGCGGGGGAGAGTTTCTCGTGTCCCCATCCGCGCGTGAACTCGTTGATCACGATGCCGAGCACGGCGGGGATGGCGATCATAAAGGCCATGTTCTGCATCATGCCCGGAACATCGATTGCAACGGTGGCACCCAGCAGGAGCTTAAGCGTGAGCGGAATCGTGACGGGCGAGATGACCGAGGACGTCAGGATGATGGTGAGCGCGAGCGGGCCGTTGCCGCCGAACATGCTGATCCACATAAAGGCGGTGACTGCCACGGGTACGCTGTACTCGAGCACGATGCCGCAGACAAGGTTTGGGTTGGAACCAAAGAACAACGATCCTGCGGCATAGGCTGCAAGGGGGATGAGCGCCGCCGAGACGAGCAATGCCGCAATCAGATGCAGCGGACGGCGGAACACCTCAGTAACCTGATGGAAAGTGTTGCTGAGCGCACCTTGGAACGTCATAAAGGCAAACAGGGCGGGAACGATTGGCTTGAGCACGCCGATCTGCTGGGGAAAGAGCACGCCGAGCGTAACGCAAATCGGAACGATGACCTGCATGTACCCCGCGAGAAACTTACCCAGTCCAACCCATTGCTTCATATGCTCTTGTGACTCCCTTTGCTCGTGAATCCGTTTTGAATGGATATGCTAGACGCTCGCATGCGTCCGTGTGTCAGAAACGCTTGAATATTTCGAGGCTATTACCGGCATCGTTTACCGAAACCGCGGCGTGCCGCGAGGTTCTGCGTCCGTGCCGCACGGTATAATAAATCCGTTCAACAGATCTGCCTGCCGAAGCGGGCATACACAGAGGACTCATCGCTATGAACCGTGAGAGGTATCGCGGCGACCTGCCCCTATCGGGGGTGGGCGCCTATGTCATCGCTTAAGACGACGCATCGCTGGGCGGTCGCTCGGCAAAACCCCGAGCTCGAAAAGGAGCTTTCGGCTGGCCTGGGCATACCCGGGCTGGTGGCGCGCATTATGGTTGCGCACGGCATTACATCCATCGAGGAAGGCCAGCTGTTTTTGACGCCTTCGCTCGATCGCGACTGGGCGGACCCGCTCGTTATTCCGGGCATGGCGGTCGTCGCTGACCGCGTTGAGCGTGCTATTCGCAGCCACGAGCGCATCGCCGTCTTTGGCGATTTTGACGTCGACGGCATTACGTCGACTTGTCTGTTGACCGAGGCGCTACGTTCGTTTGGCGCCAACGTCACGCCGTTTATTCCGCATCGCTTTGACGAGGGCTACGGCCTGTCGCGTGCGGCGCTCGACCGCGTCAACGAGCTCGCCCAACCCAACCTGATCGTGACCGTCGATAACGGCATTGCCGCCAAGGAGGAGGTCTCCTATCTGGAGAGCCTGGGGATCGATTTGGTGGTCACGGACCATCACGAGCCGTCCGACCAGGTGCCGCAGGGCGTGCCCCTGACCGACCCCAAGCTCGAGGACGAGGGCCCCTCGCGCGAGCTTGCCGGTGCCGGCGTGGCGCTCAAGCTGGTGCAGGTCCTGGGCGAGCGTTTGGGCAAGCCGTCGTATTGGCGTTCGCTGATCGAGGTCGCGGCGCTGGGCACCGTGTCCGACATGATGCCGCTCACGCCCGAGAATCGCGCACTGGTCGCCGAGGGCATCCAGCAGATGCGCGTGACGGCCCGTCCCGGCTATATCGCGCTTGCCGCACTTGCCAAGGCCGACCTTTCTACCATTACGGCCGACGGCCTGTCGTTTTCGCTCATCCCTCGTCTGAATGCTGCCGGCCGCATGGCTGATCCCAAGCTGGCGCTCGACCTGCTGCTTGCCCGCGATCCTATCGAGGCAAGTGCACTGGCAGCCGAGCTCGAGGAAATCAACCGTCAGCGCCGCGAGATCGAGGCCGAGCTTACGCGCGATGCCATGGCGAAGGTCGAGGAGACTTATGACGGCGGGCGCGCAATCGTCGTGGGCGGCGAGGGCTGGCACGAGGGCGTCAAGGGCATCGTGGCGAGCCGCCTGACCAATCGCTATCACGTGCCGGCGCTGCTCTTCTCGATCGAGGACGGCGTTGCACGCGGATCGGGTCGCTCGGTGGGCAAGGTCAACCTGTTCGATGCCGTCGAGCGTTGCTCCGATCTGCTGATTCGCCGCGGCGGGCATGCCGGTGCGGTGGGTGTAACCATCGAGGCATCCAAGCTCGATGAGTTCCGCCGTCGCCTTTCGGCCGTGCTATCGGAGCTTCCCGCCGATGACTTTGAGGACACTGACGAGGTTGCCGCCACCGTTGACCTCTCCGAGCTAAATATCGAGACTATCGAGCAGATTTCTCGTCTTGAGCCGTTTGGCCAGGGCAATAAGGTGCCGCTTCTGGCTGCCGAGGGCGTGACGATGTGCGATCGCGCCGTGGTGGGCAAAACCGGCGAGCACATGCGCTTTGTGGCGACCGATGGCGCCGCGAGTGTGCCGGCCATCATGTTCCGCGTGCCGCAGATCGATAGGCTCATCAATTGCGACAGCGCCGTCGACTTGGTGTTCGAGGCCGTGGCCGAGCATTGGCAGGGACGCGTGAAGCCCAAGCTCATGATCAAAGATGTCTTGGTGCGCGATACCGCGGCGTCCAATATCGACGATCCGGCATGCGAGCTTCGCCGCGGCGTGCAGCCGGCGGATTCTGGCCTGCGCCTGGAGTCGCGTAAACGCGAGACGCTCGCCCAGCTTTCTTATACCGAGCTCACGCGCTCGCTTATCCATAGCTTTATCGGCTCGAACCAGCCACATCGCGCGCAGGTCGAGGCGCTCGACGCGCTCGCCGACCACCAGAGCGTTTTGGCCGTTATGGGGACGGGACGTGGTAAGTCGCTCATCTTCCATGTGCACGCCGCGCGCGAGGCGGTCCTTCGAGGGCGTGCGAGCATCTTTGTCTATCCGCTGCGCGCGCTCGTTGCCGACCAGGCCTATCATCTTTCATCGACGATGGCTGCACTCGGGATTGGCGTTGGCGTGCTGACCGGCGAGACCGTGGAGGCCGCACGCGATGATGTGTTCGCCGGCCTGGCTTCGGGCCGCACCGGCATCGTACTCACGACGCCCGAGTTCCTATCTATCCACCGTGACCGCTTCGCGCGTTCGGGCCGCATCGGCTTTGTCGTTATCGATGAGGCGCACCACGCCGGCCTTGCCAAGGGCGGCGACCGCAGCGCCTATCTCGACATGCCCGATATCCTCAAAGCCCTGGGCGACCCGGTTGTTATGGCTGCGACGGCCACCGCGACGGCTCCGGTCGTGGCCGAGCTTGCCCGCATGCTGCCGATCACTCGCACGGTGGTCGACGAGACGGTGCGCGAGAACCTGCAGCTCGAGGACGACCGCGACCTTGCGAGCCGCGAGAACCGTTTGGTGTCGATCGTGGCGACGGGGGAGAAGACCGTCATTTACGTCAATTCGCGCGACCAGTCCGTGGCGCTCGCCAAGACGTTGCGCAAGCGTGTGCCCGATTGCGCAACCCATATCGCGTTCTATAACGCGGGGCTTGCGCGCTCCGATCGCCGCCGCGTGGAGGAAGCATTCCGAGACGGAAGCCTCAGCTGCATCGTTTCGACCTCCGCCTTTGGCGAGGGTGTCAATCTGCCCGATATCCGCCATGTCGTGCTGTACCACATGCCGTTTGGCGCCATAGAGTTCAACCAGATGAGCGGGCGTGCCGGTCGTGACGGACAGCCCGCCGTGATCCACCTGCTCTATTCGTCGCGCGACGCCCGCATCAACGAGCGCCTGCTCGACTGCTACGCACCCGAGCGCGACGAACTCGTCACACTCTATCGCGCGCTGCAGACCATGTGGCGCTCCAACCGCGGTAAGACCGGGGATGATTCGTTCTGCGCAAGCGATATCGACATCGCGCAGATGTGCCTTGCCATCGATGCCCGCACCCCGGTCGACGAGCGTTCGGTGGCAAGCGGTCTGGGAATCTTCGAAGAGCTTGGTTTCTGCCGCGTTTCGGGGCTTGGCGACACGCGCCGCATCGTGATGGCCGAAAGCCCCGGCCGCGTGCAACTGAGCAGGTCAATTCGCTATTTGGAGGGCTTGCGCTCGCGCATGGAGTTCTCGGCTTTCCGGAGTTGGGCGCTCGATTCGTGCGCTTCTGATATGCTAGCCAAAGTTAACCGCCCGATCGTACCGCGGGCCTAGGGGAAGGGGACCTCGATGGATGCCGCAGCCCGTACCGCCCATGATTCCACCCTCCAGCCTTTTTCGGAGATGGAGCACTATAAGCATGCTGATGAGCTGCCGCCCGAGATTATGGCGGACAGCTACGACAAGCTGGAGCGCCTGTGCCTCAAATATATGAATGAGGGCGACTTCTCTAAGGTTGAACAGGCCTACTGCTTTGCCGCCGAGAAGCACTGCAACCAAAAGCGCCGCTCGGGCGAGATGTACATTAACCATCCCGTCGAGGTGGCCATCATTTTGGCCGACCTCAAGATGGACTGTGACGTGGTGTGCGCCGCGCTGCTGCACGATACCGTCGAGGATACCGAGACCTCGCTTGCCGATGTTTCCGGCCTGTTTGGCGATACGGTGGCCGAGCTCGTCGATGGCGTGACCAAGCTCACCAACATCGAAGTCGACAGCATGGACGAGAAGCAGGCCCTCACGCTGCGCAAGATGTTCCTCGCCATGTCCAAGGACATCCGCGTCATTATCGTTAAGCTTGCCGATCGTCTGCACAACATGCGCACCCTTGCCGCCCTGCGTGAGGACCGTCGCCTGTTTAAGGCTCGCGAGACCATGGACGTGTACGCGCCCCTGGCCGACCGTCTGGGCATGAGCTCCATTAAATGGGAGCTCGAGGACCTGTCCTTCTTCTACCTGGAGCCCGATGCCTACCAGCGCATCGCGCGCATGGTGGCGGAGTCGCGCGAGGTCCGTGAGCGCTATCTGGCCGAGACCATCAAGACGCTCACCGACGAGCTCAACCGCATTGGCCTGGAAGACTTCCAGATCAACGGCCGTTCCAAGCACTATTGGTCCATCTACCAAAAGATGAAGCGCAAGGGCAAGGAATTCTCCGAGATCTACGACCTGGTGGCACTGCGCGTCATCACGCATTCGGTGCGCGATTGCTACTCCACGCTCGGCGCGGTGCACACGCTGTGGCACCCCATGCCCGGCCGCTTTAAAGACTATATCGCCATGCCCAAGGTCAATAACTACCAGTCGCTCCACACGACGGTCATCGGTCCCACGGCTCGCCCGCTCGAGATTCAGATTCGAACCTACGAGATGCATGAGCAGGCCGAGTACGGCATTGCCGCCCACTGGCTATATAAGAAGTCGGGCGGATCCTCTGCGTCTAAGACCAATGATGCCCAGCGTCTGGACGACCAGATTAACTGGCTCAAACATTCGCTCGATTGGGCTGCGTCTGATGAGATCACCGACGCCAAGGAATACCTGCACTCGCTGAAGGTCGATCTGTTCGACCAGGAGATCTTTGTCTTTACGCCCAAGGGCGAGGTCATGGCGCTTCGTGCCGGCTCCACGCCGCTCGACTTTGCCTACGCCGTTCACACCGAGGTGGGAAACCATTGCGTCGGCGCCAAAATCAACGGTGCGGTGGCTCCGCTCACGCACGAGATTAAGACGGGTGACCGTGTCGAGATTCTGACTAACAAGAGTTCCAAGCCGTCGCGTGATTGGCTCAAAATCGTCAAGACACCTTCCGCCAAGTCAAAGATCCGCCGCTATTTTGCCGCTGCGACCAAGGACGACGACGCTGCTGCTGGTCGCGATATGCTGGCCAAGGACCTGCGTAAGCGTGGCTATGGCATTTCTACGCCGCGTTCGACGCGTGCGCTCAACGCCGTGGCGGAGCAGTTTAACTTCAAGCAGCTCGAGGACCTGTTTGCCGCCGTCGGCGCCGGCAAGGTTGCCCCGCGCGCTGTGGGCAATAAGGTCGAGCAAATCTTGGACCCCAAGCCCGAGGAACAGCTCACCAAGGCCGAGGCTATCGCCGAGGTCGTGAAGCAGCCTGCTCGCGGCTCCAACCGCAAGCCGCAAAAGCGCGGCAAGAGCGCCAGTAACGGCATTATCGTCAAGGGCGAGAGCAACAGCGGCCTACTGGTCCGTCTGGCTCATTGCTGCAACCCCGTGACGGGCGACGACATCGTCGGCTTCATCACACGCGGTCGTGGCGTTTCGGTGCATCGCGCCAACTGCCCCAACGTCAAGGGTCTTATGGAGCATCCCGAGCGCATGATCGAAGTGGAGTGGGACGGCGCTGCCGACACCCTCTTCCAGGTCGAGATCGTGGTCGAGTGCCTGGACCGCATGGGCCTGCTCAAGGATGTCACCATTGCCATTGGCGATGCGGGCGGCAATATCCTTTCTGCCGCCACGTCGACGAACCGTGAGGGTATTGCAACCCTGCGCTTTATGGTCGAGATCTCGGACGCGAGTGGTCTGGATCCGCTGCTGGCCTCCATCAGCAGCGTTGACTCGGTCTACGACGCGCGCCGCCTGATGCCCGGTGAGGGTGGAGCCCAGCTTAAGCGCCGCGTTTAGTCGCGACGAACGTGTCACATTATCGATAATCGCTACACTCGAGGCATCGTTTGATGCCTCGAGTTCTATAGAGAGGAGAGGGACATGAGTGCTGTGTCCTTGGATTTAACTCCCAAGGGATCGGTCGAGATCGAGACACTCGTAAACGGTCCCATTCAGACCAATAGCTATGCTGTTATTTCGGACAATGAGTGCGTGATTATCGACCCCGCATGGGAAGGCGAACGCCTGGCGGAGCATATTCGAGCCGAACACCCCGATGTGCAGGTGCTCGGCGCCGTTTGCACGCACGGTCACGCCGACCATGTTGGCGGTGTCGCTGGAGTTCGGGCCGCCGTTGGCGCTGACGCGCTGTACGAGCTGTGTGGCAAGGACGCGGCTGTGCCGCAGGCGAATATCGAGGAGCAGCGAGCGATGTGGGGCATCGAGACGACCGATCCGGGTGAGCCGACGCGGCTGCTTGCCGAGGGCGATATCATTGAGCTCGGCGACATTTGCCTACAGGTAATCGAGACGCCCGGTCACACGCCGGGCGGCATTGTCTTGTTCGCCGCCACCGAGCAGGGAAACATCGCCTTTGTTGGCGACACGCTGTTCCCGGGCAGCCACGGCCGCACCGATCTTGCCGGCGGCGACGAGGCGGCGATCATGCGCTCACTTTCCAAGCTCGTCCACATGCTTCCGCCCGATACTGTTTGTTTGACTGGCCACGGTCCCTCGACCACTATGGCGCGTGAACTCATGTGCAACCCGTTCATGAGCTAGACAGGTTTCCGTTTCCACCCAAGAGACTTCCGACTTCTGGGGAAATCGAGATTGTGGAACGCCTTTCATAAACCTTGTATCTTTCTAATTGTCGGATAGATGCGGGGAGGTGAAACGCTGGTGTTAGATTCACAGGTTCAAAAAGTACTTGACTACATAGAGGCTAATCCCGATGTTTCGCCCGCTCGTCTTTGCGAAGAGTTTGGCGTGAGCGATCGCACGATTCGTACTTATGTCAAGAAGCTCAACGCTGTCCTCGAGCCTCAGGCCCATATCCATAAACGCCGTGGCGGGGGTTATACCCTCAATATCATCGATTGCGACGCATACCGCTCGATCAAGGACGATGCATCCAATGGGGGTCTCAAGTCAATTCCCTCTACGAGCGAGGGACGCGTTGAGTACTTGCTGAACGACCTGTTGAGTCGCGTCGACTGGATCACCTTGGACGATCTTTCGGAGATCCTCTATGTATCCCGCAATGCTATTTCAGGCGATCTTAAGCGGGTTGAGACGCAGCTGGCTAAGTTCGATCTCACGCTTGAACGGCGTCCCCATTACGGGATTCGCGTGAGCGGCTCGGAGATGTCGCGCCGTCTCTGCCTGGCAAGCCTTACGCTCGACAAGCTTGCAGAGCACCGTGAGAACGATTTTCAGAACCAGGTGGCCCTCGACACGATTGCCACCTGTGTTAATGAGGTCATTGCCGAGGAAGGCTTCCAAATCAACTCGGCGGCCTATCAAAACCTGCTGGTTCATATCGCAGTCGCCATTTGGCGAATTCGCGAGCACTGCTACGTTCCGCTCGAAGCCGAACATATTGAGAAGTTACGTACAGCGCGTGAGTTTGCGGTGGCCGGGTGTGTGGCTTTGGGTATCGAGAAGGCTTTCGACATTCGGCTCCCAGAGGAGGAAGTTGCCTATATCGCCATTCACCTTGCGGGCAAGCAGTCTCTGTATGCTAGTCCTGATGGTGTCGATGAAGGTCTCGTAATTTCCGACGAGGTTTGGGACGTGGTCACCGAGATGCTCGAGTGCATCTGGGATTCCTATCACTTTGATTTCCGTGGCGATCTTGAGCTCCGCATGAACCTCGCACGTCATATCGTTCCGCTTGCCGTGCGTCTCAAATATCGCATGCATATCGATAACCCGCTGCTTGCCGATATCAAGGAGCGCTTCGCGCTCGCGTATTCGATGGCACTCGATTCGTCGGTCATCCTCGCCGAGCACTACGGTAGCCGTCTTTCCGATGACGAGATCGGCTATATCGCCCTCGCCTTCGCCTTGGCGCTTGAGCGCCAGAAGAGCGAAGTCCCGCGTAAGAATATCCTCGTGGTGTGCGCGAGCGGACAGGGAAGCGCCAAGCTCCTCGAGTACCGATACCGCCAAGAGTTCGGTGCTCTCGTGGACAAGATCGTGACCTGCGATGCCTCCCATATCGACAGTATTGATATGACGGGTATTGATTACGTTTTTACCACGGTGCCCCTGCATCGAGCGCTTCCGGTGCCCGTGCGCGAGGTGAGCTTCTTTCTTGATGCCGATGATATGCACGATGTTCGTGAGATTCTTGCCGGTGCAAATGTTACCGGTGACCTTGCACCTTATTTTTCGGCTGACCTTTTTGTCTCCGATATAGTTGCGGCAGACAAGAACGAGGCCATCTCGATTCTTTGCGAGCAGGTCGCTGCTTTTCGTAACGTGCCTGATGAGTTTAAGCAGCTGGTCATGCGTCGCGAGGAACTCGCGCAAACGAGTTTTGGCAATCAGGTCGCTATGCCCCATTCGGTCAAAGCGGTGACGGACGAGACGTTTGTTTGCGTTGGGCTGCTGCGCGAGCCGGTCGAATGGAACGGGCAGGCGGTGCGGGCGGTCTTTCTAGTATCAGTCTCAAAGGCTAAGGACAAGAAGCTTGACCGTTTCTACCGCAGTATGGCCAAGATGCTTACCAGCAAAGAGGCTATCCAGGAGCTTGTCGACAACCAACGATGGGAGACCGTCGTCAAGCTTTTGAATATGTATGGAAAAACAGACAACAACGAGTAGAAGGAGACACCGATGGACGAGAGCAAATATGAAAATGCCCTTCAAATCATCCTGCATGCGGGCAACGCCAAGTCTGCCGCGCTCATGGCAATCGACGCCGCCCATGATGGCGATTTCGAAGAGGCCGAGAAACAGCTCGCCGAGGCGCAGTCCGAGATGGGCGCTGCCCACAAGATGCAGTTCGAGCTCACTCAGGCCGAAGCAAACGGCAACGAGGTTGATATCAACATCATCTTGATCCATGCCGAGGATCATCTGACGATGGCCATCATGGCGAGTGATTTTGCTGAGCGTTTTATCGAGCTTTATCGCGATAAGTACGAGGGCAAATAGCCCAATAATACCGAGTTTGGTCAATCAAGCGCCCAAGACGAGCGCTTTTGAAAGGAGTCCGTTATGAACATCATGTTGGCTTGCTGTGCTGGTATGAGCACCTCGCTTGTTGTGAGCAAGATGGAAGAGGCCGCCAAGGCCCAGGGTAAGGATGATTACAAGATCTGGGCCGTCGAGCAAGGTCAGGTTGCCGAGGAACTTGGAAACTTTGACGTGTTGCTGCTTGGCCCGCAGGTCCGCCATCTTCAGCGCAAGCTCACCAAAGTCGTTGACGGCAAAGCTCCCGTTGCCGTAATCGATCCAGTTGCCTACGGCAGCTGCGATGGCGCCAAGGTCCTCAAGCAGGCGGAGGACCTGGTCGCCAAGGCATAAGGGCTCTATAGCCCAAAAATCGCCGCTGTGCGACTAGCACTCGACAGCGGCCTACATCCGAAAGCACGTCATTAACTTTCGAAAGCAGGTACATCATATGGCTTTCTCCGAGAAATTCGAAGATGTGATGATGGTTGTCGCAGAAAAAGTAGGCGACAACGTATATCTCTCCGCAATCAAGGATGCCTTTACCGCGTTTATGCCCTTCGTTATCGTGGGCTCTATGGGCACGCTGCTCAAGACGTTGGTCTCTTCCACCACGACGGGGCTTGCGCAATGGGTTCCCGCGCTCGCGGGGCTTGAGCCGGCATTTTCCGCCATCAACTACTGCACCATGTCCTTCATGACGGTGCCCATTACTTTCCTGATTGGCCTTTACCTGGCTCGCGCCAAGAAGGCTCCGGAGTATCCGACCGCACTCGTTTCCGTGGCGGCCTACATTTCCATGATTTGCACCTCCATCAAGGTCGACGGTGCCGGCACGGCTCTCGAGGCTCCGGTGTCTGGTCTGCTTACCACTCAGATGGGCGCTCAAGGTCTTTTTGTCGGCATGATCACGGCCGTTGTGTTCGGTTCGCTTTTCTGCTGGCTCTCTAAGATCGACCAGATCAAGATCAAGATGCCTCCTTCGGTTCCCTCTGGTATCTCCCAGTCCTTCAACGTTATGATCCCGGTCTTTATTGTCCTCGTCGTGAGCGCTATCTTCGGCCTTGGCTTCCAGGCCCTTACCGGCTCCTACATCAACGACTGGATCTACGGCCTTATGCAGGCTCCGCTCGAGGCGGCCTTCAAGACTCCGGCTGGCGTTGTCATCATCGTTGTCGTGTCCCAGCTCTTCTGGGTTCTCGGTATCCATGGCGGTCTCATTGTTTCCCCGGTGCGCAACCCCATGTTCAATGCTGCAATCGCCGCCAACACCGCCGCCCTTGCCGCTGGCACCATGCCCGATTCTCCGTTCACCATGGGTTTCTGGAACTGCTTCGTTGCTCCCGGTGGCGCCGGTATGACCCTCTGCCTCATCATCGCTATTTTCCTGTGCTCCAAGCGCGATGAGGAAAAGGCTATCGCTAAGCTCGGTTTCCTGCCTGGCATCTGCGGCATCTCCGAGCCCGTCGTCTTCGGTATCCCTCTGGTCTTGAACCCGATCTACGCAATTCCGTTTGCTTTTGGTTCCGGTATCTGCGTTGCCATTGCCATGTTTGCAACCTCTATCGGCTTCCTGCCCTGCAACACCGTCGACGTTCCCTTCGGTGTGCCCATTCTTCTCAACGCTTTTGTCGGTCATGGCTGGCAGGGCGTCGTGGTTCAGCTCGTCGAACTCGTCGTGGGCGTCCTCATCTGGATCCCCTTCGTCCTCGCCAACAGCAAGCTGGCCAAGAAGGAGCAGGAAGAGGCTGCTCAGGCCTAATGACTACACCTATCGGCTGTCCGATAATCTGCCTGTAACTTCGAGGGGCGCGGTGCACGGGAGCGCCGTGCCCTTCTTTTTAACTAAGGAGATAACTATGAGCTACGTGTTCCCCGAAGGCTTTTTGTGGGGCGGTGCCACTGCTGCCAACCAGTGCGAGGGTGCTTGGGATGTTGACGGCAAGGGCCTTTCGGTCGCCGACTGCACCACCTATAAGCCTAAGGTTGACAAAAAGGATTACGCGGCGTTGCACGGGATCACCGATGAGCAGATCAGGGAGGCCGAGGCCTCGACCGATACCCATGTGTACCCCAAGCGTCACGGCATCGACTTCTTCCATCGCTACAAGGAGGACATTGCGCTTTTCCAGGAGATGGGCTTCAGGACACTGCGCGTATCTATTCAGTGGACCCGCCTGTTCCCCACAGGGACAGAGGAAGAGCCGCTCCAGGCCGGTATCGACTACTACTGCGATCTGTTCCGTACCATGAAAGATGCGGGCATCGAGCCGCTTGTGACGCTTCATCACTACGAGATGCCGCTCTATCTGGCAAATCACTACGATGGGTGGGGCAAGCGCGAGGTCATCGACTTCTTCTTGCGCTTCTGCGAGGTCTGCTTTCGTGAGTTTGGCAAGTACGTGACCTATTGGCTCACGTTCAACGAGATCGACTCTGTGTTCCGCCACCCCTGGACCACAATTGGCGTTTGCACCGAGCGCTATCCCGAGGATAAGCGCGAGGAGCTTATCTACCAGTGCGTGCACAATCAATTTGTGGCGAGTGCCCTTGCCACCAAGATGCTGCACGAGATGGTTCCCAGTGCTCAGATGGGCTGCATGGTCACGCGCACCCTTACCTATCCCGAGAACTGCAATCCCAAAAACATGCTGCTTGCGCAGAAGGACAACCGCGATAACTACTTCTATAGCGATGTCCAGGTGCTCGGCGAGTATCCGCAGCATGTGCTCAACTATTGGAAACGCAACGGCATCCACGTTGAGTTTGGCATGGGCGACGAGGCTATTCTCAAGCAGTATCCGGTCGACTTCGTCTCGTTCTCTTATTACATGTCGATGGTTGACTCTATTGATGCGGATAAGCGCGAGAAGGTTGGCGGAAACCTTGCTACGGGCGTCAAGAATCCCTTCCTGCCCATTTCTGACTGGGGCTGGCAGGTCGACCCCGATGGCCTCACCTACGCATTGATCGACATGCAGGATCGCTACCATAAGCCGCTCTTCATCGTCGAGAACGGCCTCGGTGCCTACGACAAAGTCAACGAAGACGGCACGATTGACGATGACTATCGCATTGATTACTTCCGTGAGCATATCAAGGCTATCGGTGCCGCTATCGAGGAAGGCGTCGACGTGATGGGCTATACCCCGTGGGGGTGCATCGATCTGGTTTCGATGTCGACGTGCGAAATGGATAAGCGGTACGGCTTTATCTATGTCGACCTCGACAATGAGGGCAACGGTACCTACGCGCGCTCTAAGAAGAAGAGCTTCGATTGGTACCAGAAGGTTATCGCCACCAACGGCGCTGACCTCGACTAGTTTTCCTTCAACAGATATAAGGGCCGTCGCGACGACGGCCCGTTTCCTATAGAAAAGAGGACGACCATGGGTATTTTTCCTAAAGACTTTCTTTGGGGCGGCGCGACTGCTGCCAATCAGTTCGAAGGAGCCTGGGATGTAGACGGCAAGGGTCCGAGTTGCATGGATATGGCCACCAACGGCAACCATCACCACCCGCGCGAAATCACGCCCGAGCTCGACCCCAATAAACTCTATCCCTGTCACGATGGTGTCGATTTCTACCATCACTACAAAGAGGACATCGCCCTGCTTGCCGAGATGGGATTCAAAGTCTTTCGTTTCTCGATGAACTGGCCTCGCATCTTCCCAACGGGATTCGAAGATGAGCCCAACGAGGCTGGTCTCGCGTTTTATGATCGCGTGATGGACGAGTGCCATAAGTACGGCATCGAGCCACTCGTTACACTGAGTCATTACGAGATGCCCTTTGCCATGTGCCAGAAGGTGGACGGGTGGGCTTCGCGCGAGGCTATTGACTGCTATGTGAAGTATGCCAAGACCGCCATGGAGCATTTCAAGGGTAAGTGCCGCTACTGGCTCACGTTCAACGAGATCAATTGCGGCATGATGTCCCTTGGTAACTACATGAGTCTCGGCATTCTCAATCCGGGCTCCTTTGACCTGCGCCATCAGAAAGATAACCCGCAGAAGCGTTTGCAGGCACTGCACCATCAGTTTGTCGCAAGCGCTCTTGCGGTCAAGGCGGGACACGAGATTGACCCCGATAACAAGATGGGCTGCATGATCGCCTACATGCTGGCCTATCCGCTCACGCCCAACCCTGCAGACGTCGAACTTGCCCGCGAGCGTAACCAGTATCGCAACTACTACTGTTCCGATGTTCAAGTACGCGGCGAGTACCCCTACTTTGCCCAGCGCATCTGGGATGAGGAGGGCGTGACGCTCGATATTACCGACGAGGACCGTAAGATTCTCAAAGAAGGTACAGTCGATTTCTATACGCACAGCTACTATCAGAGCCAGTGCGCAAGCACCGATCCTGCCGAGGAGACGAGCGGCAACCTTCTCGGCGGCGCCAAGAATCCCTATCTTAAAGAGACTGCGTGGGAGTGGCCAATCGACCCCATGGGTCTTCGTATCATGCTCAACCAGGTGTACGAGCGCTATCAAATCCCCATTATGGTGGTTGAGAACGGCCTCGGCTGCCGCGATGAGGTCAACCCGGATGGATCCATCGACGATGACTATCGTATCGAGTACCTGCGTGACCACATCAAGGCTATGGCCGAGGCCATCAAGGATGGCGTTGAGGTCTGGGGGTACACGCCTTGGGGCTGCATCGACCTGGTGAGCAATGCCGATGGAGAGATGGCCAAACGCTACGGATTTGTCTACGTCGATAAACATGATGACGGCAGCGGCACTATGGAGCGCTCGCGTAAAAAGAGCTTCTACTGGTACAAGAAAGTTATTGAGACCAACGGCGAGGAGCTGTAATGGGAGGAGCGGTTGCCGCGCTTATCAATCAGATTGTCATCATGTTTATCTTGATGGCGATTGGCTATGCTCTCTACCGCATGAAGATTATCGACCGTAAGGGTACGAGCCAGATGGCCAATGTCGTCATCTACGTGGCGTATCCCTGCATTACGCTGAGAACCCTTATGGTCGACTTCGACCCCAACATGATTCGCGATGCGGGATTCTGCTTCGTGCTTACCGTTGTGGTCACACTAATTTCGATTCCGCTCACGCGTCTGTTCTTTAAAAAAGAGGATGGCGTCGCCCGTTACGGCGCCATCTTTTCCAACAGCGGCTTTATCGGGGTTCCCATTGTTATGGGTGTGTTTGGGTCCGAATACGTTTTCTATCTCTCCATTGGGGTCTCATGCCTCACGTTTTTCATTTGGACGTATGGCGTATGGTTGGTTTCGGGCGATAAGAGCCAGATGTCGTTTAAAAACTGCATCACTAACCCCAATCTCATCATGATCTTGGTCGGTCTTGTTTGCTTTTTCTTTTCAATCCATCCGCCCGCGTTGATGGCGACGATCCTCGATGACCTGGGTGCGCTCAATACGGGTCTTGTGATGCTTGTGCTTGGAGCCTATTTGGCGCAGAGCGATATACGCGCTGTCGTTACGAGCAAAAAGGCCTATCTCGTCAGCTTGGTGCGACTTGTCATCATCCCGGCGATCGTTGTCGGTATCTTGGCGCTCTTCCCGTGGGTTGATGCCAAGATTCGCCTTACGATGCTCATCGCTCTCGGTGCGCCTGTCGCGTCGTTCGCGGCTATCTTGTCCGAGAAATACGGTGGCAACTATAAGTTTGGAATCGGTTTGGTGACGCTGTCGACGATTCTGTCACTTGTCACCATGCCCATCATGCTTGAGCTCGCGTCTTTGGTAATCGTATAGCTGGTTGGTATTTGGGGGTTGACAATAACGTCAACCCCCAAACTCGTCAACGGCCGTTCTGGGGCGGCAGGCGGTATAAAAATTCGCTAAAGTACCCATATTCGTGAACAAACGAACGTTTATCTAGGGTATGCCGTGGTAAAATCTCAGGCGTTATCGGAGCAACCTTACAGGAGGTTTCTTTTATGCTCGTCAACGCAGCAGACATGCTCAAGAAGGCCGAGGCCGGCAAGTACGCTCTCGGTGCCTTCAACACTAACAACCTCGAGTGGACCCTGGCTATTCTCCAGGCCGCCGAGGAGGCCAAGTCTCCGCTGATCCTTCAGTGCACCGCCGGTGCCGCTAAGTGGATGGGCGGTTTCAAGGTCTGCGCCGACATGGTCAAGGCTGCCGTCGAGGCCACGGGCGTTACCGTTCCCGTCGCCCTTCACCTCGATCACGGTTCTTACGAGGACTGCTTCAAGTGCATCGAGGCCGGCTTCACGTCCATCATGTATGACGGCTCTCACGAGGAGACCTTCCAGCTTAACCTCGACCGTACCAAGGAGCTCGTTGAGCTTGCCCACTCCAAGGGCATGTCCATCGAGGCCGAGGTCGGCGGCATCGGCGGTACCGAGGACGGCGTGACCTCCAACGGCGAGCTCGCTGACCCCGCTGAGTGCAAGCAGATTGCTGATCTGGGCGTCGACTTCCTCGCCTGCGGCATCGGCAACATCCACGGCGTGTACCCCGCCGACTGGGCCGGCCTTTCCTTCGAGCGTCTGGGCGAGATCAAGGCCGAGACCGGCGACCTGCCCCTCGTTCTGCACGGCGGCACCGGCATCCCCGAGGATCAGATTAAGAAGGCCATCTCCCTGGGCATCTCCAAGATCAACGTCAACACCGACCTGCAGCTCGTCTTCGCCAAGGGCGTTCGCGAGTACATCGAGGCTGGCAAGGATCAGCAGGGTAAGGGCTTCGACCCCCGCAAGCTCCTCAAGCCTGGTCGCGACAACATCGTTGCCCGCACCAAGGAGCTCATGGAGGAGTTTGGCTCCGTCAACAAGGCGTAAGCGTCGCTAAACTTCCCGCCGGAAGCCCCGTCCCCCTACACTGTTTCCTTTGCGCTCACCTGGCTTTGCCAGAAGTCGCGCCAAGAAAACAGCTCCGGGGGACGGGGCTTCCTTCGTTTAACGCCGCAGGGTTACGAGTCTGAATTAAGATGGCTACTGGCTTTGCCAGAAGTCGCGCGACGGAATCAGCTCCGGGGAAACGGGGCCTCCTTTGTTAACTTGCTACAGGGTTACTGGTCTGATTTTAGTTATATGGTTACCGTTCAGCGGTGTTGATGGCTCCCTTGTTGGGGCTTTCTTTTTATCTCGCTACAATGGGCTTCAAGCGTTCTAGTGACTTGGAGTTTTGGTATGGCTGTTATTAATGTGCTGCCTTCGGATGGGAAGGTTATTGACGAGGGTCCAGTTGGTTGCTCTGCTGATGTTTGCTGTGATGACTTTCGTCATCTCGATGTTGGACTGCCGCCCGAGATTCTTCGTCTTATGGATGCCGGGTATTTGACGCAGGCTGTTGCTGCCTGCGATCGCCTTTTGGAGCAGAACTCCGAGCCTTCGCTGGCTGCTTGTGTTCGTGCCGAGCGGTATCGCATGCTCGAGACGCCGCTTCATTTTTCGGTGTCGCGCGACCAGGCTATTGCGATGATTCGCGAGGAGTGGCCAGAGTTTACCGAAGAGCAGTTTGATGACCTGATTAATCGTAAGCGTATTGACTGGCGCTTTATCGATGGCGAACTGTTCGTTCTCGACAACTTCCTCGATTCGCTTCGCGTATATCCCAAAGAGGTTCCCGGCATGCGGCCCGATTCTACGGACGGAATAGCACTGCGCAACGAGATGCTCAAGGAGATGGAGTCACAAAACGGATTGGCTCGCGTCATTACGCTTAAAGCGTCCGTGTCTGTCCCCGGCGCTCTGGAAGGGGAGACCGTTCGCGCGTGGCTACCCGTTGCCGCCGCCTGTCGTCAACAGTCTCATATCGAGGTTCTCGATATGACGCCGGAGGGTGCTGTTGCCCCCGCGAATGCTTCGGCGCGTACCGCCTCGTGGTCTTCTTCGAGTGAGCGCTCATTCTCGGTGACCTATCGCTATCAAATTGATGCCGCTTATCGTGATGTCTATGGGGGTGCGCTTCCGGTGCATCCTTGCATGGACACGCCACTGCCCGTGGACACCTCCGAGGACCGTCCGCACATTGCATTCACGCCGTATCTACAGCAGCTGACAGCCCGTGTCATTGACGGGCTCGGGGATCCGCTCGATCGCGCCCGTGCTATCTATGATTACCTGACGCAGTACATCGACTATCGCTATCAGCCGCCGTACTTGCTTTTGGGATCTATTGCCGATGACTGCGCGCATTCGCTCCGCGGCGATTGCGGCGTTATGGCGCTCACGTTTATCACCATGTGCCGTATCGCGGGCGTGCCTGCCCGTTGGCAGAGCGGCCTGTATGTTGCGCCCGATTCGGTGGGGTCGCACGACTGGGCAGAGTTCTATACGCCGCAGACCGGATGGCTCAACGCCGACGTGTCATTTGGATCTTCTGCTCGCAGGATGGGGGAGGAGTGGCGCCGCCGTCACTACTTTGGCAATCTCGACCCGTGGCGTATGGTGGCCAACAATCGATTCCAGGCAGAGTTTGAGCCCTCTTTCGACGGCATGCGCGAGGACCCTTACGATAACCAGATGGGTGAGGCTTCGGTCGACGGTCGCGGATGCCGTCGGCGCGAGATGCTCCGCACGGTCGAACTCATCGAAATGCTCGAAGTTCCATTTTCGGACTAATCGGTAGAAAGCTGTGATAAACTAACTCACGCATTGCGTGCCCGAGTGGCGGAATTGGCAGACGCAGTGGACTCAAAATCCACCGTTGGCAACAACGTGCGAGTTCGA
This sequence comes from uncultured Collinsella sp., assembly GCA_959604825.1. Taxonomy (GTDB): domain Bacteria; phylum Actinomycetota; class Coriobacteriia; order Coriobacteriales; family Coriobacteriaceae; genus Collinsella. The sequence continues at coordinate 2,055 of CAUHCN010000034.1, read as the reverse complement.
GTCTCGCCTCGGGCACCATACATGCAAGTGAGCGTTCAAGGGGGTTGCGGCCCCCTTTTTCGTGCCGAACTCGCGTGAGCGCGCGAAGCGTTAAGCAAACAGGCCTGTGGCCTGTTTGTAGCGGAGCGTGGCGAGGGCGCCACGCGCCCGAAGCCCGGGGCTTCGCGAAGCGAAGGCCCTTCGAGTCTCGCCTCGAGCACCATACATGCAAGCGAGCGTTCAAGGGGGTCAAGGTCCCTTTTTCGTGTACGTAATGTGATAACGCGCTGTACGTGTTATTATTCGCAAGGCGTTGTTCCCGCAATGCCCTAAAGAGGAACCTGAGGGTTCCCACCTTTTGGCGCCAATGAGCAGCTGACTGGTCATACAACTTAGATTCCCTTCCTCAAATCGAGGAAGTCTATGTGTACGACCTGGTTGCTGAGAAGCGCCGGGTTATTTTTTTATGAATGGAGGTAGGGAAAATAGCTAAGTCTGATGACACCCGCATCAACGACGAGATCACTGCATCTTCGTGTCGTTTGATTGGCGTCGATGGCTCTCAGCTCGGCCTGTTCGCCATCCGCGATGCCCAGCGCGTCGCCGACGATCAGGGTCTCGACCTGGTCGAGATCGCTCCCAACGCGGAGCCGCCGGTCTGCAAGGTCATGGACTACGGTAAGTTCAAGTACCAGCAGGCCATGAAGGCCAAGGCTGCTCGTAAGAACCAGTCCAAGGTCGAGGTCAAGGAAATGAAGTTCCGACCCAAGATCGACGTTGGCGACTACGAGACCAAGAAGGGCCACGTTCTGCGTTTCCTCAAGAAGGGCGCACGCGTTAAGATCACCATCATGTTCCGCGGCCGTGAGATGGCTCACCCGGAGCAGGGCCTTAACGTTCTCGAGCGTCTCGCCGAGGATCTCAAGCCTTACGCTACGGTCGAGTCCAAGCCTAAGATGGAAGGCCGTAACATGCTTATGCTGCTCGCCCCGATTAAGGGCGCCTTCGATGAGGATAAAGCGGCAAGCGATAGCAAGTAACTAGTGTTCTGTAACCGATTAAGGAGTATTTCATGCCTAAGATGAAGTCCCACAGCGGCACCAAGAAGCGTTTCCGCAAGACTGGTACCGGCAAGCTTATGCGCGCCAAGGCTTTCAAGAGCCACATCCTGAGCAAGAAGTCCACCAAGCGTAAGCGTGGCTTCCGTCAGGAGACCGAGATCGCCGCTGCCGACCGCAAGGTCATCAAGTCGCGTCTCGCCTAAGTTCGCGTTCCCGTTTTTCGTTTTACCGTCTAGGAGTTGATAGAACATGGCACGTATTAAGCGCGCTGTTGCCGCCAAGAAGAAGCGCCGTACCGTTATGCACCGTGCGAAGGGTTACTACGGTGCCGCTTCGCGTACTTACAAGCATGCTAAAGAGCAGGTCCAGCACTCCCTGCAGTATCAGTATCGTGATCGCCGCAACAAGAAGCGCGAGATCCGTTCTCTCTGGATCACCCGTATCAACGCTGCTGCTCGCCTGAACGACATCTCTTACTCTCAGTTCATGCACGGCCTGAAGGTTGCCGGCATCGAGCTCGACCGCAAGGTCCTGGCTCAGATGGCTTACGAGGACATCGAGTCCTTCAACGAGCTGGCTGCCATTGCCAAGAAGGCTCTCGAGGCCTAATAGATTCTCTTGAATCGCTAGGGGAGTGTCGCGTTGTGCGCGGCGCTCCCTCTTTTTATCTGAAGCGCGGTTTACATTGCTAAAAGCGCGGGTAGATAGACACTTACAGGTGACCGATCTCTATATATTTCTAAACCAAAGGGTCATCATCTGATACGTGCGGAAGATCCGCACCAGTCTTTCTATTAGCTATAGAAAGCGATATGTTGTGTAGGACTTGTGAAGAGTGGAATTGACGACCCACAGGGCTTCGCGGTCTGGCAATATATCTCCTTGCCGCGCGGCCCGGTCGGACCGGATCAGCCGCCAGGCGTGCACCTTGAGAACCGGATACTGCGAGGATGGACACTTACTTCAGTGTCGCATCCGGGCAGACATCGAACCATTTGAAATGGTCTAACTTGGA
>CAUHCN010000033.1 GCA_959604825.1 uncultured Collinsella sp. | reverse complement strand
GCTGCGGAAACGCGGGACCCGTTCAGGCTGTTGCGTTGAGATTGAAAATCAACCACGGCAAGCCGACCCTGATGTTTATCAATCTTGCTGCTGGCGGCTTTTCCAAAAACCTCAAATACGAGGTGCCGGAGAGCCTGCGCGACACGGTGCGCCAGGTGGACTGCGGCTTCGATAACGCTGAGCGACATCCCAAGATGGATCTCGATTTTTTGTACATGGAGTCGCCCACGAGCCGCTTGACCTGGGGAGTCGATATTAGTTCAAAGAAGTTTGACCAGCAGGCGCTGCTTGGCGTGGTCGAACAGGAGGAGCTCGTGACGCGCGGTGAGATCCCGTTTATTCAGAAGCGCCATCGCGTGCGCACGGTACTGGCGGGCGTTGGCGGAAAACTGCCGGTGCGCGACACCCTCTCTTATCAGGTCGAAGGAGCCCGCATTGTGGCGCAGGCCGTGGGTCGCTTGATGCGCACGAGCGTAAAGATGCCGCACGTACGGGTGATGCTCGATCGCGAAATCGCCGGCGATTGCGATTTTTCGTTCCTGCACGATTTGCCGATGGGCTACGAGCTGGAGCAGGTGGTTGGTGCCTGCGCGGCCGTCAACAACCACATGGCGGACAAGAAGCAACACGCTGCTAGCAAGCAACAGAACCTTGCTGCCTTTAGGAACAATCTGGCGAAGGAGAAGCACGAGAGGCTGGCGTGGAGGGTTACCTCGCTCGATGCGCGCGAGGAAGATCTGGCCGCCTTTGACGACGAGCGCGACTTTTATCTGCATCATTTTTGCCTGCCGTGGGAGGACCTTGCGAGCTATCCTGCGCGCAAAAGCACTGCGCAGCACATGCCGTTCCCCGCGAGTGGCTATGCGTATGCGCAGGGCGGAGCGTGTAAGGTGCCGCATTTTGAGTTTCCCAGCTATGAGGGTGAACCTGTTGAGCAGATTGCTGCCCGCCTGGAGGAGTGCTGCCGCTACGACGAGGGGTTAAAGGGCGCGACGGTTCGCCAGGTAAGCCAGACGGCGGCCCGCGTGCCCGAGTTGCTGTCGATTCGGGAGGTGCGCGAGCGTTGGTCGCGCGACGGGGTGCCCGCGATGCTGCAACCGGCGGCGACGGCGCACATGACGCCCTATATGTTCCAGGCGGTGTATCTGGGAGAACTGGGAGAGTCTGCCGGTAGGGCCATCTTCGAGGCGTATTACGATGGCCGGTATTTGCTTGCGCGTGGTGACGCTGCCCATGCCGAGACGGGCGGCGATTTTGAGGTGCTCGATGCCGCTGGCAACAAGACTGGGGTGTGGATCGATTTTAAGCACTATCGCATCGGCGCCTACGAGGCCTACAGGCGCTCCGGCGGCGAGACTACGGATGCTGAGCGCTTTAAGGCAAAGGCCCAAAAAGTTGGGGCGAAGCGCCTGTTGATCGTCAATGTTTTGGCCGATGAAGCGGCGCTGGAGCTACGTCAAAAGCCAATCGATGGCGAGGGGATGGTGTTCTCCTTCCCCTATATGGCAGCTGATGGAGCAATCAGCCTGGAGATGATGGAGGCGATTCATCGTGCAATCGAAGCATAACCAGTCGTGTGGCTTGGGAGACATTGCCGTATCTGAGTTTAAGCTGCAGCTCGACGCCGCTGCTGCCGAGGAGCGCTACTCGGTCTTTTGGTGCAACGTAGGCGATGCTGGTAAGCATGCCGTGGCGAACTTTATGGCCGATGTGTGCCAGACGGGCAAGGTCGTCGCGCTCACGCAGCTTGCGGACAACCGCGTCTTTCTGATGGTCAAAGCGGGCGTGCAGACGGGCGACCTTAATGCCTCGCTTTATCAGGAGCAGTTGGTTCCGATTAAAACTCATTGGGACGAGCTGGACGATTGCGTTGCACTCCGTTTGCTGTTCAACTCCTGCTCTCAGTTTGAGGGGATTGAGGACGAAGTTCCCAATGACACCGGGCACCTGTATGTCATTAGCGCCAAGGGTGCCCGCCGCGATGCTGTCGAAAGCGATGGAAGGGGACCTGCCAAGATCGAAACGGTTGAAATCGTTATCGATGAAGACTGCACCTTTGATCTTAAGATTCGGACGTTCACCAAGCGCCGTGTGCTTATTGGCAGGGCACAAGGTGACGAGAAAGAGCTCGAAAAGATTAAGAGCCAAGTGGGCTACAGGCTATCGCCCGTGGCGACGATGGTGCTTGCCCACGAACAAAAAGACGAGTACATCCTGCGCCGAGCCAAGGGCGACAAGCCGTCCAAGCGCCGTGATCTGACGTTCTCGGCCCAGGCGGACAAGGTCGCCTATACCAAGAAGGGCATCCTGTATCGAGAGCTGCAGATTCTCGAACGCCGTTACAGCGAATTTGCCCGGGTGACGCTCATGGAATACCCGCGTAAGAGTTTCTACGAGGTGCTCAAGGGCGATGAGTACATGCGCGTGGTTGCGGAGCGCATGGCGGGGCAGCGAATCGTGGTGTCGTTTGCGCGTAATGGGCTTGCCGAAGTGGCGCGCCGGCTGGCCGATCGACTTAGCGATTCCTCGTGGGGCGTTCGCGCATCGTATGGCGGAAGGACCGTGGAATCGCGGGCGCTGAACCTTGTCGTTGTGCCCAATGAGGTTGCTGAGGACGACGGCTATGCCTTACATGTTGGCGTGGTGGAACAGCACGTGACGCCGGATGTGTGCGAGCCACTGTTTAAGGTGGCGCCAAAGCAAAAGGACCGCAATGTGCAAGAGGCGATCCTGGGGGCCATGCTCAAAGAGCTGCTGGTTAAGCAAGATGTTGCCGACGGACGGGTGAGGGCGTTTGACCTTGGCTCTTTTGGCGTTGAGTCGGTGACGGCCTGCGGCGTGGTCAATGTCCCGCGCAAGGAGAAGGATAAAGTTGAGCTGGATGAGCGCCTTGCGATGTTGACGATCGGTGTGGATGGGGCCATGGACTACGCCTCACATCCGATCGAGGACGGTCCCGTGGATGAGATGGAGCTCGAGCTGCTGACGGCCGAAGGCAAACTCGACAAGGATGCCTATATCTTTGACGTGCAGGCGAGCGAGCGGTCTATGCTCGCACGCGTGCGGGATACGGGCTTAACGACCTTCTCCAACAACTTTGTGACCTTGGTGCGCGATTATCAGCTTACGGGTAAGGCGGGTCGTAAGAAGGAGTTTTTCGAGAGCTTCAACTCGTCCTATTACGGCATTGGAACGTTCGAACGCGCAGGGACGACCTGCTACTTTGTCGGCGTCAACAACGGCACCAAAGAGGATGTGGCAACGGCGATCCATGTGCGCTCGATTGAGATGCTCGACGGCGAAGATCTGTCCGAGTTGCTGGTTCAGCTGGTCAATGTGGGGCTTTCGCGCTACGGAGCTCCCTCCAGGTGGCCGATTCCGGTCAAGTATCTCAACGAGTGCGCTGCGCGTGAGGGCGCGGTGGGGGATGGCGGTGGCGGCAAGTGATGGTGTTGCGCAATTATCGCTCCTAGAACTTTTTGAAATTATGCTTGCATTGTAAAAGGGGAGAACATATACTGCAGCCATAGCACATCAGATGGGGTCTCAAAAAGAGACCAAGCAAACGAGTTTTCAGTTTATGTTGAGAGGTATTTGAGCATGACCAGCAGAATTTTCCCCCTTTACAACGACAATACCGACCATATCGATTTCAATACCATCTGCGGTTACAGTATTTGTTCTAAGGCTGAGAACTACATGTTCGCTCAAGATGATTTAGAGCTTAGCTCCGAAGATTATGAGTACCTGAATGATATTGAGCGCGAGCGAGAGTATGAGCTCGGCATCCGCTGATGGATGTGGGCTTGTCTCCAACTCCTCCGATTTAATTACCCCGTTATCACCTCTTTTTAGCGGGGCACGTTAGATCGACTATGTGTGTCAGACATCAGCTCATCGTGGGAAGGAATCGGCAATGAGCAAGAACGTGAATAAGAACATCAACGGCGGCGCTGCGGGTAAGACGAAGGCCGCCGGGCGCATAGCGACGGTTGCCGCGGCGACGATCGCCATGACGGGCGGGTCGCTGCTGTCTCCGCTGACCGCGGTGGCACAGGGCGCGAACGGTGCCGACGCTACTGGGAAGCCGGCTGCGGTGCTGTCTCCGTTGACGAGCGCGGCCGCTGCTAGTACTGGCGCGGGCACGGTGTCGGCGGCGCAGAAGGTCGCCAACCTGCAGGCTGCGGTCGATGTGGCTCGTGCTAAGGCCGCTGCCGCCAAGGCCGATCTGGAAACGGCTGCTGTTCCCTACGATGTCGCTGCCGCCAACCAGCAGCAGGTGCAGGGTGCCTATGACGCGGCCCGTGGTGCGAGCGATAGCGCGGCCTCTGCTGCCTCGGCCGAGCTGGAAAAGCAGATGGGCGCTGCGCAGGACAAGGCCGATGCGGATGTCAAGGCGCTTGAGAACGCTCAGGCTGCGCTTGATGCCGCCAAGAAGAATCTGACGGACAAGGACGAAGCCCTGGCTACCGCCCAGAAGGCATCCCGCGATGCCCAGTCTGCTCTCGAAGCTGCACGGGCTGCTGCATCCGATGCCACGCCCGAGGCCGTAGCCGCTGCCCAGGCTGCTGCAGAGCAGGCAGCAAGCGACCTGGAGCAGGCAAAGCAGCGGGCCGCCGATGCGCAGGCCAAGCTCTCGGATGCCCAGGCCGCTGTCGCTGTCGCCGCTGTCAAGCAGCAGAACGCGCAGGGCAAGCTTTCGGCAGCTCAGCAGGCAAAGGCCGCGGCAGATGCGGACGTGGATGCCGCGCAGGCGAGCTATGACGCGGCCAAGGCCGATCTGGACCGAGCCGAGCAGGGCGCTGCGGGGCCGGAGTACGAGGCCGCCAAGGCAAAGGTGGTCGCTGCGTCCGAAGCCCTGACCGCCGCCAAGGCCGCGCAGTCGCAGCGCGAGGGTGAGCTTGCTGCCGCCGAGCAGGACGCTGCCGCTGCCCAGGGCGAGGTGCGGACTGCCCAGCAGACAGTTGCCGACCAGCAACAGGCTGCTACCGATGCTCAGTCCAAGCTGGATGTCGCTGTTGCCGCCAAGGCTGCGGCAGATGCCGCTCTTGACCAGGCCAAGACCGATCATGCCAGTGCGCTCACGGAGCTTGCCGATGCCCAGGCCAAGCTTTCGGCGGCCAAGGACGAGAAAGACGCTGCCGACAAGGCGCTCGATCAGGCGAAGGCCCAAAAGCAGCAGGCCGACCAGGCTGTGGCTCAGGCCCAGGCAAAGCTCGATGCCGCTCAGGCAACGGCGAACGCATCGGCAGAGAACTACCGCCAGGGTGCTATCGCGTTCTTTAAGAGCGTGGGTGCCGACGATGCGGCGGATATCATCCTCAACTGCAAACTCGCTAGCTATAACAAGGTGGGTGAGGAGGTCGACGCGACGAGCCTGGCCAACATGAAGCAGGCGGTTGTGTGGCTCAAAGCGTGCAACGAGTATCGCGCAAGCGTTGGCCTAGGCGAGCTCAAGGTGACATATGCCATGATGGCGACCGCCATCGCCGACGCGAACTTCTCCGATACGAAGGTCGCGCACGCTCAGCAGTTTAACGTGGGCGAAAACGTGGCATGGAACTACGGAAGCAATCCGTTTAAGCAGTGGGTCGATCAAGAGAAGGCCGTCTTTGACGCTGCTGCCGCCTCGCTGGGCGCGACGGGCCTTACGGGAAAGCCCGCTTACGATTTTTATACGATGCATAGCTCCGAGATTGATAACTACGCTGCGAAGCATGGTGGGTTAATTCGCTCAGTCGGCCATTACATCAACGTGATCAACCCCGATTACACCGTGACGGGCATGGGCGTTTGCACGCGAGGGACGCTGTACGGGAGTACACAGGCGCAAACATTTGTATATTCTGGTCAATGGTATAAGCCGTATAACCTCAATCCGATGACGGTTGCAGAGTATGAGGCTGCGTTGAATGCGTGGTGTGACTCGTTGGCAAATCCCGAGCAGGGCGTGGATGCGGCACGCAAGGAGCTTGCTGTGGCGCAGGGCGTTGCCGACGATGCCGGCAGCAAGGTGAGTGCAGCATCGCAGGCCGTTGCAGCAAAGCAAACCCAGGTTGAGCGCGCTGCCGCTAACGTTGATGTCGCGGCAACCAAGGCCTCGGAGGCCCAGGCTGCCGTGGCGCAAAAGCAGGCTGCAGCTGACGCCGCCGCGCGTGCCGTCAGCGATGCCCGCGCCGATTTGAGCGCTGCCAACGCCGCTGTTGCGGCAGCGCAGGACGCCGTGGCCGCCAAGTCTGGCGAGCTCGACATTGCCAAGGGCAAGGTGGCTGCTGCCAAGCGCGCACTGGACGCCGCTCGTGCCGGTGTTGGCGACAAACGGGATGCACTTGCCGCGGCCCAGGATGAGCTAGCGGCGTACTCAGCCGATATCGCCGCTGCTCAGCGTGCGTTTGATGCGGCGTCGTCTGCACTCGAAAGCGCGCGTGCCAATCAGCGCGAGGCGGAGGCCGAACTTCTTGCCACCCAAGGCGATGCCGATCAGGCAGGCATCGATGCTGCTGCCACTCAGGTGGAGCTCGATATGGCGCAGCGGGCTGCAAGCGATGCCGACGCCGTCGTGGCAACGGCTCAGGCAAAATCTGATGCAGCTGCCGCCCGCGCCTCTCAGCTTAAGAATGCCGCCGCAGCACTTGCCAAGGCCACTGGGGACAAAGCGACTGCCGATGCCGCGCTCGATGCAGCGGCGATGGCCGTGAGCGATGCCGAGTATGACGTGGTGGAGGCTGACGATGCCGTGGTGGATGCGACTGTCGCGCGCGACGCCTCTGCCGCCGCGGTTGCCCGCCTGCGCAGAATCAATATTGCCGAAGCCATTGTCAACGGCAGCACTGACGATGCGGACGAGGTACTTAACGCCAAGATCGCTGCGGCCCACGATGCCGCCGAGCGTGCCGCGACCGCCAAGGCCGAACTCGATGACGCCGTGGCTGCGACGGATGCCGTGGCGCCGGCATACTTGGAGGCGCTCGCCAACTACACCGCCGCCAAGGTCGAGCTCGACCAGGCTATTGCCGAGCTTAACGCCGAGATCGCTCGCCAAGAGGCCGCCGACCGCGGAAACGGCGAGCAGACCCAGCCCGTCACGCAAGTGACGTACCAGGCCAAGCATGCGGAGGCAAAGACCGAGGCCACGACTTGGCAGACGGCGATGCCCGCCACGGGCGATGCGTCCGAGCTGCTGGGTGAGACCTTCGTGATCGGCGGCACGGTCCTGGTGGCCGCCGGCGTATTCCTGTCCGATAAGCGCCGCCAGCTGATCCGTTAGGGACAGGGAAGCGCGCTGTTTTTGGCGCGCACCGCAGGGGCATGGGCTCTGCGGCGCGCGCCGCCTTTTTCTTCAAGATTGATTAAGGAGGGATATATGCAAATAAGAGGAGAGGCCGCGATCGCCTGCGGATTCATGGCGGGTCTGGCAACGGGGTTGCTGTTCGATGGATGTTTCGACAGCTATATCAATCGATTCTGCGATTTTGGTTTTTCGAGAGGCAAGCCTTGGAAAACAGCGCCAGCTCGTCAAGAGGTGGCTGCGCCCATCGAGCCCCGCAGTGTGGATACCTCAAAAATCAAGGTAATCGTCACTAAGAACGGCAAGATTTACCACCGTTCTACGGGGTGCAAAAGCCTTCCTCAAAACGCCATTAAAACAAGCGTACCATTAGCGGCTGCACTCAAGCGAGGCAAGACGCCCTGCCCAACATGCTGCCCGCCAACAGTGTGCTCGATCTAGTTTTTTGGGTGTTTGATCCGTTTGGATGGAAGAACGAAGGGTAAGCCCTAAGGGATACAGATGCCGGCCCGGCCTGCAATTTCTTCCATTGATTTGTCCAGAGTCGCACAGCACGGAGGTGTTGTTTGATGTCTATTTTCGTTACCGGAGACGTTCACGGTGTTGCCGAGTATGGGGCGAGTCGCTTCTCGTCGCGCGTTTGGCCATTGGGTCGAACGCTGACGCGCGATGACGTTGTCATCGTTGCCGGCGACTTTGGCTTTATATGGAGCGGCTCGAACACCGACAAATACTGGCTCGACTGGTTTGAGTCCAAGCCCTGGACCACGTGTTTTGTCGACGGCAATCACGAGAACCATCATCTGCTGGCGGGGCTGCCAATGCGTGAGTGGAACGGAGGCCTCGTTCACGAGGTTCGCCCGCACGTGCTGCACCTGATGCGCGGCGAGGTGTTCGACATCACGGGGACCACGGTGCTCGCCATGGGTGGCGCCGCGAGCCATGACAAACAGTGGCGTCAGGAGGGAAAGACGTGGTGGCCCGAGGAGATGCCGAGTGAGCGCGAGATCAAACACTGTCGCGCCTCGCTCGATCGCGCGGGCTGGAAGGTCGACTATGTTGTGACGCACGAGGCGCCGGTCGATTTGGCTGACGAGCTGTGCATGGAGTGCAATCGCGAGTTCTACGACGATTCGCTGCAGGCCTTTTTGGGCGAGCTCGACGGGCGGCTCGACTACCGCACCTGGTTCTTTGGCCATTACCATGACGATGAATGGCGCGATGACAAGCATCGTCTTATCTACCAAGATATCGTGCCGATCGAAGCGCGATGTGCCGATGGGCAGGATGAGACGGCGAGTGACTATTTTGAGCAAGAGCGTTAGGAGGTCCCCATGATCTGGTTTACCAGCGATACCCACTTTGGGCACGAGAACATGCTGCGGCTCGCCGACAGGCCTTGGTCGACTGTTGGGCAGATGAACGACGCCATGGTCGCTAGCATTAATAGCAAGGTCGCTGCGGATGACGAGCTTTACATTTTGGGTGACTTCAGCTTTAAGATGACGGTCCAAGATGCCTACGAGCTGCGCAAAAGCATTGCATACAAGCGCGTCCATCTGCTGCCCGGCAACCATGACAAAGACTGGACGCAGCCTGCGGTGGCGGATGCTTTTATCGTCGAGCCGCCCATTTGCGTGCTCAAGATCGACCGTCAAAAAATCGTGCTGAGCCACTATCCCATGGTCGATTGGCAGGGCATGTCGCACGGTGGCTGGCATCTGCACGGACATATCCACAGCTGCGGCGGCGCGTACAACAAGTTCAACCTTCGGCAGGGACTGCTGCGCTATGACGTGGGCGTGGACGCCAGCGGCTACGCTCCGGTGAGCTTGGAGGAGCTCAAGTCATGGTTTGCGCAGGTCGACGAGCCGGCGTGTTGCGTTAAGTGGCCGTGGTGGGTCAACGCCACGGGCGATGAGCAGGTCGAGCACGATCTCGAAACCTATAAGAGGGAAGTGGTGATCCGATGACAGTCTATGTGACGGGCGATATTCATGGCGGCCTCGACATGCAAAAGCTGCGCGATTGGGACCTTGGGGATAGCCTGACGAGCGACGACTATCTGATTATCGCGGGCGACTTTGGCTTTCCCTGGGATTTCTCTGCCGAGGAATGTGCCGACATCGCTTGGCTGGAGTCGCGCCCCTATACCGTGCTGTTCGTCGACGGCAACCACGAGCGTTTCGATCACTGGGCGGAGCGTCCCATGGAGCTGTGGCACGGTGGGCTGACGCAGCGTCTGTCGGATACCTCCCCCATACGGCGCCTGACGCGCGGCGAGGTTTTTGAGCTCGACGGCTCAACGATCTTTACCATGGGCGGCGCCACGAGCGTGGACAAAGAATACCGCATTCCCTATTCCAGCTGGTGGCCGCAGGAACTGCCGGACGAGCGCAACTTTGAGGAGGCGCGGGCAAAGCTCGACAGCGTGGGTTGGAAGGTCGACTACGTGGTCACCCACACCTGCTCTACGCGCATGCTTTCGCCCACGCTTTATCCGGCACCCGGCTGGAATTACCCCGCCGTTGATCGGCTTACGGCATTTTTCGATGAGCTGGAAGACCGCTTGGATTACAAGTGCTGGTATTACGGGCATTTCCATCGGGATGCCAACCCGGCCGAGCGCCACGCCGTGCTCTACGACTGCATCGTTCGCTTGGGCGACGAACTCCAGTCCTGGGATGTTGCGTAGAGGCGGGGTGGCTGGCTACTCGACCGTTACAGTGATGTTCTCCCGATGCGCGCGGATGACGTCCCAGCTAAAGTGCTCGACCAGCTGCTCGGCGGTACGCGGCGTGGTGTCCGGCGCGATGCCTGTTTGCCCGGCGAGCCATCCCAACAGTGCCTCGGGTGTGCCAAAGCGGGTGCGGAGCTCGCCCAGGTCCAGATCGCAATCGCGCTTGGAAAGGCGGCGGCCGTCCGGCGACATGAGCAGCGGAATGTGCGCGTAGCGCGGTGTGGGCAGTCCCAGCAGATGTTGCAGATAGATCTGGCGCGTCGTGGAACCAAGCAGGTCGCATCCGCGTACGATCTCGGTGACGCCCATGGCAGCGTCGTCGACCACCACGGCCAGCTGATAGGCAAACACGCCGTCGCTGCGGCGCACCAAAAAGTCGCCGCACTCGGTGGCGAGTGCCTCGCATTGGGCTCCGTACGTGCGGTCCACGAATTCGATCACGTCGCCGGCGAGGTCGTCGACGTCGGGCACACGCAGACGCGTGGCCGGAGCGCGCAGGATGCTGCGGCGGGCAACCTCCTCGGCAGAAAGGCCTCGGCAGGCGCCGCGGTAGATGGGCGTGCCGTCGCTCGCGTGCGGCGCGCTTGCGGTGTGGAGCTCGGCGCGCGTGCAAAAGCAGGGATAGGTGAGGCCGGCGTCTTGCAGCTGGTGCAGGGCGTCCTCGTACAAGTCCAGGCGATCGTGCTGGTAGTAGGGGCCTTCGTCCCACTCAAGCCCCAGCCAGGCTAGGTCGTCAATCAATTGGGCGGCAAGTTCCGGGCGCTTGCAGCGATCGTCCAGGTCCTCGATGCGCAACACGATGCTGCCGCCCTGGCTGCGGGCCGAAAGCCACGCGCACAGGCAGCTGAACACGTTGCCCAGGTGCATGCGGCCCGAGGGCGACGGGGCGAAGCGCCCCACGACGGGCGCGGGAGCGGCCGGCGTCGTTGGCGCGTCGGCGGCGGTTGTTGCTATGTTGCGTGCGTTGATGTCCATGCGGACGAGTATAGCGCGGGGCGTGGTGGGGGAGACGCTGCCGTGGCCTGCAAGTTGCTGAGGCCACACGTTGCGCGTGCCGGACCACCGGCTCGGCGCCTTAATCGTCGTCAATCAATCTAGCCCTCAAACGACAGAAACCCCGGCAGCTCTTCGCAACTGCCGGGGTTTCCGCGGAAAAGGGGGACATGATCCTCAAGCGGACGGCAAAGGGGCAAACCGTTTTCGCTCAACTGCTTTATGCCCCTCAACTGGCGGCTCAATCAGCGCATGCCGCGCCCACACAAAGCCGCTACACCTGTGATGGAGCTATGAAGTGGTATCTATTGCCGGAGCGGGCTATGCCAAGGAGTGTCCCAGATTGCCGGCAGATAAGGAACGTCCCCAGGTGCCGGCGGCGGGCGTGACTTTTGTCCCGTTTTGACGCTCCGCTGACCTAGATGTTCGTCACATGAACTCGCAAACGTGGGACAATGACGCTACTGGTACCACAGACAAAGGATGTGCCTATGAACGCCCCCGTTGCCCAGCCCTGTCGGCAGCGCCGCCTGTTTGCGCGGTTCGCTTCCGTCTGCGCACTCGTCGCGCTTGCGTTGTTGCTGCTGCCTGCCGTCGCGCACGCCGACGGCTACTCCATGAGCCAAACCTATATCGGTGCCACGGTTGAGGCCGATGGCTCGCTGACCGTTGTCGAGGGACGCCAGTTCGATTTCGACGATGACATTAACGGCGTGTATTGGGATATCAATACAGGCTCTAACCAGCAAGGCGGCTCGGTGGTCGTCAATGTGCTGAGCGTCGAGGAAGACGACACTGCGTTTAACAAGGTCGACAGCGCAAATAAAGGCGACGACGGCGTTTACACGGTGGAGCAGTCCGACGACGGCGTAAAGATTAAGGTGTTCAGCCCTCACGAGAGCGGCGACAGCGCAATCTACTACGTGAGTTATTCCATGACCGGTGCGGTTATGAACTGGGCCGATACCGCCGAGCTCTACTGGAAATTTGTGGGTGACGGCTGGTCTGCGGACTCCGATGACGTCGAGATGGAAGTCTACTTTGCAAATGCCGCTGCCGGGACGGCTGCCGTCAAGGGCGATAACTTCCGCGCATGGGGCCACGGCCCGCTGACGGGCGACGTGTCGCTCGATGCGGACGAGCCCATGGTCACCTATACCATTCCCTGCGTGCATGAGGGAGAATTCGCCGAGGCACGCATCGCCTTCCCCAACGACTGGGTGCCGCAGCTCGCCGCCTCGAGCGAAGAGCGCATGTCGACGATTCTGAGCGAAGAGAAGGAATGGGCCGACGAGGCCAACGCTCGCCGTGAGCACGCGCGTGCGGTTGCCGGCGCGATTGCCGTGGTGTGTGTTGTCGTGGCGGTTGCCTATACCGGTGTGATCGTGATGCTTAAGCTGCGCAGGCCCAAGCCCAAGCCACTCTTCCAGGACGAGTACTTCCGCGATGTGCCCTCGGCCGACCATCCCGCGGTGCTTGCAGCTCTCATGAGCTGGAACGACGTGCCCGATCAGGCATATATCGCCACACTTATGAAGCTCACCGACGACCGCGTGATCAAGCTGGAAGAAGCGACCGAGACCAAGAAGAAGGGTCTGCTCCGTCGCGAAAAAGAGGAGCAGACGTATCGCATCACAGTGACCGACGAGGCCTGGAAGGCTGCCAAGAAGGACGGCATCGATCGCGACGTGCTCAAGGTCTTCTTTGCTGGCGTTAAGCCCGATAAGGACGGAGTCCGTTCGCGCACGTTTAGCGAGCTGGAGGAGTACGCTAGCGAGCGCACCACATCTGTTGGCGACAAGCTCGAGGACTATCAGAGCACGGTTAAGGGCAAGCTGGAGGCGCGCGAGCTTATCGCATCGGATGGCACCATCGCGATGGTGGCCGGCCTGGTTCTCGGTATCATCATCGTCTTTGGCATTCTGGGCTCTCTGATCTATACCGACTTTGCGGATGCCAATGTCGGTGCCGCTATGATCTCGATCCCCGTCACGATCGTGGGCTTTGCCCTGAGCTGCACTTTCCGCCGTTACACGCCGGAGGGCGCCGAGGTGGCGGCTCGCTGCAAGGCGCTCAAGCATTGGCTCGAGGACTTTACGCGTCTGAAGGAGGCCGTCCCCAGCGACCTGATCTTGTGGAACAAGCTGCTGGTGATGGGCGTCGCCCTGGGCGTTTCGAAAGAAGTGCTGCGACAGCTGGCCGAGGCCGTGCCTGCGGACCTGCGCAACAGTGACGATTTCTACGACAACTACCCCTGCTACTGGTGGTATTACCATCACTACGGCAACGAGTCCCCGCTCGATTCGTTCAACGATGTGTACCACGAGACCATCCGCGAGCTGGCTTCGAGTTCCGATAGTTCGAGCGGCGGCAGCGGCGGCGGCTTTTCCGGTGGCGGCGGTGGCGGCGTCGGCGGAGGCGGCGGCGGAACGTTCTAGCGAGCGCTTGCTTTGGGGTGGATCTTTCTGGGCGGTTGCCAGGGAAGATTCATCCCATTTTTGTGCATCGAAACGGGTCAAACTTTCCGCTGAGGACCTTCGCGCAAGGGGCAGTGGACAAAAAATGCCAAATATGAGTACTGTTGCTGCGTTGGTCACATATGTTTGCACATAATAATGGGCTCCTAATGAGAGTACTTCTCGTTAGGAGCCCATTTTATTGAACATTTGGGGAGTTACGTCAGCTCGTGCAGCTGGTCGTCATGCCTATAAGCATCAAAAATGCCCCGAATCGCTGCTACTAAAAAGGTAACAGTACTCATATTTGATGTATTTTGACCACGGCTATCTACAAACCCCTAGGCCACTCATTAGGGACAGACTTAAATGACTAGTTGTTGGGGATCAGTCATTGGGGACGTTCTTAAATGACTAGGTGTGGCTGCTTGGGCTAGGCTGTTAGATCGAGTTCGTAGAGGAAGCTTTCGCGCGGCATGGCGTGGCGGCGCTCTTCGCGGTTGGCGCGGTGCGTGGCCGTGCGCTTAAAGCCGTGCAACTCGTAGAACTTCCACGAGCAGTTGGAGTCGGTGTACAGGTGCGCCCTCGTCGCTCCAAGCGAGGACAGGTGCGAGACTGCGGCATCGAGCAGAACCGTGCCAACGCCCAGGCCATGGACATCGCGATCCACGGCAAGCAGCGTGACCTCGTTGTCGTGCGGCAGCGGGCTGCTCTCGAGCAGACGGTTGTTGGTTCGGATGGTTGCGCGTACAAACGAGAGATACTCGGCGCAGGCATCGGGCTCCAGCTCACGCATCTGCGATAGCAGCGCGCGTTCGGTATCCATCCAATGTTCCTTAACGGTGGCGCCGGAGCTCTGTCCCGCACGCGCGAGCGAAATGCCACGCGCCTGACCGTCAATCACCGCAACCTGCGAAAACGTCGACGACGAAAGGCAGTAGGCAAGGTCGCACGCGGCCTCAAGGCGGTTGTACTCATCGTTATCCGAATTGTTATGCCAAAGCTGCTGCAGAATCAGCGCGATGGCGTCGAAGTCTTCGGTGTCAAACGGTCGGTAGAGAACCCGCGAGACCATAGTGCCTCTTTCTTTTGCGGATGCATATCGAGCACAGTTCTACCACGCCATTGGCATCTAATTATGGTGCCCCTGTGTTCCATGAACTCACCGCGCCCGGTGCTGCGCCCATGCCCTCCGCTCGCAAGCTTTTTCTGCACATGCGACCGTTGCGGGGTGCATCGACGCGCTCGATGCGCTACATTAAATCAGTATTTTCAATGCCGCTGCGCGAGCGCTGCAGATCGACGTATCACCGACTCACAGAGCACGGCGGCGTACCAGACAGGAGGACTGCATGGGATCTGATGTGAAGATCGCACGCGCGTTGATCTCGGTTACCGATAAGACGGGCGTCGTCGATTTCGCACGGACGCTGGTCGATGACTTTGGCGTCGAGATCATCTCTACGGGCGGCACGGCTCGTGCCATCGAGGACGCGGGCGTTCCCGTAACCCCCATCGAGGAGTTCACGGGCTATCCCGAGATGATGGACGGCCGCGTTAAGACCCTGCATCCCAAGGTTCACGGCGCGCTGCTGGCCCGCCGCGATTCCGAGCAGCACATGCAGGAGGCGGCTCAGCACGGCATTAAGCTGATCGACCTGGTCGTCGTCAACCTGTACGAGTTCGAGAAGACCGTCGCCAACCCCGAGGTCACCTTCGCGGACGCCATCGAGCACATCGACATCGGCGGCCCCTCCATGCTGCGTTCCGCCTCCAAGAACGCCGCGAGCGTTACCGTCATCTCCGATCCGGCCGACTACGATGCCGTCCTGGCCGAGATGCGCGAGACCGGCGGTTGCACCACGCTTTCCACCCGTCGCCGTCTGCAGGTGAAGGTCTACCAGACTACCGCCGCCTACGACACGGCTATCTCCCGTTGGCTTGCCGCCCAGGCAAGCGACGTGGCGGACACCTCTGCCAAGCTCGAGATCTCGCTGGAAAAGGTCGACGACCTGCGCTATGGCGAGAACCCGCAGCAGAAGGCCACGGTCTATCGCTTTGCCGAGGGCTGCGAGAACACCGCGAGCTCTCAGTTCCCGCTCGTGGGCTCCGAGCAGATCCAGGGCAAGCCGCTCAGCTACAACAACTATCTGGACGCCGATGCCGCTTGGAACCTGGTCCGCGAGTTCGACGAGCCGGCTTGCGTGATCCTCAAGCACCAGAACCCCTGCGGTTCCGCCGTTGCCGAGGACATCACGGCCGCCTACGACCGCGCCTTCGCCTGCGATCCCAAGAGCGCCTTCGGCGGCATCATCGCCTGCAACCGTGAGGTTCCCTTTGAGCTGGTTGAGCACTTTGCCGATCAGAACAAGCAGTTCGTCGAGGTCATCATCGCCCCGAGCTACACCGCCGAGGCACTCGAGCGCATGGCCAAGCGCCCCAACCTGCGCGTGCTGGCTACCGGCGGCGTGGACCACGGCGCCAAGGTGGAGCTGCGCTCCATCGACGGCGGCATGCTGGTGCAGGAGGTCGACCACGTGACCGAGGACCCCGCGACCTTCACGTTCCCCACCGACCGTAAGCCCACCGACGCCGAGATGGCCGAGCTCGAGTTTGCCTGGAAGGTCTGCAAGGGCGTCAAGTCCAACGCCATCCTGGTCTCCAAGGGCAAGGCCGGCATTGGCATGGGCCCCGGTCAGCCCAACCGCGTTGACTCTGCGCTGCTTGCCTGCGAGCGCGCCGAGGACTTCTGCGAGCGCGAGGGCGTGGAGAAGGGCGGCTTTGCCTGCGCAAGCGACGCGTTCTTCCCGTTCCGCGACAACGTCGACGTGCTTGCCGCACACGGCGTGACCTGCATCATCCAGCCCGGCGGCTCCAAGCGCGATGACGAGAGCATCCAGGCCTGCAACGAGCACAATATTGCGATGGTTTTCACGGGTGCGCGCCACTTCCGCCATTAAGTAGGGAGGTGGCGCTGCGGCTTGCCCAACCACCGCACCTTGCCGCTCATTCGTCGCCCGCGTACCCAAGTACGCGTCGCTCCTCTTTCACGGCAATCTGCGGCACCTGGGCAACCCTCGCCGACCTGTTAGGTTGACTGGGGAGGATGGGATGTTATCTCGTCCCTTGGACCGCCTCGCTTCTAAAATTATCTCTGCAAAAGACGGCCGCTCCGTTTGGAGGGCCGTCTTTTTGGTATAAGAGGACGGAATGACTAACACGAAAGGTATGACCATGCCCCAGATTGATGATGCAGAGCTGTTTGGCAATGCCGAGGACCAGCGTGCGTACGAGGACTTTTGCGCCAATCAGGAGGCGGTCGAGAAGTTTACGCTCGACAAGCCCGCGCTTATCTGCCGTTGGCGCATGTCCAACAAAAAGGTACCCATGCTCAACCGTCACATTCGCGCGCTGTCCGAGCGCTTGGTGCAGGGCGAGCCGCTCACTCACAACATGCTCAGCTGGGCCAAGCAGCACGTTGAGTGGTCGCTTGCCGAGGGCGATTACACCGCGCACGATGGCGTGCTCATGCTGGTGATCGACGTTAACGGCAATGCCGCCATGACGGTGGGTGAGTACGAGCCGCTGGCCGATACTTCGGCCAAGGCGCTGCGTGCCCGCTCCGCCGAGGCCCGCTCCGAGGCCGACGAAACCGGCGTGGCGCCCGAGCTGCTCGCTGCCGTCAACAACGGCGAGCTGGCCTTTGTGGCGCCGGCGGACGAGTGCCTGTGCGGCACGGCGACGCTCATAGAGCAGCTGGCCCAGACCAAGGGCATCCCGGTCACGCGCGTGGACATTCCCGCACAGCTCAAGGGCGCCTTGTTCCTGGTAAGTGACGAGCACGGCGTGGTGCCTGCCGCCGACGCCGACGCCGCCGAGTCCGACGCCGCCACGGTCGCTTTCTTCGCCGACGGCTACGAAAAGCTTCGTGCCCGTCGCTAAATGATTATTCTGGGACGGGGATTAAAGAATCATTTTGGTTCCCGCCACCGCTGCGAGTGCGAGGCGGACAAAACGCCCCCGCTCGCGAACAGTTCTGTCACCTTGGCGACGTGCGTGGCGCGCACCTGCAGTTTCGCAGCCATAATGGTGGCAAGACAACCAAGAGGGGAGCGGAATCCATGGCGCTAATCTATATCGTTGAGGACGACGAGCCCATTCGTCGTGAGCTTGTCGACATCCTTGCCCGCGCCGGGTTTGAAATCGAGGCCTGCGAATCGTTCGAGCATGTCTCGCGCGATATTCTCGCCGCCGCGCCCGACCTGGTGCTGCTCGACCTCACGCTTCCCGTCAAGGACGGCCAGCATATCTGCCACGAGGTTCGCCGCGAATCCGAGGTCCCCATCATCGTCCTCACCTCGCGCACGACCGAGATCGACGAGGTCATGGCCATGACGCTCGGCGCGGACGACTTTGTTCCCAAGCCCTATAGCGCGCGCGTGCTCGTGGCGCGCATCAACGCACTGCTGCGTCGCACCGCGGCGTCAGGCGAGCGCAGCACGCTCGTCCACAAGGGGCTGGAGCTCGACCTCGCCCGCTCTATGGTCACCAACACGGCGACCGGCGACAGCACCGAGCTCACCAAAAATGAGCTGCGCATTCTCTCGCTGCTCCTGAGCCGCGCGGGCAAGATCGTCTCGCGCTCGGCCATCATGCAGGACCTGTGGGACTCCGACGCCTTCGTGGACGACAATACGCTCACCGTCAACATCAACCGCCTGCGCACCACGCTCGAAAAAATCGGCATCAAGGGGTATTTGACGACGCATCGCGGTCAAGGCTATTCGGTCTAGGGGCCGGCTATGTCGTTTGGCAAGTTCTTTAAAGATGCACTGCTTCCCGTCGCCGTGTGGACGTGCGGCGTGCTGCTGAGCTGCTTTGTGCTGACGGTCGCCGGCGCACCCGTTTCTATCGTGGTCGTGGCGGTTGGCGTGTCCTTTATCTTCGGTATGCTCGGCATCGTGATCGAGTACGCTCGCCGTCGCCGTTTTCTGCGTCAGTTGGAGCGCGCGGCAGAGGAGCTCGAGAGTCCCGCATGGGTCCAGGAGATGGTGCAATGCCCGACCTATGCCGAGGGCGAGCTCGAGTACGAGGTCTTGCGCCGGGTGGGCAAGGCGGCATGCGACGAGGTTGCCGAAGGCCGGCGTCAGACCGATGACTATCGCGACTATATCGAGAGCTGGGTCCACGAGGCCAAGCTGCCCCTGGCGGCGGCCCATCTGATTTTGGAAAACCTGGATGGCAGCGAAGACGACCTGTCGCGTGTGGATGACCTGGGTCGCGAGCTGGCTCGCGTGGAGCGCTATATCGACCAGGCGCTGTACTACGCGCGCTCGGAAGTCGTGGAGCGCGACTACCTGATTCGTCGCTGGGATCTCAAGACCTTGGTGACGGGCGCGATTAAAGCCAACGCGCGCGAGCTTATCGCGGCGCACGTGGCTCCGGTGTGCGAGAACCTCGACTTTGAGGTCTTTACCGACGAGAAGTGGCTCGAGTTTATTCTAGGCCAGCTTATTCAGAACAGCATCAAATATGCGCGCGAGGACGGCGCGAAGATCGTGTTTTCGGGCGCGTTACTGGACGAGGGTCTGGCGAGCGAGCGCATCGAGCTCACCGTTGCGGACAACGGCTGCGGCGTGTGTGCGGCAGACCTGCCGCGCGTGTTCGAGAAGGGTTTTACCGGCGACAACGGCCGCACCACCAAGCGCGCAACGGGCATCGGCCTCTACCTGGTGGCGCGCCTGTGCTCCAAGATGGGCATCGACGTCACCGCAGCATCGGAGCCCGGCGAAGGCTTCGTCGTAACATTCGCTTTTTCAACGAACAAGTTTCAATACTTTGAGTAACGCACACGGCAAACGCCCGTCCAAACAAAACGTGCCGCCCCAAACGGGTCGGCACGCCATTTTTCTATCAGACAACTCGTTGAAGTGAGGCTGCAAAGGCCGCGGGGCCGGGAGGGGTTTCCTAAGGGCACATCCCGCAGCCGCAACGCGGCGAGGACGTGCCCTTAGGAAACCCCGCAGGCCCCGCGGCCGGTGGGAGCAACGCTACTTTACGACCAAGATGTCGCAGTCCGTATTGCGCAGCAGGAACGTCGAAATCGAGCCCAGGAGCGCATACTTGATCGAGGACAGGCCGCGCGCGCCGCAGAGCACCAGGTCGGGCTTGACCACGTCGAGCATCTCGTCCTTGAGTGTCTCGCGAATGCGGCCGGCGCGAATCATGACCTCGACCTCGGGAATGTCGGGATTGGCCTTGGCCTCTTCGAGCTGCTTGGCGATGGAGTTCTTAAATGCCTCCTCTAGGCCGTTGACCAGATCGACCGGATAGGAACCGGCGCTCTCGAGTGCCGTGGAATCGATGACGTGGCCGATAATCAGCTTAGCGCCGTTGTTCGCGGCGACTTTGATGGCGCGTGCGAGCACAAAATCCTGCTGCTCAGTACCGTCGAGTGAAACAAATACCTTGGTGTAGCCCTCGTTCATGGTTTCCTCCTTGGTCTATCGCACGGGCGCGGGGCTCGTGCGTCGGGCGGGCGCGGGTGCGTTGACCGCCGGACACTTTACCTTGTTGCAGTTATACCCAAGGATCTCGGTTTGACTGCTCGCAATTCTGTGAACGGGCGAGTTTTTTGGTAAGGGTAGGCGCGGTCGCACCGCCAACGGTTGATAATGGGACATCGCCCGCATCGTCCGCAGAACATCTACCGGCGGGTGTCTAACGAGGGGGTCCCTTTGGATATTATCGAGCTTCTAAAATCTGCCTTCATGGGCCTGGTCGAGGGCATTACCGAATGGCTGCCTGTTTCGTCGACGGGTCACATGATCTTGGTGGACGAGTTCGTCAAGATGAACGTGAGCGAGACGTTCTGGAACATGTTCCTGGTCGTGATTCAGCTTGGCGCCATTCTGGCCGTCTGTGTGCTGTTCTTCCATGAGCTCAATCCGTTCTCGCCCAGCAAGGGCAAGGAGGGCCGTCGCGACACCTGGGTGCTGTGGGGCAAGATTGTGCTCGGTTGCATTCCTGCGGCGGCGATCGGCCTGCCGCTCAACGACTGGATGGAGGAGCATTTCTACAACGCTCCCGTCGTGGCGCTGGCGCTCATTGTGTACGGCGTGCTGTTTATCGTGATCGAGAACTGGCGCGCAAACAAGCGCGAGGAAATGGCCGTTGCCGGTTCGTTTGGTTCGCGTGCTGTGGTGTCGGGTGGACGTCCCGCCGGTGCGCATTTTGCGGCGCCCGCCACGGCTACCGCTGAGGATGAGGACGATGACGAGAATCTGGACTTTGGTTCCATCGCCACGCTCGAGGATCTAAGCTGGAAGACTGCGCTGGGTATCGGCTGCTTCCAGGTGCTTTCGCTGGTGCCTGGTACGTCTCGCTCCGGTTCTACCATCATCGGCGGCCTGCTTTTGGGCTGCACGCGTTCGGTGGCGTCCAAGTTTACGTTCTTCCTGGCCATCCCTGTCATGTTTGGCGCAAGTGCGCTCAAGCTGGTCAAATACTTCATCAGGGGCGGCACGTTCGGCACCAACGAGATCGCCATCTTGGGCGTGGGCTGCGTTGTGGCCTTTGTGGTTTCGCTCATTGCCATCAAGTGGCTTATGGGCTTCGTCCGCCGTCACGACTTTAAGTGCTTCGGCGTCTACCGCATCATCCTGGGCATCGTAGTGCTCGCATACTTCTTCGTTCTGGAGCCGATGCTCGGCCTCTAACTTAGTCGACGCTGCGCGGCGGCCAGGGCGACAACTTGTCATTCAAAGGGGGTGGCATGACCAAAAGGTCTATGCCGCCCCCTTTTCATGCCAATTTGTTCGCCCTGGCCGCCGCTCGCTACCGTTGCCATGACATCGGTGGCTCCGTGATTGGTACATTGGGGTCAGGTTTCTTTGCACCAACGTGGTGCAGACTAACCTGACACCTTTGCGCCAAATCCGCTGGGGCGGGCCTGACGGCGGCGCACGGAGTCGTGGTGTGATTTGCGTCGGTGTCCGCGCGGCTCGGTATACTGATACGGCTCAAACTATGGCGCTGCCCGCAGGCGCGCCGTCCGTCAGATGAGGAGTCGCCCATGACCCAGCCCCTGCCCTGGGAAAAGAACACTGCCGCGCCCGTGTCGCCCGCGCCGGAACCCGTGCCGCTCGATGCGTACACCGCCCCCGCCGCGCCGGAACCCGAGCTCGTTCCGCTCGACATCTACGATGCCCCGGCTCCGGCGTCCAAACCCGCCAAGCCGCTCGTCGATATCGATAGCCTGAACCCCGCCCAGCGTGAGGCGGTCCTGACCACCGAGGGTCCGCTGCTGGTCCTTGCCGGCGCCGGCTCGGGCAAGACCCGCGTCCTGACCTTCCGCATCGCACATATGCTTGGCGACCTGGGCGTTAAGCCCTGGCAGGTCCTGGCCATCACGTTTACCAACAAGGCCGCGGCCGAGATGCGCGAGCGTCTGGCAGCACTCATCCCCAACGGCACCCGCGGCATGTGGGTGTGCACCTTCCATGCCATGTGCGTGCGCATGCTGCGCGAGGACGCCGATCTGCTGGGCTACACCGGTCAGTTCACCATCTATGACGACGATGACTCAAAGCGCATGGTGCGTGACATTATGCAAGCGCTCGGCATCGAGCAAAAGCAGTTCCCCATTAACATGATCCGCAGTAAGATCAGCTCGGCTAAAAACGCCATGATCGGGCCCGAGGACATGCTCAAATCCGCCGACAGCCCCAATGACAAAAAGGCCGCGCAGGTCTACCTGGAGCTGGAGCGCCGCCTGCGCGCCGCCAACGCGATGGACTTCGACGACCTGCTCGTGCGCACGCTCGAGCTGCTGCGTACCCGCCCCGAGGTGCTCGACAAGTACCAGGAGCGCTTCCGCTACATTAGCGTCGACGAGTATCAGGACACCAACCACGTCCAGTACGAGATCGCCAACCTGCTGGCCGCCAAGTACCAAAACCTCATGGTCGTGGGCGACGACGACCAGTCCATTTATAGCTGGCGTGGCGCCGACATCACCAATATCCTGGACTTTGAGAAGGACTTTAAAAACTGCAAGACCGTCAAGCTGGAGCAGAACTACCGCTCCACGGGCCATATCCTGAGTGCCGCCAACGCCGTGGTACGCCACAACTCGCAGCGTAAGGACAAGCGTCTGTTTACGGCCGAGGGCGACGGCGAGAAGATCCAAGCCTTCCAGGCAAGCGACGAGCGCGACGAGGGCCGCTGGATTGCCGGCGAGATCGAAAAGCTGCACTCCAAGGGCACGAGTTACGACGACATCGCCGTCTTCTACCGCACCAACGCCCAGTCGCGTATTCTCGAAGATATGTTCCTGCGCGCGGGCGTGCCCTACAAGATCGTGGGCGGCACGCGATTCTTCGACCGTGCCGAGATCCGCGACGTCATGGCCTACCTCAAAATGATCGTGAACCCGGCAGACGAGATGAGCGTCAAGCGCGTCATCAACACGCCGCGTCGTGGCATCGGCTCCACCTCGATCCAAAAGATCGAGCAGCTGGCGCGCGACAACCGTTGCTCGTTCTTCCAAGCTTGCGAGATCGCGACGGCCGAGACGGGCATGTTTAGCGCTAAGGTCCGCAATGGCCTGTCGAGCTTTGTGTCGCTGGTGCGCGAGGGCCGCCGCATGGACGGCGAGCTCAAGGACGTCGTCGAGATGATTGTCGACAAGACGGGCCTGCTGCAGGCATTTCGCGCCGATGGCACCATGGAGTCCGAGAGCCGCGCCGAGAACATTCAGGAATTCCTGGGCGTCGCCGCCGAATTTGAGGAGACGCATGAGGATATCGAGGGTACGCTCGAGAGCTTGGAAGAGCTGCGCGCGGCCGGTGTTGCCGATGTGCCGGCCGGCGCTGAGCCCGAGCCCGTTGTGGTGAGTGCGCCCGCGCCCGAGCCGGGGCCGTCCGCACCTGCGTCCTCGTTTGAGGCGCTCGTTGGCGCGCGTGATGCCGCGGGCTCCAATCCGCTCGATAGCTTGGCCGCTCCGGCGCTCTCGCCGCAGGATGCCCTGGCCGCCGCCATCGCGGGCAACGCGTATGCCGCGCCGACAGAGCTGCCCGCGGGCGCCGTGCATGCCGACGAGATCGAGCGCACCTACGGTCCGCTCACCTGTAAGGCGCTGCCGGCACTCATGGAGTGGCTGGCCCTGCGCTCCGACTTGGATTCCCTGGCCGGCGAGACGCATGCCATCACCATGATGACCATCCACTCCGCCAAGGGTCTGGAGTTCCCGGCGGTGTTCGTGGCCGGCATGGAGGAGGGTATCTTTCCGCACGTGCACGACTTTGGCGGCAGTGACGATCCGGGCAAGCTCGAGGAGGAGCGTCGCCTGGCCTACGTCGCCATCACGCGTGCCCGTAAGCGCCTGTTCCTGACCTATGCGGCCACGCGTCGCACCTACGGCTCGACCTCTGCCAACCCGCGCTCGCGCTTCCTCAACGAGATTCCGTTTGAGGATATCGAGTTTAGCGGCATCGGTTCTGCCGGTTTTGAGGGCACGGGCTGGGAGAAGCGCGGCGACCGTCACGGCACCTTTGGATCGGGCATGGGCTCGGATATGTACGGCGGCAAGGTGTTTGGCTCGCATACGCGCTCGACCGGCGGTTCTGGTTCGCGCGGCGGATCGAGCTTTGACGACTTCTTTGGCGGCAGCAGCTATGGGACCGAGCGCCATCGCGGGGTTTCGCCCGACGCCGGCCGTGTTGCCTCGACCTTTGGCTCGGGCGCACCGCGAGCAAAAAAGCCGTCGTCCAAGGTGTCGCCGACGGTGGAGCGCAAGGTCGATCGCACCAGCGCGTCGCAGGACTTTGCCGCGGGCGATACCGTGAGTCACAAGACCTTTGGCACGGGTACCGTGATCTCGGTCGCCGGAGACATGATCGAGGTGCAATTCGAAAAGACCGGCCAGACCAAAAAGCTCATGAAGGGCTTTGCACCGATTGTCAAGCTGTCGTAATCCCGGCGGCCCCGGACAGGCGCCAAGGACAACGTCGCCTGCTCGGACAGTCCTGCGCAAGACGGAGAGCACATTAAGTGCTCTCCTTTGCGTGCGGAACT
>CAUHCN010000032.1 GCA_959604825.1 uncultured Collinsella sp. | reverse complement strand
GGAATTGGTCAAAATCGTTTGACTATTAGCGGCTAAAATCGCCCGGCGCTAACAATGGAATGGAATGGACGCCACATGGAGATCCCAAGCACCCTGTGCAGCAATGTGTACGACTTCGCGTTTTGCCCCGAGCCCTGCTACGACCGCCTGGTCGACCTCGCCGACCCCGAGGACTGGGGTCCCGGCAACCGCATCCTCAAAAACTACCTGTCGTTCTCATTTAGCCGCGCGGTGTTCTTGACCGAGCGTGACGTGGACCAGACCGCCCCGTCCAACTTACCGCTGGTGTTCGACGACGACCGTTGCCTATTCAACACCGGCCTGTACACGCGCCGCTACGAGACCATCTACGGCCTGTTTGAGCCCAACACCAAGCCCGACGCGCGCCAGCGCTGGTTTTTGAAGGGCTTCTTTAAGGAGAGCGACCCCATGCTGGTCTCATTTGAGTACCTGCCGTGCCGCGTGCGCTTTGCCGAGGACCCCTCCGAGCTGGTCTTTGACTACCGCCTTCCCATCCGCTCCAACATCGACCACATTCTGGGCGACGAGGAAAACCTTACGCGCATTCCCGCCAGCCTGATGGGGGAGGGCAACTCGCTGCTGCTGCGCCGTGCCTTTGAGGGAGCCGTCGTCGAGGCCGCCCGCCGCGCCGCAGCCAACTATACGCTCGCGGTGCCGCAGTTCTACGGCGGCCGGATCCAGCTACTCCTACCGCTGTGCCTGACCGGCGACAAGCCCGAGCTGGCGCTGACCATCCATCGCGAGGACGGTTTCTACGCCGCGCGCACCTGCCTCACGCTCGACATGGCCTACAACAACGCGCGACTTATCTGCCGACCTGAGACTTCGTGGATTAAGCGGTAAATGGTTGTTTAGCTGCTGTTTTACCCATTGCTTTGGTTGCTTTGGCTTGGCTAGCACTCACGAATTTAAAATCGAGGGCAAAAAGTTCTTGGTAAACCACGCACGGCTATGATAGTATCTCTTTTGCTTAAAGGCGACGGGCGATTGGCTCAGGGGTAGAGCATATCCTTCACACGGATGGGGTCACAAGTTCGAATCTTGTATCGCCCACCATCTAAAGCACAGGTCAGAGGTGTTAAACCTCTGACCTTTTTCTTTTTTGACACCAAGGGTGATTCCAAAACGAATCGTAGTCGTATAAGGCGTCATTTTTTTCGCACCCTTTTTGCTGACGCCATTGCATGTTTTGTATAAAACGCATGCGTATTTTCATTGAATTCCCCATGTGATCCGCGCGCAAATGTGGAGACAGGGACCACATGCCCAAAGCTCCTTCCAGCGGTTTTCTATCACACGACGGTTTTTCGGCGGAACTCGGCATGCTTTTGTCAGCATCTGGTTTGCTTCCCGTACTTACCCGCATGATGCCCCGGTAGATAATCGGCCATGACCGCAATCCGCACGGCCTACGGTCGAAACCAGGGGAGGCCATATGGACGAGATCGTCTGCGCAAACACCGCATTCCGCTACTGGCGCTGCCCACCGCAGGTGCGTGACATCTACCCGCGCCTACCCAGCTCCGATGACGGCTGGCGGGCCCTATCCCAAGCCCCTTTCGCAACCGATGTCCTCAAGACCCCGATTATCGCTGTTGCTTCGCCAGGCTGTTGTAATCACCACTCGGGATTGCGCTCCACTATTCGCTGGGAAGGGGCATCGGATGCCGGCACCACAATCGACACTCATTTAGGCTTTAGTGTCACTAATCCGCTTAACACGTTATTTACAATGACACGCTTTGTATCTCAAATAGATCTCGTGCTGGCTATGTACGAACTATGCGGCTGGTTTTCTGTTTTCGAGCCGGCTCCCGCTGCCGAAATTCAGCTAAAAATGGCGGTAGAGGAGAATCGCAATTCCAGCACGCAGGATTTGTTCGAACTTGGAGAGGGCGAAGACGAGGTTCCTTGGAAACGAGTTTATGCCCGCGCAACCGTTAAGGACCCAGATAATGATAGCCAAATGAGCAAGCGTGAAGATGGAAGAGAGGTTACGAAACTCAAAGGTACTTCTCTCTGGATGAGAAAGCCGCTTATCGAACTGAGCGACCTGCATCGTTTCGCCGACAAGGTCAAAAGTCAAATGTGGGGAAAGCAGTTTTATGATGCCGCTCAGCAGGTTATCGGCATTGCCGCGTCTCCGCTCGAGGTTGCAGGAATCTTGCTTCTAAACCGTCCGCGGCGTCTTGGCGGCGCGGGCTTCACGAACGTTTATGCCAACGACTTAACTCCTCTTTCCATATCGGCGCAAAGCATTGCAGGTCAAAAGGTCTGCTATGGCGATATCGTGATCGTAAATCCGATTCTTATAAAAGGGGCAATTATCGAAATCCAAGGTGAAGTCATTCATGGCTCAGGTGCAATACTTGACCACGATGCGGAACGCATGACTGCGTTGCAGAGCATGGGATTCGATGTATTCCTGGTGACTCACGATATGCTCAACGATTCAAAGCAGCTAGACACCATAGTAAGAAGTGTCTGCGACCGTTTAGGGATTCGATATAAAGCCAAAACTGAGGCAATGAAGTGCGCCGAGACGAGACTGCGAGCAAATGTTTTGTGCAACTGGTTGGAAATCGGAAATTAGCCGGCGACAAGGCGCTAGAACTACCTAGTTTTCCTGTTAGTGAATTAATGTCATTTCAAAACTGTGCCGGATTACGGGGCTGGACCCGGACCGGCCGTCCATACCCTGCATTTCACGGAATGCGCAAGTCGTCTACCTGCGGTTTTGATTTTACCGATTACGGCATGCTCGGGGGTTCCCGGCCTGGCCCCGTAAACCGGCATGGTTTTGGAATCGCCGGGTCGGCGGGGGCGCGGTCGGCCCCGGTAATGGGCCTGGCGCCGGCAAGACGGCCGTTGGGCGGATGGCGGAACGCGCCGCGACTGCGAAATTTTCCAAAATTGTCCTTGCATCGTGGTCCGAGTTCCCGTATAGTACTTCTTCGCACGGGGGCGTAGCTCAGCTGGGAGAGCGCTTGACTGGCAGTCAAGAGGTCAGGGGTTCGATCCCCCTCGTCTCCACCCGAGCATTGAATGAGGCTCCAACGCAAGTTGGGGCCTTTTTTCATATAGGCACACAAGGTCAAAGGCGGCACCATGATCCTCCTGGTCGACAAGATCGTGCGTTGAACGGGCGCCGCGTGCATGGTAGTATTTCACGACGTGGTTCAATGCGTTGGAGGCTGTTCTGCCACCCCAACTGTAAGTGCCACTTTATAAGGGCTCTTGGCGCAACGGTTAGCGCAGGGGACTCATAATCCCTGGGTTCTGGGTTCGAATCCCGGAGGGCCCACCAGGTTTTTCAACAGGTTAGGCAATATGTCTGGCCTGTTTTCTTTTTCATGGCAGTAGTTTTCACTTGCGAATAGCCTGCTTGCTCACTTCCGGGCGCCCTCGGTCGGCCGCCTGCGATGCCGCCGCCACGAAACCGGCCCATCTACTACGTTTAACCCCGACCCCTCGACATACCACGTATTTCGCGAAAACCGCAGGCTGTCCACCTGCACTGATAATTGTTCTCGGGGGAAGCGGGCACTGCGGGGCGCGGCAACGGCGCGCGATTTCCGCGTCGCAGCGCTACCCTGATGCTGAATGCCGGGACGATGACCCACTGACCTGCTGACGCCTCTTCGGCCGTCCTCAAATCCGACCTGTCTCGCCCCGGCATCCGCGTCCCGGAGTCCTGCCATGACCTAATAGGAGCATGAGCGCGGACAATCGGACAAGCCAATTGGATTGTAGCGCTCCCGTCAGTGCAATGTCTGGGAGACCCGGGCGCGGAGCAGGCGGCAGACCGAGGGGAGCGAAAATGGAAGGCGAAACGGTCATCGCGGGCGTCGACACGCACAAGGACGTGCATGTCCTGTGCCTGCTCGACGGCCTCGGGAGGAAGATCTGGAGCGGGAGCTTCGGGGCCGACCCCGAGGGCTACGACAGGCTGGCGGAGGCGATAGGCGACCCGGGGAGCTGCATGGTCGTCGGCGTCGAGGGCACGGCATCGTACGGGGCCGGGCTGACGAGGAGGCTCGTGGAGCTCGGGTACAACGTCGTCGAGGTGTTCAGGCCCAAGAGGGACAAGGTGAGGCCCGGCGAGGGGAAGAGCGACCCGCTGGACGCCGAGCGCGCGGCGCGCAAGGCGGCGTCCGGGAGGGGCTGCTCCGTGCCGAAGTCGCAGGACGGCTGGGTCGAGGCGGTGCGCCAGCTCTACGTCGCGCGCAGGCTGGCCGTCGCGACGTCCACGTCCTGCGTGGCCTGCGCGAAGTCGATGCTCACGACGGCCCCGAGCGCCCTGAGGGAGCGGTTCAGGGGCCGCGAGCGGCCGAAGGACCTCATGCCGCTGCTCGCGCGCGGGAGGAAGGCGGGCGACGCGCTCGAGGAGAGCGTGCTGGCCTCGCTGCGGTCCGTCGCGGCGGTCTGGAAGGAGGCCCGCAGCCAGGTCGAGTCCCTCGACGAGCGCATCCGCGCGCTGCTGGAGGCGAACGCG
This sequence comes from uncultured Collinsella sp., assembly GCA_959604825.1. Lineage (GTDB taxonomy): Bacteria > Actinomycetota > Coriobacteriia > Coriobacteriales > Coriobacteriaceae > Collinsella. The sequence continues at coordinate 21,469 of CAUHCN010000032.1, read as the reverse complement.
CCCGCGCTGCTCGGCGTCGAGGGCTGCGGCACCACGACCGCCGCCGCCCTGGTCGTGGCCGCCGGCGACAACCCCGGCAGGCTGAAGGGCGAGGCGGCGTTCTCGATGATGTGCGGCGCCTCCCCGATCCCCGCGTCGAGCGGGAAGACGGACCGGCACAGGCTCAACCGCGGCGGCAACCGGCAGGCGAACTGGGCGCTCTACGAGATCGCGATCAAGCGCATGGCGTACGACGAGAGGACGAGGAGGTACGTGGCGAGGCGGACCTCCGAGGGGAAGTCCCGGCGGGAGGCGGTCCGCTGCCTGAAGCGCTACATAGCGCGGGAGGTGTACCACGTGCTCATGGACCCGAACCCCGACGGCGCCGCGCCGGAAGGCCCCGAGCTCGCGAAGATGCGCAAGACGATGCGGGTGACTCAGAAGAAAGCCGCCGCGGAGCTCGGCCTGTCCGCAGCCACACTCGGGCACTTGGAACGGGGGAAACGGCGGTCGACGAAACTGGAGAGGAGGTATTACGAGCTCCTGTGCGAATTGGAGAGAACGCTCCCGCAAACTGCCTCTTGACAACTTATAGGAGCGTCGGTTTTATTTTTGCCCGAGACGCCATGGTCGGGGGATGCCGGCCAAACGTAGTAGATGGGCCGGTTTCGTGGCGGGAGGCCCCGGGGGCGGCCGGGGTGGAGCCTGATGGGAGGGCGGCGGCAGCGCCGCCCTCCCGCGGGGCGCGCCCCGCGGGCTTAGCCGGGCATCGAGGGGCCCAGACGCCCCGGGCACGTCCGCATCGGCCCCGCGGGCGCGGGACTCCGGCGCCCCCCCCCCGGAAAGTTTTTCCGAAATTGTCCTTGCATCGGCGGGGGAGTTCCCGTATAGTACTTTTTTGCACGGGGGCGTAGCTCAGCTGGGAGAGCGCTTGACTGGCAGTCAAGAGGTCAGGGGTTCGATCCCCCTCGTCTCCACCCGAGCATTGAATGAGGCTCCAACGCAAGTTGGGGCCTTTTTTCATATAGGCACACAAGGTCAAAGGCGGCACCATGATCCTCCTGGTCGACAAGATCGAAAAAAGCTTCGGCGCGCGCGTCCTCTTTAGCGGCGCGTCCTTCCAGATCAACCCCGGCGAGCGCTTTGCGCTCGTTGGGCCCAACGGCGCCGGCAAAACCACCATGCTCAAAATCATCATGGGCATCGACAGCCCCGACGCCGGCCAGGTCCAGTATGCCAAAGACTGCCAGGTGGGCTACCTAGAGCAGGAAACCAACCTAGAGCACAAGGACACCACCATCCTTGCCGAGGTCATGGCCGCCGCCAAGGAAATCCGCCGCATGGGCGAGCGCGCCAACGAACTGCAGGCCCAAATCACCGAGCTCTCCGAGCAGGGCAAGGACGTCGACGCGCTCCTTAACGAGTACGGCCAGGTCCAGGACCGCTTTGAGCACCTGGGCGGCTACGAGCTCGAGAGCAACGCCCGCAAAATCCTGTCCGGCCTGGGCTTTAAGGTCACCGACTTTGAGCGCCCGTGCTCCGAGTTCTCGGGCGGCTGGCAGATGCGCATCGCGCTGGCCAAGCTCTTCCTGCGCCATCCCGACCTGCTGCTTCTGGACGAGCCCACCAACCACCTGGACCTCGAGAGCGTCCAGTGGCTGCGTGGCTTTATCGCCAACTACGACGGTGCCGTCCTCATCGTCAGCCACGACCGCGCCTTCATGGACGCCTGCGTCGACCACGTCGCCGCACTCGAAAACCGTCGCGTGACTACCTACACTGGCAACTACAGCAGCTACCTCAAGCAGCGCGAGGACAACCTGGAGCAGATGCGCGCCAAGCGTGCCGCCCAGGAGCGCGACATCGCCCACATGCAGGTCTTCGTCGACAAGTTCCGCTACAAGCCCACCAAGGCCGCCCAGGCCCAAGAGCGCATCCGCAAGATCGAGCAGATCAAAAAGGAGCTCGTCATCCTGCCCGAGGGCCACAAGCACATCGACTTTAAGTTCCCCGACCCACCGCGCTCCGGCGATATGGTCGTGGGCCTCGAGGGTGTGTCCAAGTCCTACGGCGACAAGCACATCTACAGCGACATCGACCTCAAGCTCTACCGCGGCGAGCATGTGGCGCTCGTCGGCCCCAACGGTGCCGGCAAGTCCACGCTCATGAAGATCCTCGCCGGCCTGGAGCCGCCCACCACCGGCACCCGCGACCTGGGCACCAACGTGGGCGTGGCCTATTACGCCCAGCACGCGCTCGAGGGCATGACCGAGTCCAACACCGTCCTGCAAGAGATCGACACCGTCACGCCCAAGTGGACCGTGCCGCAGCAGCGCAGCCTGCTGGGCGCCTTCCTGTTTAGTGACAACGATTCCATCGAGAAGCAGGTACGCGTCCTCTCCGGCGGAGAAAAGGCGCGTCTGGCGCTCGCCAAGATGCTCGTGGCCCCCGAGGCGCTCCTGTGCCTGGACGAGCCCACCAACCACCTAGACATCGACTCGGTGGACATGCTCGAAAACGCCCTGCAAAACTTCCCCGGCACCATCGTGCTGATCAGCCACGACGAGCACCTGGTGCGCGCCGTTGCCAACCGCGTGATCGACATCCGCGACGGCAAGGTCACGGTCTATGACGGCGACTACGACTACTACCTCTACAAGCGGGAGGACCTGGCAGCCCGCGCCGCTGCCGAGGCGGCAGGGGAGAGTGCTCCGGCCACGGCCAAGTCCGCCAAGGTCACCGCAGCCCAGCCCGATGCGCCCGCCGCAGCCGCCAAACCTGCCGAGGGCAAAAAGACCAAAGAGCAAAAGCGCGCCGAGGCCCAAGCCCGCGCCGCGCTCAATAAAAAGCTCAAGGGCGTGCGCAACCAGCTCAAGAAGATCGAGACGGAGCTCGACAAAAAGCGTCCCCGCTATGACGAGCTTATGGAATTGATGGCAAGCGAAGAGCTTTATGCCGATCAAGACAAGTTCAACGCCGCGCTGGGGGAATATAACGGCCTTAAGCAAGAGCTGCCCAAGCTCGAGGACGAATGGCTGGAGCTTTCCACCCAGATCGAAGAGGAGACCGCGCGTGAACTCTCGTAAGGCCGCTGCCGTGGCGATGAGCATCATCGCCATCGCCTGTCGCATCTGCGGCATCTTTATGAGCGCGATGACCGTGCTGCTGTGCTTTAGCGGCCTGACCGCCAAGCTGCAGATCGTAGGCTTTGTCGTTGAGCTTTCGCGCGCGCTGCCGAGCGCCATCGCCGGCTACGGCGTCATCACGTCGCCCTTTGGCGGCGTCTTCCGCCTGGATTACGCCATCGTCGCTGTCATCCTGTTTGTGGCCGACTACCTGCTCACGCGCGCCTCGCGCCGCGTCCGCTAGGGGAGCGCCATGTCCAGCAGCTACCTCATGAACCTGCTCGCCAGCGCCGTCGCCGTCATCGCGGGCATCGTCATCCACGAGAGCGCGCACGCCGCCGCGGCCTGGGCACTCGGCGATAAAACGGCCCGTTCGCGCGGCCGCGTCTCGCTCAACCCGCTCAACCACATCGACCCGTTTGGCACCATCATCCTGCCGCTGCTCATGCTTGCCGCCGGCGGCCCGGTGTTCGCCTTCGCCAAGCCCGTGCCCGTGTACCTCAACAACCTCAAACACCCCAAGCGTGACGAGGTTCTGGTGAGCGCAGCCGGCCCCACATCGAATATCGCGCTCGCGTGCCTCGCTGCCGCCCTCATGCACGCGGCATATGGCAGCCTCTACACCAGCATGTCCTTTGCCGTGGCGTCCCAGATCATGAACTTCGGCGCCACGTTCATCGTAGTCAACCTGTCGCTCGCGTTCTTCAACCTCATCCCGATCCCGCCGCTCGATGGCTCATCGGTCATCGTGCCGTTCCTCAAAGGCAAGGCGCTCAACAACTATTATCGTCTGCAGCAATACGCTATGCCCATCCTCATCCTGGTGCTGTACCTGCTGCCTATGTGGACCGGCATCGACGTGATCGGCCGCTATTTCGACGTTACCGTGTATCCGCTTGCTGAGCAGCTGCTCAACTTCGCAATCGCCGGCATCTAAGGTAAACTTACAGGTCGACCGTGCAAAACGGTCGTGATATGCACCCAAACCGCGCCGCGAAGGCGCCGTCAAAGGAGGTCGAAGATGTCGTATCGCGTGTCGACGCAGGTCTACAGCGGACCGTTCGACCTGCTGCTGCAGCTGGTAACCCGCCAAAAAGTAGATATCGGCGCCATCTCCATCAGCGAGGTGGCCGAGCAGTACCTTGCCGAGGCCGAGCGCATCGAGGCGCTGGACCTGGACGTGGCGAGCGACTTTTTGCTGGTCGCGGCAACCCTTTTGGACATCAAGGCCGCCTCTCTGGTACCGCAGGAGGCCCCGCGCAAAGTCGATGACGACGATGACGAGTTCGACGAAGACCTCGAGGAACTCAGCGCGCTCGACGGCGATGCCCTGCGTGAGGTCCTGATTCAGCGCCTGATCGCTTACAAGCAGTTTAAGGGCGCGGCTGCGGCCCTTGGCGCGCGTATGCAGGCCGAAAGCCGCATGCACCCGCGCGTTGCCGGACCTGACCCCGAGTTTTTGGGGCTCATGCCCGACTACCTAGCTGGCATCACCCTGCGCGGCCTGGCCGTCATCTGTGCCGACCTGGACGGCAAGCGCCAGACCTTCTTACTGGAGGCCGAGCACGTGGCGCCGCATCGCGTACCGCTCGACCTGACCGTGGCCTCAGTCGACCGCTTTACCATGGCGCACCAAACCTGCACCTTCCGCGAGCTGTTGGACGGCGATGCCACCACCGAGCAGCTCGTCGTTACCTTTCTGGCCATGCTCGAGCTCGCCAAGCGCGGCTCGCTCACGCTGAGCCAGGACGAGATCTTTGGAACCATCTGCATCAACCGCGTCGAGGGCGCCGAGGCCTACGTACCCGGCGAGGGCCCCGAGCTCACCGAATAGGAGCGGCAACCATGTCAACCCTTTCCACGCTGGAGACAAACAGTCTCAAAGGCGCCTTGGAGGCGCTCCTGCTGGTGTCGAGCGATCCCGTAAGCGCACCCGCGCTGGCAGGTGCGCTGGATATCGCCCCCGGCGAGTGCGCATCGCTGCTCGCCGAGCTCAAAGTTGAGTACGAGGAGGCCAACCGCGGCTTTCAGCTGCGCGAGGTCGCCGGCGGTTGGCGCCTGTTTACGCATCCCGCCTACCACGACGTGGTCGAGGCCTATGTGCTGAGCTGGGACACGCAAAAGCTGTCGCAGGCCGCGCTCGAAACACTGGCCGTCATCGCATACCACCAGCCCGTGACGCGCGAGGTGGTCAAGGGCATCCGCGGCGTCAATTCCGACGGCGTCATCGCGTCGCTCGTGGACAAAGGTCTGGTGCGCGAGCTCGGCCGCGACCCCCAGCGCGGTCAGGCCATCATCTACGGCACGACCAACGCCTTCTTGGAAAAGTTCGGTCTGCGCTCCACCCGCGACCTGCCCGACCTGGAGCAGTTTGCCCCCGACGAGCAGTCGCGTCAGTTTATCCGCGAGCGTCTGAGCGGCCGCAGCATTCAGTCCACGCTCGAGGAGCAGGCCGAGGACCTGGACGAAGAGCGCGAACTGCTCGATACCGATGTTGAAGATGTTGAGGTGGTCGAGGACTTGGAAACCCTGGTCGTCGACGAGACCTCGGAGGATATGCATGACGAGGACTAACGAAGTAGGGGAGACGCGCGCCACGGGCAACGCAGTACCCGCAACCGACGCTCAGCCCGTCTATCCGCACACCATGCGCCTGCAGCGCTTTTTGGCGCGCGCAGGCGTGGCGAGCCGCCGCGGGTCGGAGGACCTGATGACCGCCGGCCGTGTGACCGTCAACGGCCAGGTCGCGACCGAGCTGGGCACCAAGGTCGATGTCGACCGCGACCATATCGAGGTCGACGGCATGCCCATCAAGCTCAACCAGGGCGCCGTGTACTTGATGCTCTACAAGCCGACCGGCTACCTCACCACCATGAGCGACCCGCAGAAGCGTGCTTGCGTGGCCGACCTGGTCCCCCGCGACCGCTTTCCGGGGCTCTTCCCGGTGGGCCGCCTGGACCGCGACACCACGGGCCTTTTGCTCTTTACTACCGACGGCGACCTGTCGCAGGATCTGCTGCACCCCAGCAAGCACGTCTACAAGACCTACCAGGCACTCGTGGACGGGCAGCTGACCGACCGCGATCTAGACCCGCTCCGCCGTGGCATCGAGCTCGACGACGGCCTGTGCCAGCCGGCAATCTGCCGCGTCATCACCGCACGCGAGGCCGAGGCCGTAGCTCCCCAAGGCATCAAGCCCGGCACCACCGCCGTGGAGGTCATAATCCGCGAGGGTCGTAAAAACCAGGTCAAGCGCATGCTGGGCAAGATTCACCATCCTGTGATCCGCCTGCACCGCTGCAACTTTGCCGGCCTTGAGCTCGAGGACGTGGCCAAGGGCTCGTGGCGCGAGCTCACCGACCGCGAGGTGCAGATCCTCAAGGCCGGCGGCATCCCGCCCAAGCAGGCGAGCGCCAAGCGCAACGGCGGCAAGCCCCAAGATACGCCCGCCAGCCGCACGCGTCACCACGGCGGCCACGGCTCCGCACCCAAGCGCAACACCTACCGCGAGCGCTACACGGGCTAGGCAACCCGCCGTGCCCCAGCGCCCACGAACCATACCAGCACGTCAACCATCGAAAGGAAGCATTGCATGATCGTCGCCATCGACGGCCCCGCCGGTTCCGGCAAGTCCACCATCGCCAAGGAGATCGCCCGCCAGCTGGGCTTTAACAAGCTCGACACGGGCGCCATGTATCGCGCCGTCACCTTCGCCGCGCTCGACCGCGGCATCGATCTGGACGACGAGGCCGCCATCGATGCCCTCGCCGAGCAGATCGAAATCCGCTTTACCAACGGCACTGGCGAAGACACACGCCTGACCATTGATGGCCAGGATGCCTCGGCTGCCATTCGCACCCCGCAGGTCGACGCCAACGTGTCCAAGGTCTCGGCCTACCCGGGCGTGCGCGCCGCCATGCTCATCCATCAGCGCCGCGCCGCCGAGGATCGCGATATCGTGGCCGAGGGTCGCGACATCGGCACCGTCGTGTTCCCCAACGCACAGGTCAAGGTCTTTCTGACCGCCGACCCGCGCGAGCGTGCCCGCCGCCGCGTGCTGCAGCGTCACCAAAACGATGCCCAGCCGCTCACCTCCGAGCAACTCGAGGCCGAGGTCGACGAGACCCTCGACGCCCTCAAACAGCGCGACAAGCTCGACAGCAGCCGCGAGGTCGCGCCGCTCGTGCCCGCCGAGGACGCCGTGCACGTCGACTCCACCGCCCACACCATCGATGAGGTCGTCCGCATTATCGAGGACCTCATCAACCAAAGGAGGTAGCCCATGCGCCTGTTTAAGCAGACGCCCGAGGATTACTACAACGCCCCCTATGTCGAGTTCCCGGCGCTCATCCGCGGCATCGTCGCCGTGGTCATGGGCATCCTGTGGGCCTTCTCCAAGCTCATGTGGCGTTGGAAGGTCGAGGACGCTGACCTGCTGTTTGAGCGCCAGGAAGGCCGCGGCAGCGTGGTCATCTGCAACCACACCTCGATGGCCGAGGTGCTGGCCGTGGAGACGGCGCTGTACTTTGGCGGCCGCCGCGTGCGTCCCATCTTTAAATCCGAATTCGCCAAGAGCAAGATCGTACGCTGGGCCTTTAGCCGCGTGGGCGGCATTCCTGTCAAGCGTGGCACCGCCGACATGAAGTGCCTGCGCGCCGCCCAGCATGCGCTGCAGCGCGGCGAGGACGTCCTGATCTTCCCCGAGGGCACGCGCATCCGCTCGCGCGAGATCAAGCCCGAGGTCCACGGCGGTTTTGCGCTCATCGCTCAGATGGGCAAGGCGCCCGTCAACCCGCTCGCCATCTGCGGCTGGTCTGATATCACGCCCGCGGGCAAAAAGCTCATGCGTCCCAAGAAGTGCTGGATTCGTGCCGGCAAAGCCGTCTCGCTTTCCGATGCACCGGCCGGGCTTAAGCGTACGGAGCGCTTGGCCTGGTTTGAGTCCGAGGCTATGAGCCGCGTATACGCCATGCGCGACGAGCTGTGCGCCGAGCATCCGGGCAGGTTCTAGCCATGAGCGAGAACGTGACGAACACCGCCGCGACTGCGTCCGACCAAGCCACCGCGCCCACCATCGAGATTGCAGCTCACGCCGGCACCTGCTACGGCGTGCAGCGCGCGCTCGACATGGCATTGGCCGCCGCGCCGCAGGCAGGGAAGAGCGCTCAGGTCCACACGCTGGGTCCGCTCATCCATAACCCCATCGTGGTACGCGAGCTCGCCGAGGCAGGCGTTGGTCTGGCCGATACCCTGGACGATGCCGCATCGGGCACCGTGATCATCCGCGCCCACGGCGTGGTGCCGCAGGTGATCGATGCTGCCCGCAAGCGCGACCTTACCGTGGTCGACGCCACCTGCCCCTACGTGAAGAAGGTCCATGTGGCGGCCGAGCGCCTGGTGCGCGAAGGCTACCGCGTGATCGTCGTGGGCGAGCCGGGCCACCCAGAGGTCGAGGGTATTCTAGGCCACGCCGGCAATGACGCGCAGGTCGTGAGCTGTGCCGCCGACGCCGATGCCCTATCGCTCAAGGGCAAGGTGGGCCTCGTTGTGCAGACCACCCAGACCGCGCAGAACCTCGCTGAGGTCGTGGCCGCTATCACCCCGCGCGTGCAGGAGCTACGTGTGATCAACACCATCTGCGCCGCCACGAGTGAGCGTCAACAGGCAGCAGCCACACTTGCCAACCGCTGCGACTGCATGGTCGTGGTGGGCGGCAAGAACTCGGGCAACACCCGCCGCCTGGCGCAGATTTGCGCAGACGCCTGCGAGCGCACGTATCACATCGAGGAAGCTTCCGAGCTCCAGGCCGCGTGGTTTACCGACGCTCACCACATCGGCATCACTGCCGGAGCCTCCACCCCACAAGAACACATCGAACGCGCCGTTGCGCGCATCAAGGAGCTTTGCCGCTAATCATGGACCAGACCGTACCCGCATACGCCGCCGAGGTGGCCGATTACGGGCGCAGCCGCGACCCCGAGCCGGGTGAGGGCGCGCTCGTAAAGAACGTGCGTCCCGAATCGCCCGCGTGGGATGTGGGTATCGAGCCGGGCATGCGCGTGCTCACGGTCAACGGCGAGGCGCTCACCGACATGATCGTGTGGCTCTGGGAGGCCGACGATGATACCGTCGACCTCGAGGTTTTCGACCCACGCGACAACACCGTCACCTCCGTCGAGCTCGACCGCTTCCCGGGAGAGGACTGGGGGCTGGAGTTCGACGGCCCCATCTTTGACGGCATGCGCACCTGCGTGAACGCCTGCGTGTTCTGCTTTATGACCATGCTGCCCAAGGGCGGCCGTTCCACGCTCTACATTCGCGACGACGACTATCGCCTAAGCTTTTTACAGGGCAACTTTGTCACGCTCACGAACCTCACCGACAAAGATGTTCAAAACGTCATCCAACGCAACATGAGCCCCATGAACGTGTCGGTCCATGCCGTAAGCCCCGACGTCCGCCGCCGCATGATGGGCCGCAACGCCCAGCGCGGCATGGACGTACTCGAAGCCATCATGGCCGCCGGCATTGAGATTCATGCGCAGATTGTGCTGTGCCCCGGCATGAACGACGGCGAGGAGCTGGAAAAGACTCTGCGCTTTTGCGAGGAGCACGAGCAAATCACAAGTCTGGGCATTGTGCCGCTCGGTTTTACCAAGCATCAAAACCGTTTTAGCTGGTCCTACAGCGACAAGCCCGAGCTAGCGCGCGAGACCATTACCATGATCCGTCCCTACCAGGACCGCGCCTATGAGCGCTTTGGCCGCCACACCTTCCAGATGAGCGACGAGTTCTATCTGGACGCCGGCATCGATCCTCCCGAGGCGGACTTTTACGACGGTTACCCGCAGTACTACGACGGCATTGGCATGATCCGCTCGTATCTGGACGAGACCGACGACGTGCTTGCTGCCGACGCCGAGCGTCTGGCCCGCGTCCGCGAGGCCATCGCCGCCCGCAGCCAGCACCTGCTGTGCCTCTCGGGCGCCAGCGCACGCGACACGGTGGCCCGCTTTGTGGAGTCGCCCAAGGGACTCGCCGGCACTGTCACGGCCATCCAGAACCACTACTTTGGCGGCAACGTGGACGTGACCGGCCTCATCGTCGCGTGTGACATTCTGGAGCAGCTGCCCCAAGATCTGTCGGGGGTTATGCTCTTTGTGCCTAAGCTCATGTTCAACGCTGACGGCATGACGCTTGACGAGTATCATCGTGACGATTTACTCGCAAGCCTTACCAGTCGCGGCGCCGAGGTTCATGTGGTGTCGACCATGCCGCATGAGCTGCTCGATACCCTGGAGCACATCCTTGGCATTGTGCCTGCCGACTCTACTAATTCCGCTGACCCTACCCATTAAAGGAGAGCAGATGAAACCTATCGTCGCCGTCGTCGGACGCCCCAACGTGGGCAAGTCCACGCTCGTTAACCGCCTGGCCCAGACCTCGGACGCCATCGTCCACGAGTCTCGCGGCGTCACGCGCGACCGCTCGTATCACACGGCCGATTGGAACGGCCGCGAGTTCACCATCGTCGACACGGGCGGTATCGAGCCGCTCAAGAGCGACGACGTCTTTGCCACGTCCATCCGCGACCAGGCGCTCGCCGCCGCCGAGGAAGCCGCCGTCATCCTGTTTGTGGTCGATGGCCGCACCGGCGTCACCGAGGAGGACGAGTCGGTCGCCCGCATGCTCAAGCGCTGCGACAAGCCGGTCTTTCTGCTGGTGAACAAGCTCGACAACCCCGATCGCGAAAACGACAGCATCTGGGAGTTCTATTCGCTCGGCATCGGTGAGCCCACGCCGCTCTCGGCCCTGCATGGTCATGGCACGGGCGACCTGCTCGACGATATCGTGGCCCTGCTTCCGGAGGAAGAGGACGAGGTCGCTGACGAGTTCCCCGATGCGCTGAACGTGGCCATCATCGGCCGCCCCAACGCCGGTAAGTCCTCGCTGTTCAACCGCATCCTGGGCGCCGACCGCTCTATCGTGTCCAACATTGCCGGCACGACGCGCGACGCCATCGACACCGTCGTGGAGCGCAACGGCAAGCACTACCGCATGGTTGACACCGCTGGTATTCGCAAGAAGAGCACCGTGTACGAGAATATCGAGTACTACTCGATGGTCCGCGGCCTGCGCGCCATCGATCGCGCCGACGTGGCGCTGCTCGTCGTCGACGCCTCCGTGGGCGTTACCGAGCAGGACCAGAAGGTCATGGGCTTGGCCATCGAGCGCGGCTGCGCCGTCGTGGTGCTGCTCAACAAGTGGGACCTGCTCGACGACGACCGCAAGCGCGAGGCCTGCATGGAGACCGTCGACCGCCGTCTGGGCGTCATGGCTCCCTGGGCCCAGTATCTGCGCATCTCGGCCCTGACCGGCCGCAGCGTGGAGAAGATCTGGGCAATGGTCGACGCCGCCGAAAAGACGCGCTCGCAGAAGATCAGCACCTCGCGCCTCAACACGTTCCTCACCGACCTGCGCGAGTTCGGTCATACCGTGGTGGACGGCAAGCGCCGCCTGCGCATGCACTACGTGACCCAGACGGGCGTCAACCCGCCGACGTTCACGTTCTTCGTCAACCATAGCGATCTGGTCAACGACACCTACCAGCGCTACGTGGAGAACCGCATGCGCTCGACCTTCGATTTTGCCGGCACGCCCATTCGACTCTTCTTTAGGAAGAAGGAGCAAAAGGATGCATAATCCGATTCTGCTGACCGCCATCTACGCCGTGGTCTCGTTCTTTATCGGGGCGATTCCGTTTGGCCTGATCTTGGGCCGCGTGTTCAACCACACCGACATTCGCAAGGCGGGTTCCGGCAACATCGGCACCACCAACGCCCTGCGCGTGGCCGGCCCCAAGGTGGCCGCGCTCACCCTGCTGCTCGACTGCCTTAAGGGCGCCATCTGTGTCCTTATCGCCCGTCCGCTCATCGCGAGCGTGGGCTATGGCTTCCCCGTAAGCATCATGGCGCCCGGAGCCCCCGGCGATTGGATGCTCGGCGTCATTTGCCTGGCAGCGGTGTGGGGCCATATCTTCTCGCCCTACCTCAACTTCCATGGCGGCAAGGGTATCGCGGTTGGTCTGGGCGTCATCCTCGCCTGGTACTGGCCTATTGGCCTGTCGCTGCTGGGCATGTTTATCGTGGCCGTCGCCATCACCAAGTTTGTGTCGGTGGGCTCGCTTGCCGCGGCCATCGGTCTTCCCATCGCCGCCTGCGCGGTCTTTCCGTACAGCAGCCTGGGACTTAAGTTTTGCATGACGCTAATCGGCATCACCGTGGTGTGGGCCCATCGTGCGAACATCAAAAAGCTCATGACGGGTAAGGAGTCCAAGCTCTCGTTTACTAAGCGCGTCACCGAGCCCGACGATAAGTAGGAGAGAGTCATGAATGTTGCGCTGATTGGCTCCGGCTCCTGGGGAACCGCCGTCGCCGGCCTTGCCGCCGCGCGAACCGAGCGCGTGACCATGTGGGCCCATAGCGAGCAGACGGCCGCCGGCATCAATGGCGAGCACTGCAACCCCCGGTATCTGGTGGACTACGAGCTGCCCGGCAACGTCGTCGCCACGACGGACCTGGCGCAAGCGCTCGACGCCGCCGACGCCATCATCTTTGCCGTGCCCTCCACACACCTGCGCAGCGTATGCCATCAGGCAGCGCCCTTCATCGCCGCCGACACCCCGGTGCTCTGCCTTACCAAGGGCATTGAGCCCGAGTCCGGCCTGCTCATGAGCGAGGTCATCGCCAGCGAGATCGGCAACGAGCGGCGTGTGGCGGCCCTCTCGGGCCCCAACCATGCCGAGGAGATCTGCCGCGGCGGGCTTTCGGCCGCCGTCATCGCCAGCGAAGATCCGCAGATAGGGGAGACCTTTAAGGACCTGCTCCTGTCCACGGCATTCCGCATCTACCTGTCGCAGGACATGACCGGTGTCGAGGTCTGCGGCGCCATGAAAAATGTCATCGCCATCGTGTGCGGCATCTCCGCCGGTTCGGGCGCAGGCGACAACACGCTCGCCCTCATCATGACGCGCGGCCTGGCCGAGATCAGCCGTCTGGTGCACGCCCGCGGCGGTCAAGCTATGACTTGCATGGGGCTTGCAGGCATGGGCGACCTCATTGCCACCTGTACCTCCGAGCATTCGCGCAACCGCACCTTTGGTTTCGAGTTTGCCCACGGTGTTTCGCTCGACGAGTACCAAGCGCGCACGCATATGGTGGTGGAGGGCGCCGTCGCGGCCCGCAGCGTCAGCGAGCTCGCCCGTTCACTGGGCGTTGACATTCCGCTCACCTTTGCCGTGGAGCAAACGCTCTACAACGGTGTTACTTTGGATAGGGCGCTCGAGATTCTTACCGACCGCGTACCCTCCCAAGAGTTCTACGGACTCACCGACTAGTGCAGAAAGGCTACTACCATGGGTTCCATTAAAATCGCTCCGTCCGTCCTCTCGGCCGACATGGCCAACCTCAAGGGCGAACTCGACAAGATCGCCGATGCCGACTACGTGCACTTCGACGTAATGGACGGCCACTTTACCGGCAACCTCACCTTTGGCGTTGACATCCTCAAGGCCGTCAAGCGTTCCACCGACGTGCCGGTCGACGCGCACCTCATGGTGTCGAACCCCGACGAGACGGTCGATTGGTACGCCGACGCCGGTGCCGATATGATCACGGTACACTACGAGGCCTCCACGCACCTGCACCGCACGCTCACCCATCTACAGCAGCGCGGCATCAAGGCCGGCGTGGTGCTCAACCCCGCCACCCCCGTGTGCGTGCTCGAGAGCATCATCGACGTTGTCGATATGGTGCTGCTGATGAGCGTGAACCCCGGCTTTGGCGGCCAGAGCTTTATTCCCGGTACCATTGCCAAACTGCACGAGCTCAAGGCCATGTGCGAGCGCTACGGCGTGTCGCCCATGATCGAGGTCGACGGCGGCATCTCTTCCAAGAACATCGCCGAGGTCGTCAAGGCCGGCGCCAACGTGCTCGTGGCCGGTTCTGCCGTATTTAAGTCCGAAGATCCCGCTGCCGAGGTTGCGCTGCTGCAGAAGCTGGGCAACGAGGCCGCACAGGAGGCATAAACCCTTATGACCGCAGGTCAAAACCGCATACCCGTGAATCTTGACTATGCCGCCTCGACGCCAATGCGCGCCGAGGCGCTCCTTGCGCAGCGCGAGTACGACGACAGCGAGCTTGCCGGCGTCAACCCCAACTCGCTGCATTCGCTCGGCCGCAAGGCTGCCGCGCGTCTGGAGGTTGCACGTCGCGAGATCGCCCGCAGCTTTGGCGCGCGCGTCCGCCCGTCCGAGATTGTACTGACCAACGGCGGCACCGAAGCCAACCAGCTGGCGCTGCTCGGTCTTGCCGAGGGCGCTCGTCAGCGCGATCGCAAGCGCGATCGTGTAATCGTTTCGGCCATCGAGCACGATTCGATTCTGGACAACCTGCCGTTGCTGCGTGCCGCCGGCTTTACCGTCGACCTGGTGCAGCCCTGCCACATGGGCTACATTGAGCCTGCCGCGCTTGTCGAGCTGCTAGGCGACGACGTGGCGCTCGTGAGCATCATGGTTGCCAACAACGAGACCGGCGTGGTGCAGCCCATCCGCGAGCTTGCCGCGGCCACGCATACCGTTGGCGCCCTGTTCCACACTGATGCCATCCAGGGGTATCTGCATATTCCGCTCGATGTCACCGAGCTGGGCGTCGACGCCATGTCCGTCGCAGCCCACAAGATTGGCGGTCCCGTGGCATCTGGCGCACTCTACCTTAAGAGCCGCACGCCGCTGCGCCCGCGCATCTTTGGCGGCGGACAGGAGGCCGGTCGTCGTGCCGGCACGCAAGACCTGCGAACGCAGCTCGCCTTTGCCGCTGCCGCCTCGTCTCTGACGCCCCATGTGGCTCAGGAGCGCGCGAAGCTGCAAGCCCTTTCCGACAAGCTCTACGCCACGCTTACGGCTCATCCGCGTATTCATGCCACCATGGGCGACTACGCACAGGCCGATCGCCTGCCGGGCATGGTGTCGATCTACGTTGATGGCATGGACTCCGAGGAGCTCATCGTCAAGCTCGATGCCGCCGGCTTTGAGGTTTCGGCCGGCTCGGCGTGCTCGAGCGGCAGCATGGACCCGAGCCATGTGCTCAGCGCCATGGGCATTGGTCGCGAGCAGGCACTAGGTGCACTGCGCATTTCCTTTGACGACCGCGTGAATCCGGACGATCTGGACGAGTTTGCCCAGACGCTGCTCTCGATCGCAGGTGCCGCATGATCGTCGCCGAGCTCGAGCGCGCGCTACTGGCACGCTATCCCAAGACCAATGCCGAGAGTTGGGACCATGTAGGACTCTCCGTCGGCGACCCTGCCGCGGAGATTACCGGTGTTGCCTGCGCACTCGATGCGACCGAAGCCAATGTGCACCGCGCCCAGGAGGCCGGCGCCAACGTGCTGCTAACGCATCATCCCGTCTATATCAAGGCGCCCGAGGCGTTTTGCCCGCCCGGTGCGACGCGCCCCCAATGCAGCGCGGCGCTCTACGAGGCAGCCCGTTGCGGCGTGAGCATTATCTCGCTCCACACCAACCTGGACCGCTCGCACGAGGCACGTATCTGCCTAAGTAGGCTTTTGGACGCCGCGCCCGCAAGCTCGTTGGAGCACGTGGACGACCCCGAGGCCTGCGGACTGGGCGTACTCGCGACCCTCCACGACCCCTGCAGCCTGCGCAACCTTGCCGCACGCGCCGCAGCGGCGTTTGGCAGCGACCCGCGCGTGTGGGGCGAGGCCGATCACCCGTGCCGAACCATCGCAATTTTGGGCGGTTCGCTGGGTGACTTTGGCGTGCTTGCCATCGCCGCCGGTGCGAATGTCATCGTGACGGGCGAGGCGGGCTACCACGCGGCACAGGACCTCACTCTGCGCGGTCTGCCGGTGATCTTGCTCGGCCACGACCGCTCCGAGGAGCCGTTCGTGGATATCTTGATGAACTCTGCAGTTGACGCCGGGGCCGACCCCCGTCATGCGATTAAAATACTGAACCCTTGCCAATGGTGGACTGTGACAAAAGGAGAGAACTTATGAGCGCCGGCGCTACGCTACTCAAGCTGCAACAGATCGATTTGGAGCTCGCCCGCAACAAGAGCGAACTTGCCAATATGCCGGAGCTCAAGGAGCTCGCTTCCAAGCGCAAGACCTACGTTAAGCTCAAGGCCGAAATGACCAAGCTCTACGCCCAACGCAAGGACCTGGATATTGAGCTCGACGATCTCAACACCACCGAGATCCAGACCAATAACGCCATCGAGGCCGCTAAGAAGCGCCACGTTGACGGCTCCGACTACCGCGAGGTACAGGACCTGGAAAACGAGCTCGCCACCCTGGCCAAGCGCCTGGACAAGATTGAGCACACCCGCAAGGATGTCGTTGTCGCCCACAAAGAGGCGCTCGACCGCGAGACCCGCGCGCAGGCCATCATCGCCAAGTTCGAGGAGGGCGTGAAGGCCGATACCAAGGCCGCCCGCGCCAAGGCTGCCGACCTGCAGGCTCAGATCGAAGCCGCCACTAAGGAGCGCACCGCTCTTGCCGCCACGCTGCCGGCCGACGTGCTCACCGACTACGAGCGTCTGCTCAAGCAGTTCCGCGGCTTGGCCGTCGAGACCATCCAGGACAACATCCCCACGGTCTGCCACACCGCGCTGCAGGCATCGTCCATGAGCGACCTCAACCACGACGGTAGCGAGATTACGCACTGTCCGTACTGCCACCGCCTCCTGGTGCTCCCGAGCAAGGAAGCCTAGCTATGACGGCGGCATCCAACAATTCAATGCAACTTGAGGGAAAAACGATCCTGCTGGGTATTACCGGCGGGATCGCCGCCTATAAGTCGTGCAATATCGTGCGCCTGCTCCAAAAGCGCGGCGCGCACGTCAAGGTCGTCATGAGCGAGCATGCCACTGAGTTTGTGGGGCCGCTCACCTTCCGCGCACTCACCAATGAGCCCGTTGCCGTGGGCCTATTCGACGACCCCTCCGACCCCATCCACCATATCTCGCTGGCGCAGGAGCCCGACGTGGTGGTCGTGGCGCCCGCGACGGCCAACATCATCGCTAAGATGGCCAACGGCATCGCCGACGACCTCATCTCCACCACGCTGCTTGCCACGCCGCGCCCCATCGTGATCGCACCGGCCATGAACAATGGCATGTGGAAGGCACCGGCCACGCAGGCCAACATGGCCACGCTGCGCGAGCGCGGTGTCAATGTTGTGGGTCCGGGTAGCGGTTACCTTGCCTGCGGCGACGTGGACACGGGACGCATGAGCGAGCCCGAGGACGTCGTCGAGGCTGTCTGTGAGGTGCTCAACCCCGTGCCGCAAGACCTGACGGGCAAGCGCATCGTCATCACCGCCGGCCCCACGCACGAGCCGATCGACCCGGTGCGCTTCATTGGCAACCGTTCTTCGGGCAAGATGGGTATCGCCCTGGCGGGGGAGGCCGCACGTCGCGGTGCCGCCGTCACGCTCGTGCTGGGACCGACATCGCTCGATATTCCTCGCGGCGTAAAGTGCGTGCGCGTGCAGACCGCCGCAGAGATGCTGCAGGCGGCGTTAAACGCCTTCCAGACGGCCGACGCTGCCATTTGCGCTGCGGCCGTCGCCGACTACACCCCCGCGGCCCCTGCCAACCACAAGCTCAAAAAGGCCAACGAGCGCCTGGATCGCATCGAACTAGTCGAGACGGTTGATATTTTGGCCGAGCTTTCGTGCCAAAAGGGAGAGCGATGCGTGATCGGATTTGCGGCCGAGACCGATAACGTCGTGGAGTACGCGCAGCGCAAACTTGCCCGCAAGGGTTGCGATGTAATTATCGCCAACGATGTCTCGCGCGCCGATTCAGGCTTTGGAACCGACACTAACAAGGCCTGGATTGTGAGCACAACAGGTACGAAAGAACTTCCCGTTCTAACAAAACCCCAGCTCGCAGATACAATTTTGGACTTGCTTCAAAATTTATAAAAAAGTTCTTGCACAAGTCTAAAGTTTCGGGTTAATATACTCCCTGTTGCGAGCGAGAGCAGAGCAACAAACAAAAGCTTCGGGACGTGGCGCAGCTTGGTAGCGCACTTGACTGGGGGTCAAGGGGTCGCTGGTTCGAATCCAGTCGTCCCGACCAGAAGTTTGCAGGTCAGGCACCTAGTGCCTGACCTTTTTTGTTTTAAGCAATTGCTTAATTTTGATTAAGCAACAGGGTGCCAAAAATCTACCTACGCGATAATCGCCTTTTGCGGCTACTTGCGCGTTTTGCACGCGCTTGAGCCGATTTATTAACGCGATATGAATCTACATACGCGTAGCTGGTATGCAGCCGAGTACAGGCTGTATTTATCGCGGCGATTAACACAGATATAGCGACTATAACGGACAAGCATGTCGCTGTATTTATTCCAGTAGTTCACTTGATCGGTGGACAAGTGGGCTGTTGCAACGAAACGCCAAGCGGGATGGGCTCTATACGAGGACGCCGCAGGGTAATGGCGGGGGAGTGCGGCGGGCGCTCTTAGAGCCGCTGTGTGACCCCATGTCTCTTTAACTCGATAATTTGTGTTTCAAGCCACGAATCGGTCGAGCAATTGCCAAAAGAAAGGCCCATGCAGGATTGCACGGGCCTTACATCAGATCAAATTTGAGCTAGAAGCACCAAATGGGGCAGACGCAACACCATCTCGTCGCGGCCTCGGCGAGCGACATATCGCAGTCGAGGTAGACATCGAGGAAATCGTCAGATCCCGCACAGGGGGACCGCGATGGTGACCACCGCGCCGCCCGAGGGGCTGTTGGCGAGCGAGACGGAGCCCCCGTGGGCGCTCGCGGCCTCGGAGGCGACGTGGAGGCCGAGCCCGTAGTGGCGGCCTCCGTCGCGCGAGGAGCGGGACGAGTCGTCTGTGAAGAGGCGCTCGCAGCCGCGTTCGAGGGCGGCGGGAGAAAAGCCCGGTCCGTCGTCGGCCACCTCGATGACGAGGTGTCCGCCCGCGACGTCGCAGGAGACCGCCACGCGCGAGCGCGCGTGCTCGGCGGCGTTGGCCACGAGGTTCGCGGCGGCTCGCGCCAGGGCGGTTCGGTCGAGCGCGGCCTCGGGCGCGCCCGCGACAGCGGGGCCCGTGGCCGCGTCGAGCGTCACGCCTCGCGCCCGGGCGATCTGGGCGGCCTCGGCGAGGACCTGCTCGCAAAGCTCGGCCGGCCGCATGGGGGCCCTCTCCGCCCCGCCGGACCCGCGCGAGGCCTCGATGAGCAGGCGCACGTAGCCGTCGAGCCTTTCGACACTGCCGGCTATGTCGCGCGCGGCGGCCGCGAGGTCGGCGTCTTTCTCGTCTTCCAGCTCCTCCGCTACGAAGTCGGCGTTGGCGCGCAGCACGGTGAGCGGCGTCTTGAGGTCGTGGGCGAGCGACGTCATCTGCTCGCGCTGCCCCCGCTCCGCGGCCCAGCGGGCCTCGAGCGACTCGGCGAGGGAGGCCCGCATGGCGTCCATCGCGGCGAGGACGTCGTTCACCTCGCGCACGTTGGTGCTGCCGACCGCGAAGTCGAGCTCCCCCGCGCCGACGCGCCCCGCCGCCTCCGCGAGCGGCGCCATCTTGCGCGAGATCACGCGGCTCGCGCGGCGCGCGACGAGCGCAAGCGCAAGTGCGCTTCCCGCCGTGGCGCCGACGAGCATGAGGTTCTGCGGGTTGGGAAGCAGGCCGGCGAGGTCGCGCGAGACCCACTGCGGCAGATACTCGCTGACGAGCGCGCAGGCCCCGCCACCTTTGAGCGGGAACGCGGCGTAGGTAACGCCCGAACCCCCGCCCTCGATCTCCACTGTGCCCGGATCCGCGGCGAGTGCCGTACGAGCCATTTCCTTCGCGTCCTCGAGCCGCGTGCTCTCGAGGTCTGTCATCAGCACGTTTCCGTCCTTGTTCAGGATGAGGTAGCGGTACGCCGTCGGCACGTCCTGCTGCCCGCAGACGCCGTCGCGTGCCAGGCCCTCCGCGACCTCGCGCGCATTGGCCGGCCCCCAGCTTGCCTCGTAGACGAAGCCCGCGTTGATCGCCACAGAGAGCATCATGAACGAGGCGAGCCACGCCGTGGCGACTGCCGCGAACGCGTAGGCGAAGTAGCGCGCGATGACGAAGGAGAGCGGCATGCCCCCGCGACCTCGCGCCCCGATCCTCAGAGCTGCCACTTGTACCCCATCCCCCAGACGGTCGCGATCGGATCGGCGCCGGCCTCGGAGAGTTTCCTCCGGGCGCGACTGACCTGCATGGATATGGCCGCGTCGTCGGCGTCGCTCTCCCAGCCGAGCACCGCCTCGCGTATCTGCGCGCGGCTCATGACCTGCCCGGGGTGGCGGGCGAGGTACTCGCAGATGGCGTACTCGGTGGGCGTGAGCGGCACGGCCTCGCCGCCCACGGCGAGGCCGCGCGCCCTGAGGTCGATCCGCACCTCCCCGAAGGAGAGGGCGTGCGAGCGCGGCCGGCGCTCACGGCGTAGATGGGCCGCGACCTTGGCGCGCAGCTCCGCGGCCCCGAAGGGCTTGCGGACGTAGTCGTCGGCGCCCAGGCCGTAGGCGGCCACGGCATCCTCCTCGGCCACGCGAGCGGTCAGGAAGACGATGGGGCCGTCGAAGTCCGGGCGGATCTGCCGCACGAGCTCGAAGCCGTCGAGCCCCGGCATCATGACGTCGCAGAGCACGAGGTCGAAGCGCGAGAGGTCCATCCCCGGGACCGCCGTCGGGTCCTCCGCCTTGACGACCTCATGGCCGTCGCGGCCGAGGACGCGCGCAAGCGCGTCGAGGATCGCCCGTTCATCATCCACTGCCAGTGTCCTCGCCATGTTCGACCTCCTGAAACTCTCGTCGGAATTGTACTAACGCCGCGCTCAGCGGTCCAGAGCCCTGCGCGCAGCCACGGGTGTCTCGGCCGCGTCGCACGCGCGGTAGCGCACGCCCGAGCCGCCGCGCGCCTCGATCTCGAGCCAGCCCTCGCCGTCCGACTCCCGCCCGAAGAAGATGAGCTGGAGCTCTCGGACATTGCCTCTGTCGTCCGCCGCGTCCACCAGGTAGACGTAGTTTGCCCCCGCCCCGGTGGCGTCGGCGTAGGAGCTCGCGTGGCTGCCGGGCTCGGGCGCGGGCGCCCACATGGCGATCTCAGGGTTAGGCAGCACGCGGTCGGCGATCGAGCGCAGCGCCGACCCCCAGCCGGCGTCGAGCAGGGCATTCCCGCCCAGGACGAGCGCTGCGGAGAGGAGGACGAACATGGCGGCGAGCGGCTTCCTACGCATCTACCCTCCCGTCCTCGAAGCGGCAGAACCAGGCAAGAAGGACGGCGTCGGCTGCCAG
>CAUHCN010000031.1 GCA_959604825.1 uncultured Collinsella sp. | reverse complement strand
TGCGAACCTCCAGTCCGGACCGCCCCGCGGTCCAACTTTCTGTCCGCACCCCCAATCAATCCCTATTTCACCGCAACTTATGGAGTTGAGGATGATTTAGCTAGTTCCGGAGGGCGGTGTCTAGGGTGGCAGCCACTACCAGGGGATCATCAGTGCCGGCGAAGAGGCGGATAGTGCTCCCCTGCTTGCCGCGTGGGGCCGAAAGGCGCGTTGCTGAGCCGCCGGCGGGTGATGCGCGGAATTCGTCCGGCAGCATGCTGAAGAATTCGCCCGCGGTGTAGTCCATCAGGTCAAACTCTACTGCCGGGCCAAAACCATGCTCCAGGATGCCGGTCGAGATGGCATGGTCGGAATGCGAGGTCAGCCCGGGATAGCGCACGTTGCGCACCATCTCGTTGGCAGCAAGATACTCGGCCAGCGCACGGGCGCGGTCGAAGTGCGCCTGCATGCGGGTGTCGAGCGTTTCGAGCCCGTGCTCTAGAACCTCGGACTCAACGGAGGACAAGTCGAGCGCGGCCAATCCACACCCTTCGAGCAACGCGTGCGCGCACTCGGCAGCAGCATCCACACGATGGCGCTTGAGCTGCGAGCGCGCCACCGAAGCGGCAACGAGCTTACGCGGAGCCTTACCGGCACACACGCGGTCGAGCGCCTCGAGCGACAACGCAGCACCCAGCCGCAGCGAATCGCAGCCAAAGACGCCAGCCACCGTGTTATCAACAACGAACAGCGCATGGGCCTCACGAGCCGCCCGGCCCAGAGCGCGCAGATCGGGCACACGCAGACCAAAGCCGCCGATGGAGTTGACAAACCACCACAGGTGCGGCCCCTCGGCATCAAACGAAGCATCAAAGCCCTTGGACGCTGCGGCAAACGCTGCAACCGAGGGCTCCCCCACCATCACAACATCGCAGCCATCAAAGCCGCGCGCAAACGCATCGGCAAAGTCATCCGCAAAGGCCACCAGGCGATCGGCGGGCTGCACAATCCCCAGCAGCGACAGCGCCGCCGGCACATGCGAGGCCGCAACAAGACGCGCCTCACGCGCACCAGCCCTTACGGCCCAGGTCTCTTCAAGCTGCTGCACGTCCATGCGACACCGTCCCTTAAATAAAACTGAACCAAACTAGCCGTGGTATTCGCCGTTGTACTGGATGAGCGTCAGGTCCTCCACGCCATCGAGTGCGCGGATGGCGTCGGCATAGGGCATATCCACGCCGTCTGAGAACACCTCAACGGCCATCTCGACCTTGTCGCCGCGCATAGTCTTGGACTTAACGGTGAATTTGGTGCGCCCAAATGCGCGCACGATATCGTCGCCGGTGGTCTGGCCCGTGTAGTGGATGACCATCATGTACACGCGCGCCTTGTCCTGGTGGCTCGCAAAGCCGGCGATCATCACCACGATCACCACCGCTGTGAGTCCCACGAGCGCATACATGCCGGCGCCGGCCGTAATGCCCGTAGTAATGGCCCAAAACAGATAGAGCAGGTCGAGAGGGTCCTTGACCGCCGTACGGTAACGCACGATGGACAAAGCACCGACCATACCGAGCGAGATGACCACGTTCGTCGAGATCGCGAGCGTGACCATGCAGGTGAGCACGCACATGCCCACAAGCGTCACGGCAAAGCTACGCGAATACACAACGCCGGTAAAAAAGCGCTTGTACACGTAATAGATCAGGATGCCCATGGCGAGCGCCACGAGCAGCGAAAGGCCGATCTTGGCAGGGTCGACCTGGCCAAACGCCTCCAAGACGGAGTTCTTAAAAAAGTCCCTGGTGCTCATGGTCTAAATATCCCCTCGGTTCTCAAAATCCGATTCCCAGTAGTTAAATCCGCGCAGGTAGGCGGTCTTGTCATAGCACAGACAGTACTTAGAGACCGCCGTGAGCTCGGCCGCGCCCGGCGGCACCATATCGCGCACCAGCTGCGGGCAAAACTCCGTAAACTTGACCTCCATCACCAGCTTACCGGGCTCCAGGACCGGCAACGCGGGCAGCGTCGCGTCAAAGATATCGAAGCTTCCCACCGCGGCACGCACGTTCATGTCAAACGTAATGCGCACGGTGCCCTCATCCATCACCCACGGCTCGCGCTCGTAGTCCACGATGGTCCGCGGGCGCATCATGTTGCAGATGCACTCGATGTAGAACTCGCGGCAGAGTTGGTGCGGGCTCCTCAGCAAAAAGCCGTAGTCGCCAGCCAGAATCTGCTCAAACTCGCCACGTGTGAGCGGCGCGTCCTCCTTATAGATCCAGCTACCGTACTTCTTTTTGCGCTCAAGCTTAATCACCTTGTCGCTGCCGTTATAGATGCGCACGCGATACTTTTTGCGCATGAGAATGCCGGCGTCTTTTTCCTCGTAGGCCGAGTTGCAATAGTCGTCAAAATACAGGCTGCGAATGGTGTAACCACCCGCCCGCGCATGCTTGTCCAGTTTAAAAACCGGCGCCATGCGACAGGCAAGCGCGGAGTGCTCACCCTCGTTAATGAGATATTTGAGCTCGTGGCGGTAACGCTCCTGCGTGGTACGCACAGGCGGAGCCGCCAGGCGCTCAAGCAGCGCGCTAGCCCTCCTCATACGTGTCCTCCACGACCTTACCGCCGTCTTGCACGTAAAAACACTTCATGCCGTAGTGCTTGCCGTCGTCGGTCACATAGTAGTCAAACGCATCTTGCGTATAACCGTCGGAGTTGGTGGCACGCACGCGCACAAAATACTGACCGGAATCGGGCGCATCGCAGGTCACCTCGGGAAGCAGCACGTCCTCGGCCTTAAAGACCACGTCGCTTATGGCATAGTCGCGCGCAAGCTCTACGGTGTAGCGAATGTCGCGCGCCTCAAAGTCGTAGGACGCATCCCAGTTAATGCGCAGCTTACCGTTATCGATCTGCGGCACGCCGATGTAGAACGGCATGGGCTTTTTAAAACTCTCGCGAAAGCTCTTGTAGTTCTCCTTGATCTCGGAGGGAATCGCCGCGGCGATCTGCTCGTATTGGTCCTTGGTCACGGGCAGGTTATCGATATCGGGGGCGGCGAAGACGAGCGACTCGGTCACCTCGCGATAGTGCTTGATCATCTTTGTCAGGCGCGCCTCGGTCAAATACGAGCGCAGGTCCTTGACGGCGCGGTCGAGTTCACTGCGAAACGCCTTGCTGCGCAACGCGCGGTTAAACAGCACGTTGCCCCAGTAGTTGCTTGCGCCGCGCTCCCAGCTCGCGTAGTCCGAAAACCCGGTAAGAGAAAGCTCCAGCTTACGCAGCATGCCGTCGTTATCCCAATCCAAAAAGTACCAGGTATTTGAGTTGAGAGGGCTGTACAGATAGCAGTTACGGTTCTGCGTATCGCAGTTGCCCGTCAGGATCTGAAACGCCAGCCAATAGACCAGATTCTCGGTATCAAAGTAGGCATCGAGCACATCATCGATCTTTTGCGATTCATCATTGAGCGCATCGAGCATCTCGATGAGCTTGGTGTGGTCCGAATCGCCCTTAATCTCGAGCATGCCCTCAAATTTAGCCTGGTTGTAGTCGGGATCATCGGCAAGCTTAATGGTGTCCTCGTAGCGATGGAAATCGAAGCTGTTCACCTTGTACAGGTGCCCGCTCTTATCCAGGCCATGTGCCTTAAGCGCCGTCTTGTTGAGCTGCTCCACCTGCGTAAACAGGCCGTAGTCCTCAAAGGTATCGTTGGACTTTTCAGTCTGGTCGCACACCCACAGATGCACAAACTGTGTGCGAAGGCCCATCATCTGGGGAATCCCGCGGATAAGGTCGTAGGCCATCTTGTTGCGAAAACGCATACCCTCGCCCATGTGCTTGTTGAGCGCAATCGCGCGCTGTTGGCGCCAGGTACCCTTGCCCTTTTTGAGCTCCACCTTGTAATTCTTTTGCGAGTTCATGCTCGATGTCTGACCGCGCACCTGCACGGTGGCATTGGGCGCTTCCTCGCCATAGCCAACCTCGCCGGCCTCCGGGCCGTCTTCGTCGCCCGCCTGCAGCAGGCCCATAACCTGATAGCGCGCCACGCCCATGTCGGCATAGTCATACACCGAGTACGTGTTGATCTCGGCCCAGCTGTGGTCGGTGTTCTCGGAGCTGTTGCCGCGTGAGACCGTCAGGTACATGGTCACAATACCCGAGTCGTCGTAGACCTCGTACAGCTCATCTTTATCGCGTAGATGCTTGGTACCGTCCGAGGACTCGGCCTTTTTAATCTTGTCCTGCTTTTTGACCTTTTTGGTCGAGGAGTCTTCCTGCACCGAGCAGCCCGAAAGCAACAGCGCACCGGCAGCCGCCTCAAACAGGCGGCGGCGAGACATCATCCTATCGGTCATCAGAACCTCCCCAATGTTTGCGATACACGTGAACTACTGCGCGCTCAAACGCGCCATGTGGCTCACCCTTATGGCGGCCTTCCTCATAGCGCTGCTCGGCACGGTCGAGCAAGCGGCCCAGCTGTGTAAACCAGCCCGTCTTGTCGGTCGCCACAATGGGCTGCTGGCTCAGGATACGATACGGCAAGTTGGCGGTATAGGTATCGAGTCGCAGCAGCGCCACGATAAAAAACACCGCCGCACCCAACAAAAAGCCAAAGCCGTAAAACTGCTGCGGCAAGAGCCGAGAAACGGCAGTCGCCAGCCCGGCCACACCGGCAAACAGGCCCGAAGCCAGAACGGCCCCCTTGTAGTCGGTAAAGTACAGCAAGATCAGCAGGATCGTATTGCCCACGGCATACAGGCCATAGCCAACGCATAACGTGCGGAAATACCCGTGCATCAGGTTGTTAAAGCCCAACGGTAGGGCCGACAGCACCGTGGTCTCGAGCGAGATGACCGCCGCCGTCACAAACAGCTGCTTGAGCGCACAAAAGCGCAGTTCTCGGTTGAGCGTGGCAAGCATTTCCTCCTCGGCCACCACAATGTCGCCCACCACGCCACCGTCGTTGAACAGGCTGTAGTAGTCGCGGTAGCGCGGATAGAAGTTGACCTCGACCGAGACCACAAAGTTGACGGACGTGACCAGGATCGTCAAAAACGCGATGAGCGCCGGCACATCGTGGTAGGGCGCACCATAAAACAAGCCCTTGACCTGCACGCCAATGGGACCGACCCAAATTATCACCAAGTGCGCAAAAAGGCCCAGGTTGGTAAACAAGCCCGTGAGCGCCAACGGCATAAACTGATCGAGCCACTGCAAAAAGAGCCAGGGGCTGCGGTCGCTCTGCGGAAAATACCGGTACAGCAGCACCACGTCCCAGGCGAGCATCACGCCGTAGCCCAGGGCGATTGAGGCCAGCAGCCCCTCGATCGGCGGCAGTCCCAGCGCCAGCGCGGCCAGGGCGCACAGGCACGCCACGCCAATGGCGGCCGCAAAGCTGCACAGGATACCTCGATAGTCCTTGATGGCCGTGAGGTAGCTCATGCCGTTCCAGTTGACAATCATAATGTTGAACAGCCACAGGCATAGCAGCCCCTGCAGCAGCGTGGCGCCCGAGAACAGCAGAAAGACACCGTAGAGCACCGTGCCCGCAACGAGCATGACAGCATTGGAGCCCCAAAACGAGGGCAGAATCTCGTCCTCGCGCTCGGCAAACAACATATCAGCCAAAAAGCGCGTGACCGGCATGGAGAAAAAGCTCGTGAGCGTAAGCGAGGCCAGCAGTGTGTAGGTCACCATGCACACCAGCAGATCCTGGTTGGCACGGCCCACACCCCACAGACCGCACAGCACCAAGATACCCACCTGGAGCAGAACGCCCAACAGCATGGGGCCCGTGCACACAATGCCGGCATAGCCGTAAGCGCGCATCGTGGCAAACAGACCCTTGCGCCTAAACAGGCGCTTGAGCTCAAAACCGATTCCGGCCACCGGCTACTCCCCCTCTCTGGGCAGGTCAAACGCTTGCGCCGTCTCGTCGTACAGCGCGCGATAGTTGGCGAGCATCTGCTCGTGCAAGAAGTACGTGGAAACGCGACGCTGGCCGCGCTCCCCCATCTCAATGCGACGAGCGCGGCTTGTGCACATGCGTTCCATGGCATCGGCCAAGCCCTTGCGATACATAGGCGGCGTCACAAAACCCGCCACGCCAAAGTCGTCGCCCGGGGCGCCTTCGAGAAGCTCGCGACAGCAGCCCACCTCAGTCGTCACGCAGGGACGGCGCGCTGCAAGCGACTCCAGCACGCTGAGCGGCTGGCCCTCGGAGATGCTCGTCAAAATGGTAAAGTCGAGCTTTTCCATGTACTCGACCACGTTGACGCGGCCGGTAAAGATCAGGTCGCGCACGCCCAGGGTTTCGACCAGCGCGTGGCACTCGGCGCCGTACTCCTCGTCGTCCACGCCGCCCATGATGTGCAGGCGCACCTTGGGCAGGCGCTCGTGCAGCTCAAAGAAGGCATAAATCATGGTCTTGACGTCCTTGATGGGCGCCAGGCGCACCACCGCGCCAATGTCCACCCAGCCGTCATCGGTCTTTAAGGGAATATCCTTAAAGCGATCGAACTGGATGCCGTTGGGGATGACCAGGCATTTGTCCGCATCGCAGCCCATATCGATCTGCGTCTTGCGGGCGTTATGGAACAAACTCGTCACGCGGAAGGCGCGGCGGTAGATCTCCTCCGAAAGCAGGTAGAAAAAGCGAATCCAGCGGTCCTTAAACGACGGCACCACCCAATCGGCGCGAATGATCTCTTCCTCGCGCTCGCGGGTATAGATGCCATGCTCGGTCAGCAGCACCGGCGCATGGTGAACGCTTGAGCCCAGGCAGGCGAGCAGGCCACCGTAGCCGGTCGAGATGGCATGGTACACATCGGCTACCGGCACCTCGCTGCCCAACAGGTAGAGCACGGGCAGCAACATGGAGCGCATGGTGTGGAATGCATCGGCAAAGGGCGTGTAGGGATACTCGGCCAGGCACACGTCGCGAAAGATATCCATAAACGTGCGGCTCTGCAAAAACGAGAGCGGATGCACGCGGCGGCGGTGGAAGATATCGAATAACACGTCCCAGTCCGGATTGGAGAGCGACACCAGACGGCGTAGCGCCTCGCGCTCACGGTCGTTAAAACTGGCTTCATGTTGCTCGCCCGAAAGCCGCAGGGCATCGTCCAGGAACACCTCGTGGACCTCGACCACGTTGCCGGGCAGCTCGTAGACAAACTTGCCACGGTCGGCAGCATGCGCGCCGATCACCCACAGCACAAACTCGTGCTCGGGCATGGCCGTAATGTAGCCATGCATCCAGGTAGATACGCCGCCGTGCATATAGGGGTAGCAACCCTCGAGTACCAAGCAGATTCTCATTTATCGCCACCCTCCTTGCGCTCGATCGTCACGGTCTTATCATTTGCCTTGAGCAGATACAGATTGCCCGTAAGGTGCGTCAGTTCGCCACCCGTCACCGCACCCGGCTCGCCATTATTGGCGCGGAACATGAGCCACGCCTCGTCGTGGAAATTACCCAGGCTGAGCGTCCAGGCATCCGCGCTGGTATCCACGCTCACCGTCACGGACGAAAAACGCTGGATGGCACCGGAGCACTCCGACGCCGTCTGGTGCCGCAGGTCGGGCGCGGATTTGGTAAGCCACTCCAGGAAGTCGACCAGGCCGCCCTTGTAGACCTCCCAGCCCTCCTTGGCTCCGCGATCGGGGTCCAAAAGGTCGTCCGGGTGCATAAAGTGCGTGCTCACGTAGTGCATGTTGAGCTCGGACACGGCTGCCAGGCGCATATAGGAATCGTCGACCATGCCGCCCGAAACAATACGTGGCTGCTCCACAATGCCATCGCTCGCCACGCCAAACTCCTGCACGTACGGCAGGTCGGTGCCATCCTCAAAATACGTACTGGCAATGGTCTTAATGCGCGGAACATCGGTACCGATAAGCTTGCGCGCGCGGGCCGAAAGGATATTCGACGGCGGCACGTAAACCGAGCCATGAGCATTGGGCAGGACCTCGTCCTGAAACGCGATAAGTTCGTTGAGCGAAGCGACGAGCGTCTCTTTGTTCTTCCAGGTCTTGTAGACGTACAACGTACCATAGTCGGTGTCCCAGAGCGCAAGCGGCTGATGGTTGTAGCCGTGAAAGCCCAGCTCGCCGCCCATCTGCAGCAGCATGCCGCCAAAATATCGAAACTGCGTGGTATCGGGTTGGCGCGCGGGCTCGGTCTGGTTGACCGCGTCCTCGTAGTTTTCGATCATCACGCCGGTATAGCGAATGCCATATTTTTGCGCGAGCTTTTGCAGATCGGGCCACCAGACCTTGGTGTAAAAATCCGCAATGGAAAGGCCGTAGTCACGCTTGATATAAGTACCATCGCCCGAGGGCACGGGGCTAGGAAAGTCGTCCAAATAGAACACGGCGCTGTTGATGACCGGATAGGCCGTGGTATCACCCAGCAGACTGATCGCCGCGGCGTAAAAGCCACGCATGACCTTGTCGTAGATGCCAATGTTGCACACCACGGTGTGACCACTGCCGCAATCGTTAGACCAAATGAGCGGCGTGCCCGTGTCACCGGTCTTTGCCCATACGTGCGCCGTCTCGCGCAATGAAACCGAGAGCGAAGAATCGAAGGGGTCCGAGAGCTCGTAGCGCTCTCCCCCGCCCAGCATAAAGTCCTCGCTCGGCACAATGCTTTCGGCTTTTACATAGTCATATCCGGCCGATTCAATGCCAAGCTTGGAGGCAATCACTTGCAGATAGCTCGAGTTATCCGGCGGCATGGCGAGCATAAGCGAACCGCCGGCACTCACCCAACTCATAATGTCGCTCAGGTGCGTACCGAGCCCATCGAGCGACGGCATGAGCAAAATCACGCGATCGAACGAGGTCAGCGAGGGAATGGCATCCGCACCATCCAGGGCAAGGTCCACGTCGCGGTGCGCGATCTTCATGTCGAGCAGGATCTGGTCGAACTGCTCTTTAACGTCGTTGACGCTATCTTGGTCCGAGTCGGTAATGACCAGGCACGTGGGCTTTTGGCCAAAAATTGCCGAGGAGGCCGGCACCGCATCGTTGGCGGCAAGCATCCCCAGCTTATGCTGGCCCGCACTGTACTGCACGCCGGCACGCTCCACCAGCAGCACGGCGGCCATGACGATAAAAACAGCCCACACCACGAGGAGTCCCATCCAACGAAAGCGGTCTGCTCGGTCGCGGATATGTTGCGCCACGCTCATCTGGCCTCCTCCCCGTCGCGCCAAAACGCCAACTTTTCGCGATTGTCGGCGCTCAAATACACATGTTGCTTGTCAATCGCATCGATCACACGGTGGACCTCGTCACCGTCGCGGCGCATCACGGCCAGGCGCAGACAAAGCATCCAAACATCCTGCTCCTCGGGCACGTCGAGCACCAGCTGGTCGGTCACGGTCTGCGCCTCGTCGATCTGTCCGACATCGGCCAGCGCCGTCGCGTATCGAATGCGCAGCTCAAGGGTATCCTCGCGTTCGCAGCGACGCGCAAGCAGGCGCGCGTACTGTTGGCGCTGAATCTGAGCCACGTGCCCCTCAGCCAAGCCCGAGCCCAAGTATTCACCAAGAAAATCGCAGTATTCGTTGAGGTTTTGCGCGCTCGGGTCGGTCTTAAAAGCACGTTCCAGCTGCTGCAGTCTAAGGTCGGACTCCTTAGAAATCTGCGCCACCGCCGTCGCGGCATAGTGCGCCACCTCAACGTCATCGTTAAGCTTAGCCGCCTGCAGCTGCGCCAGGTACGCGTCGGGCTCCTCGGTGAGCATGGAGAGCATTAGGCGCCGTCGGTATGCCGGGTCGTTGACGATGAGTGCCTCCTCGAGCGGCACTACGCCTGCATCGTCCTCACCACTCGGTATCGACATACTACGATGCAGGTCGTCGTTGAAGCGCAGCGACTCCAGCGCAGACTCTTTCAGCCCCTCGCCAAACACCGCGCTGCGGACCGATAGCAGAACCACCAGCAACGGGCCCCACAGCGGCACCAGCACTATCACAGCCAGCATGTGCCCGCGCACCGGCAGCAGGCCCAGCTTCATGAGCGTCCACAGCATCAGGCAAACCAGCGCATGAATCAGCAGCAAGACGGCAGCAACGACAAGCGAGATCAAGCGGCACCCCCCTCACCGTCACCGGTGTA
Source organism: uncultured Collinsella sp. (assembly GCA_959604825.1). Lineage (GTDB taxonomy): Bacteria > Actinomycetota > Coriobacteriia > Coriobacteriales > Coriobacteriaceae > Collinsella. The sequence goes on along the minus strand of CAUHCN010000031.1, from coordinate 18,035 downwards.
AGAGATGTGCTGCAGCAACGCCACGATGTCCTCGCCATCGACGGGCTCCACCGCAATCTGCTTTGCGCTCAGGCGCTCGCGGATAATGGGAAGATCGCACGCCTTTGCCTGGCGCATAAGCAGGTAGAGCACGTTGCCGTCGACCAAGCCCGCCGCGTCGCTCTCGCGGATTGCTGACCCAATTGCGCCCACCAGCTCGCCGACAGGCTCCATGCCCGGTACCACGCGCAGGAGCAAAAAACTCCCCATCTTGCTATCTGCCAGCGCCTGCTCCGCCGCAAGCTCTTGGCCAAAGGCAGCCTGCTTGAGCACGCAAGTGCCGTCAACGCAGCGTTTATCCTGCGCCACCGCCTCATAGTCAAAGGCACGGCCCAGCGCGCTTTCGACCAGCCCGCACAAGATGCGGAACAGGTTTTGATAATAGAGGGTCATTTGGTTTTCGGCCGCACGACGCACAAAGATCAACACGGCGGGTGCCCCGTCGCGCTCGATCGCGTATCCAAACATGGGAAGCCCCGGCGCCAGCTCGCGGTTCACCCACAGGTTCGAACGACCCCCGTCGCCCAAAAGAGGTGCAAGCTGCTCGAGCGTGAGCGAGCGTGCGGCATCTTCGGCAATCGCGGGACTTGCTGCCACCAGGCGTGCAAATGCCCCGCCCGAAACATGGTAGATCGCCACCGAATCGTTCTCGAGGATCTCGCCCAGAAGCTCGCAGCACTTGCGATAGATGTCGCGCGGGTTAAGTACGTCGAGCTCCTGCGTCACGGCAAAGATCTTGCCAAAGCTGTCGTGACGACCCACGATCTGACGCCTGTACGCGCGCTTGTCCTCGATCGCGTCGTGGTAGAGCTGCGTAAGGAACGTATTGCGGTTGCGCATGAGCTCGTTTTGATCGCGCTCCGCCCTAATGGCTTCGCTGTTGCGCAGCTGAACATAGCCACACACGGCACCCACCACAAAGTACGCAATAAACGGCAGCCAGTTAGACGGCTCGTAGAACAGACCCTGGAAGGTATAGCCATACTGGGTAAAGTAGCTCGCCGCCAGGCCAATCGAAGCCAGCAGTGCTGCGACCAAGCCAAAGTCCAAGCCATACAGCGTGCCGATCAGCACCACGTAGAGCAGGCGATAATCGAGCACGTTGAGCTGGGCCGATTGGGAGAACAGATGCTCCAGTACCTCGAACAGAACCCAGGCAACGCCCGTCTCCAGGCATTTGATGGGCAGCGAGCGCATCTGGATGCGGTCGATGGCGGCGCGCAAGGGGTTGACCTTCTTTGCGCGGCCAGCATCCCAATGCGCCTGAATGGTCGAGAGATCGCGCAGCAAGTCGTAGCGCTGAAACCAGCCATAGCGCACGCGAGCGACGTCGCTGGCGGGCAGGGTGTAGCCGGCGGAATCGCCATAGGCAACGGCAAGGCCGGGGAACAACGCCTTGAGGGCGTCGCCCACCTCACCCGCCGTGTGATGGAAGGCATCGGCAACGTCGAGCGTCTCAAAGTTGCCATCCCAGCTATCGAAGATGCGGCGTACCAGCACCGAAAGCTCCTCGGCACACAGCAGGGGAAACGCGGCATCCTGCGCGCCCTGCAGAGCGGCCGATCCGGTTGAGCATGCGTCGAACAGCGGCACCAAAAACGGGTCCTCCAGCGCGGCAGACGCGGTATACAGGAACGGCACGCGCAGGATCTTGGTCTGAACGCCCTCGCGAGCAGCGTAGTAGCGGCACAGGTCGTTGGCTGCGTGCGCGATAATGCCCTTGCCCGTTCGCCCCGCGGCATCGGCGGCACCCTCGGCACCCGCGGGCCCCGCTACATACAGCAGTTGGACCCGGCGACCCGCGCACGTACGAAAGACCGAGCGCAGCAGCTCGATTTCGCCCACGGTATCGGTATGCGGGGTAAGGTAATTAGACAGGTAGACCACGCGGTCGAACTCGTAGGCCTGATCCAGGTGCTGGAGGAGTTCTTTCCACGAGGCATGGGGCGACGACTCGTCGCGGCGCGCTTCCGCGGCAGCGACGACCTTAACGTGGTCCCCGGGGAACGCCTTGGCACAAAAGTCATCGTCAACATATGCGGTGTTGCCAACAACCAGCACCTCCATGGCGTGCTCCTCCCCTAAAATCCACTTCTGTCATAGTCAAACATGCGTATTTTACGCTGTCAACGCGAGTTGGAACGCCTTTAAGGCTGTTTTAAGAACTTTTTTAGAGGATGTGGGGACATCGAGAGTGCTAAATGAGCACTCAATCCAGAAGTATGCGGCAAATTCTTGACATGCCGACCACGCCGCATTGCGACAACGCTTCTACCTGCGGCTTCTGTTCATGAAAAGGGCGGTGTGCTCGAAGGTTCCGAAATTAGCCGCATACTTCCGGTGAATGATTCCGGAAGTGCGATGAAAATCCGAGATCTGTCGACCAGGCCCCGGGTTCGAGGTCCGGCGATCTGCGGTTTTGTTGCCAAAAATTGGGGTGTGCTCGACGGTTTTCGGTTTTTCCTCGCACTTCCGAAAAACACGCTTAAACCGCGCGTCCCGAAGCATAAAACCGCCGGATATTTGCTTTTCCCCAAATGGGATCCTTGTTTTGCCAAGCCGAATCTTACATCTAAATAAAAAAGAGGGCCGACGCATCAACCCTCTTCAGGTGTCGCCCGAAGGCTTCCACCGCAATTAAGTGTATTCTAGTCGTTAACCTATGCTTGTGAAAGGCAAAGATGATTCAACTAGCCAACAAACATCCAGTCACTACCGGCAGTACTCGGAATCTTAGACGAATCGCCGATGCACACGATGGTCGCCGAAGCGCCGGCCACATACTTGACCTCAAGAACGGAAACACCTTGCTCCTTAAGCCTTGAGGTCATCTCGGTTATCTGAGTTTTATTCACGTCATTTTTGCTGACCAGCTTAACGCCATTGGCATCATTTTCATTCAGGCAGGATTCAACCGTATTGTAATCGGACCAATAACAGTACTCTCCAGAAAGCCATCCAAGCTCAGTGGCGCATATCGATCCAGTCGCAGAAACCGTCTTTGGAAGCAATCCGTAACGTTGCCTTTCCTCAAATTCCAGAACATCGCAAAATACGTGATTAGCATTAAGTAATCTCGTTCCACAATAGTCCCCATAAAATGGCGCAAAGTGATTGCGGATAGTCCGCGACAACATCAAGTAGTCGTAGGTGTAATAGCCCATGAAAATTCGCAGACCGTCTCCCCCGGATCCCTCAGCAGAACGACCGAATTCAACAAGGAACTGGTCCCACATGCTCTCAATATAGGGAATTGCGAGTTTAACGCTATCCCTATCAGACAGAGGAGTCTCGCTCTTCTGCTGCATTATCCCCGTAGTATTTGCCAAATGGAAATGAGCGGCCATACGCTCGATCGTTCGGATGAACTCAGGGCGATTCCCATCCTCTATAGCCATAATTGCGAAGAAAACACTTCTCAACAGGAGATCATTCGAAAAACGCTGAGGTAAAAGATCGCCATATTCGCGCTCGTATGCGAATAGCCTGGCTTCGCCCGTATCAATTGAAGAGTAATTAAATACGGAGTACGACGGAACAACATATGACGGAATGACATATGAGCGCACACGGCTACGCTTAATTTGATAACGCTTAAAAAAGGTGGAAATCCAAAAGGTCACAACACCAAATAATGCCAGCTCAAACTCAAAGGCAATACTCGAAGTATCAAGCACATCTAGCCCCTGTCCTCCGAGATAGCCATCGATAACAAAGTGATCGAATGCGACGGACAGCAAAAGAGACATGAACGCCTCGAATGAGAAAGGAAGGGTCCGGTACCGCAATTTACCCCTTGCATGCTTGATTACCCCAAGAAACAACCAATAGAAAAGGGTGGGCATGTATCGCAGCGAAGGACCTGGAACTGAAAACGCATCGCAAATCGCAGCCACAATAAACACGGGGAGCTGGCAACAAATTGTTGGAGCGAGAATTCGGTAGGCAACGTTCAACCTGCCCGACTCATCGGAGGGGTACAGTTCTTCGACGGTGTATTGCCCTCCAATCGCCAAGGGCCCAGCAAAGCGGACAAGCTGAACGCTCGACAAACCGATAAAGACATAAAAGACAATCCAATGAATAGTGACCGATTCCACCTGTAAACAATCTCCTCAGGTCATACGCTTGCGATTAATTGTAGATAGACAGAATTGAACAGGAAGCAACAATATTTGAAACTGTTGTTTTGCGCACCCCGGATCAACCAACATACCCCAGAAAGGTCGCTGATGTTGACTGGGGTTCCCGTAAAACCCCAACAAAAAATGTGCGGAGTGCCGGCCTGAAACTGCCTTCGGACCCTATTGGCTGCACACCGAGAGGCTCCGCTATGAAACGCCCCCTTTACCACCCGCTCTGTGCGACCGCGTGCACGTCCATGGTCAACGCGACGATGCCTATGGCAGCCATTGCAGAGGGGGTTCAGCCTCAGAAGGCCGCCGAGCAGCAGGCGCAAGCCGTGAGGTCGAGCTCAGCGTTGCTTTTGAATGCAGAAAAACGAGTCCGAACGCAGCGGCGTCCGGTCCTCTTGGCAGGTCCCATCTTGGGTTGATGTCCACAAAACTAGCCCTTGCGGTCGGTTAAACAAGTTTCAGCAGCCTTTGATACTCTCCGGGATCACGCATACGCATAATATCCATGTATGTTCTGCTTTTTGCGACCATGATATCGTCGAACTTGGATAGGCCGTGCCCGCTCGCTCTTGTGACAACCATGCGGTCGTCGCAAAAATATGAAAGGAAGGTGTCCTTGCCGGGATGGTGTATCCGTCGGACGTCGAGCACGTTCCGGAAGTCATAGTAAAGTGCGGCGTTGGCGGTTTCCTCAAGTTCAGGCAGTCTGTCGATGCCTTCAAAGCGGCAAGGATAAATTAGCAGCAAGTTTTTCGAATGACTGATTGAGCGAAGAAGTCCTCGGGCCTCACGGTCTTCTTCGCTCAATTGTTTATTACTCTCAGTTTTTAGAAGCTCGTCAAGCTTGGCGAGGCTGTAATCCCTGAGAATTGCATGCAGGCGTAAGCCTCTCTGTTCTTTTACATGACTTCTGCAAAGTTGTTCTAAAGTTATTCCGCGGTCTGAAACTCGCCTTGACGAAGTGAGACTTACGGCGCGCATCATGGATTTTCCGAAGATGAGCTTGAAATCTAACTGATACGCGTCTGATACCGCATCACACTCCCCATTTGCCTCGGATACGGGCGCATGAAACTCCGCACCTCTGGTCAGTTCCTTGAAAGCGTTAGAGTGGTTGATGTGCTCGCGCGTCCATTCCTCGTATGTATATAACGGACGCCCAGAATAGTCTTGCATGAGGTCCTTAACAAACAATTCTGGGGTAATCATTGCGGATTTAAGTCTCTCGGCTCCGGGAACGGCTTCAATAAGCCTCTTATCTATCACTGTGGCCTCCTCTTTGCGGTAGTTTTACGGATGTTGACGGAAGCCGTTCCAGCAGGGTACGCCAAAGTTGGCCGAGCGAGCGGCCCGTCCTGGCTCGGAAGGGTCCGTGCCTTCGCCTAGAATACGCGCACCATGGCGCGTTCAGGCCGCTTTCGGGGTTATCCTGGCCGTTTCCATGGCAACCTCGCGCTACTTCTCGGAGAGGAAGATGGCCGAGTTGCACGACGCGGCGCTGCGAAGGGGAGCATCGTGCTGTCATGACTGGGCCGAGCTGGAAAAGACTGCCGGGAAGATGGTCGAATCCAGCCTTGAGCTTGCCGACAGAGTGGAGTCGGCCTAGGATATCGATAGATTCCGGATCCTGGACACAGGGGCCAAGGAGTCCATTACACCAACTTTCGCGACACTACCGTTCTTGTCATATCATTCTTATGTTCGGCACGAGTTTCAGAGACATCGTGCCACGACGACGTGAGGGCACATCAATTATTACCTAGTGATCGGAATTGGCCGATATCGATTAAGTATTTATGGCTATGAATGATCTGGCGTTAAAACTATCGTCTACCGAGCACTCAAGCGTTTAATCTTCCTGTAAATCTTAGACTCATCGGGGGCAATCGGATCATTGGGAAACGCCTTTTGGGCTCTCGCTACGTAGGAAAGAAAGTTCCCGTAGCGGAAAAATGCAGAAGAGTCGGAGCCAGCCGATGGGCACAACCCTCTCCCCTTAATACCAAGCGGCGAATAATGTTGATACAGAGCGGAGACGCGCTTTTTTGATGCGTGCCTTCCCTCCCCCTGATTAGAACGCGCAATCGCACTGGCTGCCTCACGGAGACGCTTATGGTACCTTCCAACCGTAGACTGTCGAAGTCTTACAACGCGCCCGTCAAAGTCAAACCCCAAGAAGCTAACTTTCTGTGCCGGATGTGCACCGGAGTACGAAAGGACCTTACCCGTACGAACGCTTTCAAAATCAAGCTGAGCAACCCCGCTGCTATCAACCCGGAACGCTTTGGTTTTCTCAGGCTGCAGTTTAACGGAATCAACATCGGTCATTAGATTGATTGCCTCTACAAGTGCATCAAAGCCAGATTTTGGAACGGCAACAATAAAGTCATCGCAATAACGAAGATACAAGCCACCAACCCGTTCAACGGCAAGCCTGACTTTCATATCGATATCGGCCATATAGATGTTAGCGAGCACTCCACTTGCAGCAAGACCCTGAGGAATGCCGAGATCAATACCCGTTCGCCGCCACGGCCTGGTGATGACTTTACTTTTGTTTGCAAGAAACTCAGACTTTGGCAAGATAACATCCAGCTTGTTAAGTTCGCGAATAGACTTGAACCGAAGATCGATAGCCGCATCACTAATCGTTTTCTCCCGAGCAGGATCGATTACTGGCCATGGCAATTCATGTCGAGCAGCCAAATCACCAATAGGCCAGCACGAATAGCGGAGGATATTTTTAATGACTTGATAGTGATCGTCCGGCAAGCGTCCACTGGGAAACAACGAACGCAACGACGCCATTAGATGGACATGGTTTAAGTTGTCGAAGAAGCTCTCGAAATCACCCGTAAGCACAAAAGCCGAATCTTGCACACGCATATAGTCGAATGCCTTTTTAGCTGAGGAAATATTGCTACCAGCAGTTACGGCGCCGTCTGATGAAAGCGAAGAGCGGTACGCTACGGCAACCTCATCAAACTCTTCGGCAATAGCCTTCTTGTTATATAAGTCCGACCACAGATAAGAGTAGTACTGGAAGACGCGGTGATCGAAATGCGAGGCATAAGCGATATTACGAACCTTGCAGCTTCGCTTGCCTCCACGATACCGAACAGTAATGATCTCGTTGGAAATTAAAGGGTAGAACGCGTGATTGGAAACGTACTCTGAATCTAAAATCTTGGCCTGAACTTCGGCAAAAGAGACCCTATGATCGAAATGGGCATATGAACTTTTGGAACTATATCGAGGAATACGAGTGATATCGAACTCGACCAAAATACCCCCAAATAAATCAACCTGTCCGGATCAACAAGCGGCGGCTAACCCTCCCCGGACAGGCTAATCAAAGGCGCAGCAAGTGCAACCAACGCTTTCGCGGCCACCTAAAACAATGCTTGCCTATGCGATACTAGACGAAAGCGAGGAATTGGTACTTATGACCATCGAAGCTCTTATCCAGCTAGCAGCAGGCAACGCTGGTGTCAATGTTGCGAACGTCGGAATTTCGTCGTTTGCGATATTGACGGCAGTAGCGTACCCCATCGCCAGTTCGCGATGGGCACCAAGCTTTATTCCCCATTCTTGCTTTGCTTAAACAGGTTATAAGAAATCGGCTCATGCAGTTAACAGCGCCTTGATGCACACCCAATTGTCTTGACGGCGGTCGCATCGAAAATGCCGATGCGTCTCTACGGATACAAGCGCCTCCTCATCTAATGCATGCACACGGTCCGCGAGACAAAATCGCCGACAACACCGTGAAAATCCCGATATGCATAATCTAGAAGTTTGGATGCACAGACAGGTGGAGTGGCATTGTTCAGCATGGCCGCTTCGCACTCCTCGCCGACGGGCGCATCGCCGAGGGCGAAGACATCAGCGCACAGCGAGGCAGAGGACCAACTCCTCCCCCTCCCCAACATTCCCCAGAAAGTTCCCTGATGTTGACTGGGGTTCCCGTAAAATAAACCCAACAAAATATGTGCGGAGTGCTGGCCTGGAGCTGCCTTCGGACCCTATTGGCTGCTCACCGAGAGGCTCCGCTATGAAACGACCCCTTTACTACCTGCTCTGCGCGATCGCGTGCACGTCCATGGTCAGCTCGACGATGCCCATGGCAGCCATCGCGGAAGTCATGCAGCCTCAAGAAACCGCCGAGCAGCAGGCGCAAGCCGACGCCACGAGCAGCGACACAGGCAAGGCCGAAGACGGCACCAGCACAAACGCGACAGCAGATACCGTAGAGGACGGCACCGCAACATCCACCGGCGCCAGCGCAGTCAACACGGAAAGCGCCGACGGCATCCCCGCCACCCCCGGCACCGCCGCCGCAACCGACGCGGCCACCACAACCCCCACTCCATCCCTCCGCACCCAGACCAACCCCACGCCCGCCGCAATCTCCGCCACGGCACAAACCGGCTACGCCCACTCCGCCACGGCAACCCAAAACGGCGTCACCTTCACCGTCTCGTGGAACGACGCCCCCGCGGGCACCGCGACGACCTTCCACGTAACCCAGACCAACGGCTCGTCCCAGGCCAAGGCGCGCATGGACGTGCCCACCTATTGGGACGGCGGCAGCCAGGAAAGTGTCTGCGACCCGTCGCGCCAGGCATGGTCCCGCTACTACAGCCTGGGCACCGCGGGCCACGACTTTACCTTTGACTTCACGGCATCGGGCACGTACCGCATCCACTTCTACTTTATGGACAACGACAGAAACGACCCCCAAAACGACAAGGGAATCTACTACCTGCGCACCACGGCGGAGATGACCGTAAACGACGCCGCCCGTCCGAGCGTCACGCAGATCGTCAACGACGCCGTGGCCCAGTGCAGGCAACAAACAAACGGCTCGGAATACGACATGGCGCTGTGGCTCCACGACTGGACGCTCGACCGGCTGGAGTACGACCACAGCCTTAACTGGTGCTCGGCCGAGAGTGGCCTCACGCGCCACCAGGGCACCTGCGAGAGCTACCAGCGCATCTACTCCAAGCTCCTTGACGCCGCGGGCATCGCCAACGGCCGCATCACCGGCAACGGCCACACGTGGAACGCCGTAAAGATCGACGGCAAATGGTGTCAGATGGACCTTACCTGGGACGACACCAGCGACAACTGGTACGGAGACCTGGACCAGCGCCATCTGTACTTTGGCCTGACCGACGAGCTCATGGCAATCGCCCACTCCGACCACACGGCCAACTACCAAAAGGCCGACTACGCCTACCGCTCAACCGACCTGTCCAACAATTACTTTGTGCGAAACGGCAAAGCTGATGAATGGGCCGAAAAGTATGCCGACCGTATTCAGCAGAACTTGGATGCTAAGGCAGAAAGCTTTTCTATTGATGCTGATAACCAGTCGTTCCCGCCGAGCATCTCGGGAATTCAGAATGGGATTGTTGCTTATGCGATGAATCTGAGGGAGTGGAAGACTGATGGCGCAAAAGTTGAGCTTATGGCGGCATCTAGCGTCACAAAAGAATCGAACAGCAAATGGAGCGCCAAGTACGACCTCACAGCAAGCTATGAGACCACGTACGCCATAACAACCATGCCGAAGGACTGTGAAGTATACAACGGAGCCCAAGCCGAATTCACCGTAACGGCACCAAGCGCGACATCGTTCCAATGGCAATGCTCCGACAACGGAGGTTCAAGTTGGTACAACACGGGTATAGGCGGCGAAACTTCCAGGCAGAAAACCCTGAGGTTTGCATCCAATGCCCAGCTCGCGAAGAGGCTCTACCGCTGCCTAGTCTCGTTCCCGAACAGCAGCACCCTCGCAAGCGAGCCCGCACGCCTCGTCCTTGTCGCCCGATACGCCATCAGCTCCCAGCCCGAAGACTGCACAACTGCCGCAGGGTCAACAGCGTTCTTCGCCATCGAAGCAGAGCGGGCTACTTCGTTCCAGTGGCAATGCTCCGACAATGAGGGCAGATCATGGTACAACACGGGGATCGGAGGTGAGACTTCCACGCAGGCGAGAATCGAGTTCACTGCAAGTACGGGATTGTCAAAACGCCGCTATAGATGCTTGGCATTCTTCCCTGATGGGACTAGCTCGGCTTCAAACACTGCGCAACTAAAACTAAGCGCTAACCAAATAACCGGGCAACCGCGAGACACGGCCGCCTCGACTGGATCCGAAGCGTCTTTCTCCGTGCGAGCCCTAGGTGCCATCTCGTACCAGTGGCAATGTTCCGACAATGATGGGAAGGGCTGGTACGACACCGGGATTGGCAATGCCGCCTCAAAGCGGCCTACGCTGCGGTTCACCGCCAGTGCCGCACTTGCGAAACGTCTCTACAGGTGCGTTGTCACCTTCCAGGATGGAACAACAGCTGCGACTCAAAACGCCAAACTCTCGTTATTGTCGAATAAAGAGAGGATCACCACGCAGCCGAAAGATTGCGCAACGAGCGCAGGAATTGAGGCCTCGTTCTCAATCGACGCTGAGCACGCGGCCGCATTTCAATGGCAATGTTCTGACAACGGAGGCAGGACCTGGTACAACACCGCAATCGGAGGTGTCACCTCGAAAAGCAGCACCATAAGTTTCACTGCAACCGAAGGCTTGACAAAGAGGCTATTCCGATGCTTAGTCTACCTCGAAGACGGTTCGACGCAAGCCTCCGAGGCAGCCAAGCTGCTTCTGCGGTAAAGGCGATCTCATACTTTGAAGCGCCCGCAAAGCCGCTACCGGATATCACAGACCCCACGGCCACCGGAGACGTACAAAGTGTCACCAACCACCATGTCGCCCATGGGGCTGGCCAACATCACAGCGAATTCCGCGATCTCCTCGGGCATGGCGAACCTGCCAAGTCTGTTGTCCTCAGCAGAGATGCTGTCACCCTCCTCGACGCCAAGAAGAGGAGTCGCCGTGCTGCCGGGCGCAATCGCGTTGACTACAATGCCATGAGGAACGAGGGCGGAAGCCATGCCCTCAGTGATGCCCTTCAGACCCCACTTCGATACGCGGTAGGGAGACCATGCGGGCTCGTTGCCAGCCGAGGATGAGACGATAAGGATATGCCCATTGCTGACCTTATCGGAAATCATGCGCTTTGCAACAGACTGCACCATGAAGTAGACGCCGCGCAGGTTGATGTCCAAGATGCGATCGTATTCCTCAACTGAAAAATCGAGAAACCCGCCCATGGAGACGTCCTCGGTGTGAACGCCGGCAGAATTGACTAGGATATCGATGGGGCCGTAGAATGCCACCGCCTCGTCGATGACTTTCGAAAAGGTCTCTGGCTCGGCAAGGTCGACAACAACCCCGGCGCACTTCTCGCCAAGCTCTAACACCACCTTGTCGACCTTCGCGCGCCTAGTACCGGCGATGACAACATTCGCGCCGTTCTTCAGGAACGCCTTGGCGACCGCCTTGCCGATTCCACCTGAGCCTCCCACAACGAGGGCAGTCTTCCCCTTGAGCAGGCATTCATCGCCGACGGTCTGCATCACAGGCTGTATATTCTTGGCTTTGAGAGCAACGATGCCCTGCTTGATTGCGTGCTTTAGATTCGCCATGCACCTACTCCTCGACATCCATGAACTTGCCTTTATCAGCCTCGAGCCCCTTCCGGTTTCGATCTATGACCAGCTTCGCGTAAAGCACGGGTGCCATGCCGCAGCATGCGATCTTTACCTTCTCGGAACGGTCGACTTCGCTGTTCTTGAACACGGACAGCCAGTTCTTCCTAACGTACGCTGCACATTCTTTCGCGAGCTTGCCTTCGGAGTCCATTTCATCCGCACCTATTATCTGAGTGAGTAGGAACTCGTAGTTTCGCCAGATATGCCAATCGCATGCGTGGCGAACCATCGGAGTGTCCAGAGTCAGGTTCTCTTTAATGAATTTAATATTTCCGAGGGCATTCTTGCCATTTTGAACGTTGTAGTTGGTAAGACCGCTCCCCAAGTTATTCAAACGGTAGTTGTAGACCTTACGTCTACCAACGCCCACATGATTAGAGTGCTGTGCAACCTCGGTAGCAAAGTACAGACCCTCGCCGAACCAAGGAACGGAAAACGAAATATTGTTGTCGACAACTACAGAACGTTTGTACAACTTATTCCAAGGCCCCAGCCGCATAAAGGGATAGATGATGGCAGAGGTGGCGCGCTCTGCCGACCAGGTCTCCCGGACGTCCTCAACAATCTGCTCCCTATCACGCGTTGTAAAGAGATTCACCGAGTAGGACATGTCGGAGCCAGTGCTCTCAGCCAAGTCGACCAAATATTCAACGCAATCGGGCTCCAGCCAGTCGTCACCGTCCACGATCATGAGATAGTCACCCGTCGCGACACCAAGTCCCGCATTCCTAGCGGAGCAAGTGCCGCCATTAGGCTTGTGAATAACAATAGCCCTAGGGTCACGTGCAGCATAGTCATCACAGATGCGACCACTGTCATCGGGAGAACCATCGTCAACGAGAATAATCTGGAGATTCTTGTGGGTTTGAACCTCAAAGGAATGAAGAAGCTTCGGCAGAAATTGTTCAGATTTGTAAACAGCGACGATGATGGAAACAGATGGCTGACTCAAAATAGGACCTTCCATTCATTATTCTAGCGAGCAAGACGGGCGGAGAACTCGCCAACGGTGTCACAAAGGAACTCCGAGGAGGACTCACGGTTGACGGCAAGCGACTCATTGACGCCCGCCCAATCAAAATCGTTGAGGCAAAGCTCTTCTGGCTGAAGCTCCGTGCTTATGCGGGAATCCAACCCGTAGCGAGAAAGAATTGCCTTGTTACGCTCCGCATACTGCTCAGGTAGAATATCGACAAAGGGCGTATTGAACAGCAACGAAAAAGCAGTCCCGTGGAATGAGTCCGTGAGCACGCAGGTGGCATTGTCAAACAGCCAAAGGAATTCGTGAAGCGAAGGGTAGAACAAATTCTTCCCCATCGTCTTACGAAGCGACGGACGAATGCTAACGATCTCGAGGCCGAGTGACTTGCATGCGGCAGTAGAATAGCGGTCGAATGCATCGCTTGGATGCAGGTTGTAGATCAGGCAATACTCCCCATTCACCCCGCGGGGCGCACGAGGCTCAACACGATCAAACCAGGCCTCTTTTGAGAGCAGGTGCACGGGGTCGACAACAGTTTGCGCCTCAAGTCCCATTTCCTCAAGAGTTTTCTGCCCACTTTCCTCGCGCACTGAAAGCCTATCAAAGCGCGCAAACGCTTTGGCGGCACGTTCGCGTTCGCGTGGATCGAGGCCATTTTTACCAAAGGAGGAAGAGAAGGAGAACTTGTAGGCATCGTCTGATGCGCCCTCCAAAAGGTAGGCGCCCTCGATGTTTCCATCAGACATGATGTTCCACACTTGGTCGCCTCCCACACAAAGGACAGGATACTCCGCAAGAAGCTTACCGAGCTCTTCTGAGTCGGTAACCCTACGGCTCTGCTTCAACAAATCACTCCTCATCGCCTCGAACTTACGGGCACCAATCGCTTTTGGAATCGCACGAATCGGACCGAGCGCGCCAGAGGTCCTCATGGCATCTGCTAAAGGAAAGTCCCGGGGGATGCGGTAGTCAACATACTCAGCATTGATACCCATTGAGGCGAACGCATCCTGAAGGGCATATGCTTGCAGAATGGAACCGTAGTTCGGTACTGCATGGCGTGACAATATACCGACGCACTTTTTCATTTCTTATTCCTTACCTTTCGCAATCGGCGGTAACACTTCGAGACGGAAACAAGTATCCGCGCGCGAGCCAAATGCGACTCACGCACATAATTGCCTCAGTAAGGCAACGGATGATGCAAATGACCTGCAAACTCGCGACTCCTATTGCAGACACGGTCAAAAGCGAAACAATGCAAAATACAGCAGATCCAACTGTGGTGAAGGTAACCTCAGTGACTTTGCCAGAGGCGCCAAGAATCGGCCAGCCGACCATCGTTGCATAGAAGGAAAACAGGAGTACGGGTGAAGCCCAGGCGATAACCCAGGAACCTGATAGATAGTCCTTGCCGCCGAGCACGAGCATAACTACATCGGAAAGCGCTGCGAAAGCGATGGTGCCAATGAGCAGGACGGGTATAGAGACAAGGAGCAACTTCCTTGCAAAACCGTAGTCACCCCCCTTGACCATATGGGGGTACAGACTGTTCACAATTGGCGAATAAAGGGACTGGATGGCATTAATTGCAGTCACAGCAAGGGACCAGTAGGAAATCATCGCCTTGTTGGTAATCACGATACCAATCAAAAGCGTAGTGAAACCGGAAAAAACGACGGAGGCCATGTTCGAGAAACAATAGAGCGCGGAAACCTTCAGCTCTGAAAGCGCCTCGCATAGGGGGACGAACGTAATGGTGGTACCGAACATTCGCTTGGCGGAAATGAAAGACCAGGCAAGGGCAATAACGCTCGAAAGGATGTCGAGAATAGGAATCCACAGAATGTCATCGATAGAATGGACAACGACGAACGTCAAGGCAGTAGAGACACCCTTCGAGACAAAATAGCGAGTCGTCAATGGACCCATGTTTTCATGTCCCTGGAAAAGAAAGTCCGGAGCAACTGCCTTACCGAATACAGCGACAAATGCAAGCATGGTATATAGCATGTTCGAATGAGTAATGGGGATGAACCAGGCCACAACAACAACGACAGCGCCGGTCACTACACCAAGCAACAGGCGAGCCTCTGTCACAGCGCCGATAGCCCGGTTCTCCTCTTCGACAGTCTCGGATTTTGCTATGCGTTTAGTACCGGAAAGGTTGAAGCCAAAATCGACGAAAGTCTGGGCGAAAGTCATGAACGACACAACATACGCGTAGATCGCGTAACCCTCCGGCAGAAGCACACGTGTCAGATAAGGCAGCGTAATGAGGGGAAAAATGTACTTAACAATCTGCAGTCCGTACTGCCAAACGACATTGCTGTAGAAATGTTTGTGTTGAGAACTCAAAACTAAACTCCGAACAAACCATGAAGAATAAAGCAGGACATATCGGCGACGCTTGCGAGATAAGCCCACTGAACGACAAAACCGATAACCGCAATAATCGCAACTGCGATATCTATAAATAGATTTACGGCATCATCCTTATGGCTCAAAGAAGCTAAGACAAACAACGTCGAGCAAGGCATCGCATACCGAAAGAAAACATCTGCGGCAAAAAATACTGAAACTGCAATGCATAGGGCAGACCAAATGCCTGAAAAAACAAGCAAACCGGATTTAGAAACGTCGTAACGCCTAAACACCAAAAGGATGCAGAAAACAGCGATAGCTTCAAAATAATATCGGTACCCCATAAGCAACACACTATGTTGAGATGCCGCGGCCCATCCCCAATCGCTGAACTCGCTATATACAGAAAACTTATCCAAAGCGCTCATAAATAGAGAAAGAACAGGTATCGTCCTGAAGGAGGCCGGTAAGGCGGCGGAAAGCATATTTGATAAAGGAAGTAATGCAAGACTGATGCCGTAAATGGCAATCTCATTTTTTACGAAAAGCAGCACAACTCTTAAAGCTATCACCGGTAAAACAGATGAATGAGTAGAGGCGGCAAAGGCGTAAAGCAAAATCAATACAACCGGCCCGGTACGCTTCCCAAAGTCCAAATAGAGTGCCAACAGAAGCAACGAAAAAGCCGGGGTACTTTTTGCATAAGAGAGAACGTTGAAAAACGGCGGGATTGCCACTGAAATCAAAAGGGCGGCACAAGTCCTCCTAAACGACCACCCCTGAAGCACGGCATAATCGTCAACAATAAAGGCCAAGACTGAGTAAAAAGTTGCTGTAACTGCGCTTCGCAGAAGATGGTCATCATTAAATCTCGAAACAATCCAAGCAAAAAGGTTGTAACCATGAGACCCCACAGAGGAATAGACACCCTTGATTGAAAGGAGGTCCCAAAATGATGTCTCACGAAAGATAGGCAGACTGTTGGTATATCGATCAATGTCAGCCATTAATGTCGTATTAACCCCATAGGCAATTGCGCCAGAGCAAAGACCAACCAGAATCGCCAGGCCCACACTCGAATGCTTCTCGGACCTAATATAAAGAATAATGAAGAAAATCGAAGCAAAAGGAAAGAGAAAGCATGATAGAAGGGCGAGGAGAAAATAGGTGTTGTTATATGCACCGGCGTCAGATTTGCGAGGAACAATGCGATGCGAGTTTGTCAAATCAAGCTCGAGTGTATCCATCATCCTACGACCTTTCCGGTCAAGTTGCCGTAAAGGCTGTATATAAGATTATGAAGTGCTGGCGAAGATGCAAAAAGCCCGCAGCGAAAGCGCCAGGTCTTGCTCGCAAGAGGGTTGCCGGCGACCTTCCTGCAGCGTTTCCTCGCATTAAGGATATAAGCCTTAGCCTTGCGCCTGTCGATGCATTTATTCAAATCCAGCCTCGACGCAACGCGAAGAGAGCAAAAAGCCTCAAAGCAAGCAAACGCATCTTTCAACTCAGGTCTATCATCAACCACGTCTCTCACAGTTGACAAAGACGCTTCCATGCCCTCAAGGTGCTTGTCTTCGTATTTCTTATTCGTAGTAATGGAACCCTCGCGGGCAAGATAGCCATAAAGCTCTGCGCCAGAAATACAAGCCTTATCAACACTAGAGAAGACAGTAGCTTCAACGCCAAAGTCCTCGAACAGTTGCCCCTCGGGAAACGCAAGGAGCGGGAATAGTTCCCTAGCATACAGCTTCGCGCAGGCAGAGCCGGACTCACCGTTAAGCAGAAGCAACATTCCAAGAAGTTCGTCGCCGGAAACGATCTTGCCTTCGCCAATCTCTTGACACCCAAAGTCGTCAGTCGAGTCAATCTTCTTATATTCACATGTGACAAGCGGCACTCCCGTCTTCTGGGCAAGGGCAACCATATGCCCCACGGCCCACTTGTCCAGGACATCGTCACCGTCCACAAATGTGACAAAGTCGCCAGTAGCACGGGCGAGGCCGAAGTTACGAGCGGAAGAGAGGCCTCCGTTCTCCTTGTGCACGAGTTTAACTCGATCATCATCCGCAATGGTACGGGCACATATATCTGCCGTATCATCGGTTGCCCCATCATCAACAACCACAATTTCTATGTTTTTATACGTCTGGCCCATAAGAGAGCGAAGACAAGCCGCGGCGCATTCGCCCACGTTATACATGGGGACGACGATGCTTACCTTTGGGGTCTTACCGTTTTCCACTGGGAAGCCACCCCCCCCCACAAATCGTTTAATGGGTTTAGCGGGAACCCCGGCAACGATCACGTTGTCGGGAACGTCGCGAGTCACCACCGCATTGGTACCGATAATCACACCGTTGCCAATGGTCACACCGGGCATCACCGCTGCACCTTCGCCTATCCACACGTTATCGCCAATGCGCACGGGCTTAGTAACGATCTTTCGATCATCAGGTGCCATATCGGGCAATGAGGGATCGTCGTCATAGGACCCATGACTGTTATCAGATATAAAAATATTCGAAGCCATGAGCACGTTATCTCCGATAACGACACTCTCATGCGCAGAGATATGAACTCTATCGTTTATCTTGCAGTTCTTGCCGACAATTAGAGGGGTGCCGTCACCAGCAAGGTCGAAACGACAAGAATAACCACAAGTGAAACCCTCACCATAAACGAAGCGACACTTGCCACCACGAAGGTAAAAGGGGCGGCGGACAAGTCTCGCACCAGGAAACAACACCTTGGTGAGAAGCAGCGCCCACACATTTTTAAACGTCTCAGAAGGACCATATTGACCAAACATTAGGCTTCACCATCCTGCATGGCGAAAGTCTTGAGGTACTCCCCCAGTTCTTCCTCCCAGTCGGGCATGTGGAAGCCGGCCG
>CAUHCN010000030.1 GCA_959604825.1 uncultured Collinsella sp. | reverse complement strand
ACAGTCCTGCGCAAGACGGAGAGCACATTAAGTGCTCTCCTTTGCGTGCGGAACTCGCGATGACCTTAATATATTTCTCCGGCCCTCCGCCGTGCTCGGGAGACGACACGTTGATGTCTGCTTAACTCTGCTCGCTCAGGCTAATGACTTTGTTGGGGGTCCACTATTTGCTGGAGGGTGAACTTGCATTGCATTGGCTCGCCCTCTACTTGTGGCTCCGCCTCATCAAAATCGAAAATCATAATGGCGCAGTTGGGGAGTTTTGTTGGGAGCTCGAAGCCCTCTGGGGCTGCAGCTTTGATGAATTGGCGGCTGGCGCTGCCGTGGCTTACTGCTAGGAGGGTTTCGATGCCCTCGGCGTCCATGAGATTGGTGAGGGTGCCCACCATGCGCTCCTGCAGGGCATGGCTTCCTTCTCCGCCAAATGGGATCAGGTCCTCGCCGGGGTCCCAGACGTCGGTGGGTAGGGCGTCGTGGGGGCCTTCTTCGAAGGTGCCGTAGCTGCGCTCGATGATGCCTTCGCAGGGCTCGACTGCTGCATCCCGGCCGAGGAGTTCGGTTGCGACGAGACTTGCCGTGTCCATGGCTCGGCCTAAGGGCGAAGAGACCACTTTGTCGGGAACGACGTTGTGGGCTTTGAGCCACGCGGCTGCCATCCCGGCTTGCTGACGACCCAGGTCGGTCAGCGGTGAATCGCAGCGGCCCTGGACCAGCTTTTTGACGTTGAACTCCGTCTGACCGTGGCGGAGTAGATACAGCTTCTTCATGCTCTCCCCTTCTGCATAACCTGCTTTGCCGGCACAGCCTTACTCGTGGGTATGCCCTACGTAGTCTTCGTCGATCGTGATCTTGGCAATCGACTTGGGATATTCCGATTCGACCCGTTGTGTCAGCGCGTGCTTTAAGTCTTCGGCACTCATCTGCAGATCCGAGGGACGCACGCAGTCAAAGATCACGTTGGTGTGCGTGGGGCCCGGAACACAGCGTAGGTCGTGGATCGAGAGGCGGCTATCAATCTCTTGAGCCATAGCGTTGATGCGCAGACGCATGCTCGCCACCTTTGGATCGTCGGTCACGATGGGATCGTAATGGAGCGTGACGATCATGCCGTCTTCGACCCTAAACGACTGCTCGATGTTATCGAGCGTGTCGTGACTTTCCAGCGGGCTGGCCTCGGCTGCCATCTCGGCGTGAGCGCTTGCGAACTTCCTGCCCGGGCCGTAGTCGTGAACCATCAAATCGTGAACGCCCAAAACGCCGGGGTAGCTCATGATCTTGTCTCGAATGTGCTTGACCAGCTTTGGATCGGGTGCCTGGCCCAAAAGCGGGCTCACCGTATCCTGGATGAGCTCAAAGCCGCTCCAGCCAATATAGGCGCCAACGGCAAGGCCGACCCATGCGTCAAGATTGATGTGCGTCACCTGCGAAACAATTGCGCACGCCAGCACAGCACCCGTAGCTAGGACATCGTTCTTTGAGTCCTGAGCGGTCGCATGCAGCGTCTCGGACTCAATGCGATCGCCGAGCTTTTGGTTGAGGGCCGCCATCCAGAGCTTAACAATCATCGAAAGCACCAAGACTGCCACCAGGGCAAGCGAGAACTCGACAGGTTCGGGGTGGATGATGCGCTCAACCGAGGACTTCACCAGCTCAACGCCAATCAGCAGCACGAGCGCCGCCACGACCAGACCCGAGAGATACTCGTAGCGGCCATGTCCGTAAGGATGCTCGGGGTCGGCCGGCTTGCCCGCCAGCTTAAAGCCAAGCACGCTCACGATGTTCGAGCTGGCATCGGACAGGTTGTTCATGGCGTCCGCCACAATCGAAACCGATCCCGACAGCACGCCAATTGCGCCCTTCGCAGCGCATAGTGCCACATTGGCGAGAATACACACCACGCCCGTCAACGTGCCCACGCGCGCACGGTCGCCCTGCGCACGACGAACAATCCACTCGACCATCTACATCCGCCCCCACGGTACTACCTATATATCTATTGCTCAAACGGATTGTAGTGTAGCCACTTTGTCCCCCAGATACAAAAAGGCCGCAACCCACACGAGCCGCGGCCTTGGAACATGACAAAGGAATCGTCCTTTTGTTGCACAGGTTTATGCGCTTGCTTCAGCAGCGCTTGCCACTGTTTCGGGCGAACCGGCTCCATCCCCCGTCGCCCGCCCCTTCGCCGGCACCACGCCAAAGCAGTAGCTCAGCGCCGCAGACACCGCAAATGCCGTGCCGCCGGCAACGCAGCACCACAGCAGGTTCGAAATGCCGCCCGTGGCAAAGCCAATGACCATAAGAACATTCGTCATGCCGATGGTATAGGCCGTAACGTGGCCCACGGCCGCAACAAGGCCTCCTAAGGCGCCGCCAATGGCCATGCACGTCAGGCACCTTCCATATTTAAAGCCGCAACCGTACAGCGCCGGCTCGCTTACGCCGCCAAGCACGCCTGAGATTGAATAGCCCAGCATGAGCGCCTTCTCATCCTTACCCGCAACGCGGAGCGACGCGCCAAAGGGCATGCCCCAAACAGCGAACGTCGCCATTGTCGCGGCAATGAGAATGCACGAATCCGTTCCCACACTCATAAACTGCGCGTACGCAAGCGATAGGACAACGTTACTGACACCCACGATCTTAAGGAACTCCCAGCCCGCGGCAAGCCCCATGAGCGTGAGCAGCGACACGATACCACCGGAATTGCCAAGCATAAACATAAGCTGCCCCAACAGCATGCCCAGATAGCTGCCCGCCGGCGCCGTGATACACAGCGAAACCGGAACCATGACGAGCATGGTTGCAAACGGAACGAACGAAAACGCCACGGCCTTAGGGATAACGCGCCGAAAGAAACACTCCACTCGCCATAGCACGGGCACCGAGATGAGAACCGGAATAACAGTCGTCGTGTAATCGTTGACCGGCGCGGGAAGCAGACCATACACGGAAGTCATCGATGCCCCCGTCGTCGATGCGGCATCGACGAGCTTAAGCAGATCGGGCGCAATCAATACGCCGCCCAGCATCATGCCCAGCTGCTCCGAGCAACCGAGCTGGCGGGCGGCCGCCCAACCGAGATAAATGGGCAAAAAGTAGTAGCCGGCGTTATAGAGCCAACTGTAGAACAGGCGATAGATTTCGGAATCGGCAGACCACAGGCCCAGCATGCCCTCGCCCATAATGACGGCGACGGTGCGGAACAACGCCGCGCAGACAATGAATGGCAACGCCGACATCATGCTTTTAGACAGATAGTCCACCACGGCCATGGCGTTTGATGAAACCGTCGTTGTAAACGAGGTGTTAGAAACTTGTGACATGGAGCGCCTTTCCCAATGTGACATGTGGGCTGTCCCTTTGTCACATCGTGCGGTACTGACCGATTGCGCGGTACTTTTCGTAGCGGAGGTTTGTGAGGGTCGCGTCGTCGAGCCGTCCAAGCGTATCGAAGGCATCAAATGCCGAGGACATGACGGCACGGGCGATTTCCTCATGCGACAGGCCCCTATCGTCAACAATGCCGTCGATGATGCCGAGCGCCAACAGATCGGGGGCCGTGAGCTTAAGCGCCTCGGCGGCCTCATTCGCGCGCTCGGTATCCTTCCACAGGATCGACGCACAGGCCTCGGGGCTCACGACCGAATAGGCCGAGCTCGAAAGCATAAAAATGCGATCAGCCACGGACAGCGCCAGCGCGCCACCAGAGCCGCCCTCGCCTGTCACCACCGAGACAATCGGTGTCTTAAGGCCGCTCATCTCCATGAGATTCCGGGCAATCGCCTCGCCCTGGCCGCGCTCCTCGGCACCGATGCCGCAAAACGCACCCGAAGTATCGACCAGGCACAGAACCGGTCGACCAAACTTTTCGGCCTGGCGCATAAGGCGACGCGCTTTGCGATAGCCCTCGGGATGCGCCATGCCAAAGTTGCGGCGCATACGCTCTTTGGTCGTGGTGCCGCGCTCGATGGCGATGACCGTTACGGGGTGTCCGTCTTTCCAGCCAATGCCAGCCACCACAGCGGCGTCGTCGCCAAAGTAACGGTCGCCGTGCAACTCCACAAATCCGTCGAGGCCCAGCGAGATCATCTCACCCGCCGTGGCTCGATCTGCCGAGCGGGTCTGCTTGACAATCTCGAGCGCGGTTTTTGGTGCCGTCGAGCGCTTGAACAAGTGTCCCAGCTTTTTGCCGCGGCGACCCGTATGCACGATTTCATGCGGTGCCCCCAGGCCGGGTGCGTGCCCTTCGTGCAGCGCCAGCAGCTCGCCTACCGTGAGCGCAATCTCGCCACGCGGAACAACGGCATCGCAAAAGCCATGCTCCAGCAAAAACTCGGAGCGCTGGAATCCTTTGGGCAGGCGCTTGTGCATGTTCTGCTCGATCACGCGTGGACCGGCAAACGCCGTCAGGGCATCGGGCTCGGCCAGGATAATGTCGCCCTCCATGGCAAAACTCGCGGTTACGCCTCCGGTCGTGGGATCGGTGAGCACCGTGATATACAGGCCGCCCGCCTCACTGTGGCGCCTAACCGCCGCAGAAATCTTGGCCATCTGCATAAGCGATGTCACGCCCTCTTGCATGCGCGCGCCGCCCGAAACGGTAAAGCCGACAACTGACAATCCCAGCTCGGTCGCACGCTCAAATGCGTGGCAGATCTTCTCGCCCACCACGGAGCCCATCGAACCCATCATAAAGTTGGCATCCATAAAGAAGAGCGCGGTATCGCAGCCGCAGATTTTACCCTTGCCGCACACAACGGCATCGCGCTCGCCCGAACGCTCGCTCACGCTCTTGAGCTTGTCGGCATAGCCGGGAAACGAGAGGAAATCCTCCGACGCCAGATTGGCATCCCATTCCTCAAACGTGCCCTCGTCGACCGTCATGCGCATGCGCGCGCGACCGCTCACGCGAAAGTGTTTGCCGCAACGAGGGCAGACCTCAAGGTTGTCGTGCAGGCGTGCCTCATCGATCACGCGGCGGCACTCCGGACACTTGATAAATACGTGGCGCGCGGGAAACTCGGCGCACGACTCGGTCATCGGCCCCTCGAGGACGTTGACCGTCTTCGCTTTTCTATTCATCAGCATAGAGATGCCCCATCAGATCGGTGTGGTACATGCCCGACAAGAACTCATCGTTTGCCAGCACGTCGAGCTGAAGCTCGCTGTTTTCGCTCACGCCCTCAATCACGAGCTCGCCCAGGGCCGAGCGCATCTTGCGAATGGCGCCGTCGCGCGTGGGCGCACACACGATGAGCTTGCCGAGCATGGAATCGTAGTACGGCGGGACTTTCGCACCGGTAAACATGGCGGAATCCCAGCGCACGCGCGGACCACCCGGCACACGCAACGCGGTGACCGTTCCGCATGACGGCAGAAAGTCCGGCGTTTCGGCATTGATGCGGCACTCCATGGCGTGGTTGCGGACCGGTACGTCCTCCTGCTCAAAGGGCAGGGGCTGGCCGGCCGCCACGCGCAGCTGCCACTTGACCAAGTCGGTATCGGTCACAAACTCCGTAACCGGATGCTCCACCTGCAAGCGCGTGTTCATTTCCATAAAGTAGAAATTGCCGTCGTCCGAATACAGGAACTCGATGGTACCGGCTCCTTCGTAGCCGACGGCACGAGCCAGGTCACGCGCTGCCTTGTGCATGCGAGCACGAATGTCGTCGTGTCCGTCGAGGCACGGCGCGGGGCTCTCCTCGATTAGCTTTTGGTTGCGGCGCTGCACCGAGCACTCACGCTCGCCGAGCGAAAACACATGGCCCTGCTTATCGGCCATAATCTGCACCTCAACGTGGTGCGCCGGCGCGACGAACTTCTCCATGTAGCACTCGCCGTCGCCAAAAACGGCTTCCCCCTCGGCACGCGCCTCGATGAACGCCTTTGCCGCATCTTCCACGCGCTCGACCTTGCGAATGCCGCGACCGCCACCACCTGCACGCGCCTTAATAAGCACGGGGCAGCCAATGCGCTCGGCCTCGGCCGTTGCCTCCTCGGGGCTTTTGAGCAAATCACAGCCCGGCACGATGGGCACGTCCGCCGCGGCAGCCGTTCGACGCGCGGCGTCCTTGTCGCCCATGCTGTCGATCACCTCGGCCGAAGGACCGACAAACGCCAGGCCATACTTGTCGCAGTCGCGCACGAAGCTCGCCTTCTCGGAAAAGAAGCCATAACCGGGATGAATTGCCTTAGCTCCCGACTTTACGGCACAGGTGAGCACGGCATCGTCGTTGAGGTAGCTCTCGGCAAGACGCGGGCCGCCGATGCAATACGCCTCGTCGGCAAGCTGCACGTGCAGCGCGTCCGCATCGGCCGTGGAGTAGACGGCGACGGTCTTGATGCCCATATCGCGGCACGCGCGGATAACACGGACCGCGACCTCGCCGCGGTTGGCGATGAGCACTTTGTCGAACATGAAGCCTTCCTTAACTTTCGTGCATGAGTGCAAAAGACATATCGGCGCGACAGCAAACCTCACCGTTGACGCTCGCAGTACCCGTCGCAAAGCGGAACGGCCCGCGCGCACGCGTGATGGAGCACACCAGATCTACCGTGTCGCCCGGGCGCACCGGACGCTTAAAGCGCACCTTGTCCAGACTCGTGTAGAACGGTGTCGCACCGCGAGCTTCCTCATCGCCCATCAGCAGCACGCAGCAGTTCTGGGCGAGCATCTCGCACTGAATCACGCCGGGGACGACCGGGTTTCCCGGAAAATGCCCCTGCAAAAAGTACTCGTCGCCCGTAATCGTGATCTTGCCGTGGGCCTCGTTGCCCACCAGCTCGGCTTCGTCGAGCAAAAGCATCGGCTCGCGATGCGGCAACAGTTTCTTGAGCTCTTCTTTGTTCATGGATATCACCTATCCGATCCTCATGAGGCAGCTGCCAAACTCCACGAGGTCGCCGTCGGCCACGCAGATCTCGAGTACCTCGCCATCCGCCTCTGCCGTCACCTCGTTGAGAACCTTCATGGCCTCGATGATGCAGAGGGTCTCGCCGGCCTTGACCTTGGAGCCCACGTGCACAAACGGCTCGTCGCCCGGCGCCGGGGCAGCATAGAAAACGCCGACCATGGGAGCGGTCACCTCGGTGCCCTTGGGCTCCGGTGCGGCGGCAGGCGCCTGCGCGGCGGGCTCCGGTGCGGCGGCAGGCATGGCGACAGGAGCCACCGCCGGAGCAGTCACGGCACCCGGCATAGGCATGGGCACGGCAACCGGCCGCGCGGCGCTCGCGCGCTCGAGTTCGACCGCGGTGCCATCGGGCTCCTCAACGCGCACGCGCGTGAGGCCGCGGTCCTCCATAACATCAGCTATCTCAGCAAGTCTTTTGGAATCCATGCTCTAGCTCCTTGCATATCTACGCAGCGCGATGGCGGCATTGTGTCCGCCAAAGCCCAGATTGGTCGAAAGCGCCCAGGTAAGGTCGGCGCGAACCGCGCGATTGGGCGTGTAGTCAAGATCGCAGGCGGGATCGGGCGTGTGGTAGTTAATGGTCGGCGGCACCACACCCTGCTCGAGCGCCATGGCACAGGCCATGACCTCGATGGCGCCCGTGGCACCGATCATGTGGCCGGTCATCGACTTGGTCGACGAGACATGTGCGGCGCGCGCCGCGTCCTCGCCGAGCGCTCGTTTGATGCCCGCAGTCTCGGACGAATCGTTGAGCTTGGTCGAGGTGCCGTGGGCGTTGATGTAGAGGCCCTCGGAAGGCTTAACGTCGCCCTCGGCCACCGCCAACGATATCGCACGGGCGATACCTGCCGCGTCCGGGTCGGGACTCGTGATGTGGTAGGCGTCATCGGTGTTGCCGTAGCCCACGACCTCGGCGTAAATGTGCGCACCGCGAGCCTGTGCGTGCTCCATACCCTCGAGCACGAGCACGCAGGCGCCCTCGCCCATCACAAAGCCGTCGCGGTCTGCATCGAACGGGCGACAAGCCGTCGCGGGATCGGGGTTGGTGGTCAATGCGCGGCAGGACGTAAAGCCCGCAACGGCATCGGGGATAATGGCGGCCTCGGCGCCGCCGGCCAGGATTGCATCGGCATAGCCGTGCTTGATGGCGCGGAACGCCTCACCCACCGCATGGGCCGAGGTTGCGCACGCGGTCACCACGGGCAGGGTCGGGCCCTTTGCCTTATGGCGAATCGCGATGTTGCCCGAAGCCATGTTGGGGATCATCATCGCGATCATGTAGGGCGATGCGCGACGAGGCCCGCGATCGGCAATCGTGTGGACGTTGTCGACAAGCGTCTGCATGCCGCCCACGCCCGAGCCCACGTAGACGCCCAAGCGCTCGCGATCGATGGCGCCTTCGACATCAAAGCCCGCATCGTGCATGGCCTCGTCCGACGCCGCCATCGCAAACTGAACACAGGGGTCGAGATGCTTGGCGTCATGCTTGCCAAAGTACTCATTGCCGTCAAAACCCTTGACCTCGGCCGCCACCTTGACGGCAAATGCATCGGTATCAAAGTGCGTGATCGGACCGATGCCGCACGTGCCGGCGCACATGGCCGCCCAGGTGGCAAGCGCGGTGTTGCCGAGCGGCGATACGGCACCGATGCCGGTGATTGCAACTCTCTGTTCCATCATGGTCTCCTCATCCAAGCTGTTGTGTGGCTCTGGTTTCTACATCGCCATTCCGCCGTCGACGCGTATGACTTCGCCCGTAATGTAAGCAGCCGCATCGCTCACTAAAAAGCGCACCACACCGGCCACCTCCTCGGGCTGCGCCATACGCTTAAGGGGAATCTGCTCCTCGGTTGCCGCACGCACCTTCTCCGAGAGCTTTGCCGTCATATCCGTCTCGACAAACCCGGGGGCGACCGCGTTCACTCGTACGCCGCGGGGCGCAAGCTCGCGCGCCACCGCCTTGGTCAGGCCGATCACGCCCGCCTTGGAGGCAGCGTAGTTGGCTTGCCCGGCATTGCCAATCAGGCCCACGACCGAGCTCATGTTGACGACGCAGCCGCCGCGCTGGCGCATAAAGGTCTTGGTGAGCGCGCGCGTCGCATTGAACGTGCCCTTGAGATTGACATCGAGCACGCGGTCGAAGGCATCGTCGCCCATGCGCACGAGCAGGCCATCGCGGGTGATACCGGCGTTGTTGACGAGCGCCCAAATCGAACCAAAGTCGTTGAGCACGGCCTCAATGCACGCATTGACGGCATCGGGGTCGGCCACATCGCATTGATACGCGCGAGCTGTGGCACCAGCGGCCTCGCAGGCTTCGCACGTCTCGCGCGCCGCATCGACGCTACCGGCATAGACGACGGCGATATCAAAGCCGTCCTCCGCCAGGCCAACCGCACAAGCGCGGCCGATACCACGCGAGCCGCCCGTGACCAGTGCCACGCGACGTAAGTCGTTGCGCTCGAGCGTGCCGTTGTTCAAATTGCCCATGTCATTCCTTTCGGGTTACAGCCCTGTGGACTATGCGAGCTCGTCGGCAATAGCTGCGACCTGCTCGGCTGTTTCGCACGAATACACGCAAACGTCGCTCAGCGTACGCTTGACCAGGCCGGACAGCGTTTTGCCAGGGCCAACCTCAATAAACGTGTCGATGCCCTGATCCTGCAGAGTATGCAGCGTGTCGACCCAGCGCACGGCATGACTCACCTGGTTGGCCAAGACATCCGATGCCGCTCGCGGATCCGCCGGATAGGGCGCCGCCGTCATGTTTGCCATGACCGGAATCAGCAGCGGAGACGGCGCGTGGCCGGCTTGGATATACGTCGCCAGCCCCTCAGTCGCCTCGGTCATATAGGGACTATGGAATGCACCCGACACCGCGACTTTCATAGCGCGGCCGCCAGCCCCTTTTACTAGGACGTCGAGCTCCTGCAGCGCCTCGGGCGCTCCGGCAACAACCGTCTGCTGCGGGCTGTTGTAGTTGACCGGCCAGCAGTCCTCGCCGGCCTGTTTTGCCAGATTCTCGACTTGCTCCGCATCGAGCTTGATGACGGCGCGCATACCGCCCGGATGGCGCTCGGCAGCCGCGGCCATCAGCGCCGCGCGCTCGCACACGAGCTCAAAGCCCGCTCGCGTATCGAATGCCCCCGCAAAGGTGAGCGCGGCGACCTCGCCCAGCGAGAATCCCGCACAGGCGGCAGGCACCACGCCGCGCTCACGCAGAGCGGTAGCCGCTGCCAGGTCGTGAACGAACACGCACGGCTGCGTGTTCTCGGTCTGCGAGAGCTCCTCCTTGGAGGCGCTCCGGCACTGCTCGCTGGTCCCCGGGCGCACCTCGTCGACAATGGCGAACACCTCGGCGGCCGCCGGCGATGCCTCGATCAGGTCGACGCCCATCGCGGGGTGTTGGGCACCCTGGCCAGCAAACAGAAACGCTACGCTACCCATGCGGACGCACCCTTCAGGACGCGCTCGGCGCCATCGATCAGGTCGTCAACGATTTCACGTGCGCTCTGGCGCTCGTTGACCATGCCGGCAATCTGTCCACACAAAAACGAACCCTCTTCGTAATTGCCGTCCTTGGCGGCCTTGCGAAGGGCGCCCGTGCCCATGGCCCCGAGTTCCTCGACACTTACGCCCGCCGCCTCGCTCTTGGCGTAGGCGTTGGTAAAGGGGCTCTTGAGGGCGCGCACCGGGTGTCCCGTCGAGCGGCCGGTCGCACGCGTCGAGGTGTCGTTGGCCTTCAAGACCATCTCCTTGTACTGCTCCGATACGGTGCACTCGTCTGCGATCAGAAAGCGCGTACCCACCTGCACGCCGGCGGCGCCCAGCATAAAGGCGGCCGCCACGCCGCGGCCGTCGGCAATACCGCCAGCGGCCACAACGGGAATGTCGACCGCATCGACGACCTGCGGCACCAGTGCCATCGTCGAGGTCTCGCCAATATGGCCGCCCGATTCGGTACCCTCGGCAACAACCGCCGTGGCTCCACGACGTGCCACGAGGCGCGCCAGCGCCACCGAGGCAACGACCGGGACGACCTTGATGCCCGCCTCGTTCCACGCCTTCATGTACTTGGCGGGATTGCCGGCGCCCGTCACGACGACCGGCACTCGCTCGTCAATCACGACCTGCGCGACCTCGTCGGCAAACGGGCTCATGAGCATGACGTTGACGCCAAAGGGCTTATCCGTCTTGGCGCGCAGCTCATGAATCTGGTCGCGAAGCCAGTTGGCGTCGGCGTTCATGGCCGCGATGATGCCTAAGCCACCCGCCTCGGACACTGCGGACGCCAGCGAGGCATCGGCAATCCAGGCCATACCGCCCTGGAACACGGGCTTTTCGATGCCGAGCAGATCGCAGAGAGGAGTCTTGAGCATCTCTACTTCTCCAATGCCGCCTCGACCGTATCGGCGAACTCGCCGACCGTCTTGGGGTTCTCCTCGGTATCGAGCTGGATGCCAAACTCGTCCTCGACGGCGACGAGGATCTCGACGGTGCCCAGGCTGTCGAGACCAATCTCCTCGAGCGTGGACTCGGGCTTCATCTCGACATCGTCAAGACCGGCGGTCTCGCGGATAACGTCGCAAACGCGCTCGAAGGTCTTCTGATCTGCCATGGTAGTTCTCCTTTGGTTGTGCCCTAGGGCGTTTTTATTTCCTATGTGCGACTACTTCCAACGAAGCAGATAGCCACCTATATCCAGACCGGCGCCAAATCCAACCAAGGCGATGGTGTCGCCTGTGTGAAGTGCACCGGCGTTTGCCAGCCGGTCGAGGGCAAGCGGAATGCATGCGCTCGAAATGTTGCCGATCTCGCGCAGCGTTCGAACCACGCGCTCGTCTGGCACGCCGAGGCGCTTGACCGCCTGACTCAGGATTCGTTCGTTAGCCTGATGGAATACAAAATGGTCGATGTCTTCGACCGAAATGCCCGCATCGCCCGCAAGCTTATGGACCGTGTCGCAGATGGCGTTGACGCCGAACTTGAACACGCGGCGGCCATTCATGGACAGCACGCTCTCGCTATCTGCAGAGGCCTTAAACGGCGAGGTGCCGACCAGACCGGGTACGCGCAACGTCTCGACGTCGGGCGCCGTCGAAAGCTCAACGGCAAGGGGGTTGTCTCCCCCAGCTCCAATCACTGCGGCGCCTGCCCCATCGCCAAAGAGCACGCAGGTGGCGCGGTCGGTCCAGTCGAGCGTGCGCGTCATCTGCTCGGCAGCAACGACAAGCACGCGCTCGGCACGGCCGCGGGCGATATAGCCCTCGGCGACATCGAGCGCAAACACGAAGCCGGCACAAGCCGCCGAGACATCGAAGGCAGGGCACGTCGCGCCCAGACGCTCGGCTACGGCACACGCCTCGGCGGGAACAAGGTGGTCACCCGTTGTCGTCGAGCAGACGATTAGATCCAGCTGGCTCGCGTCGATTCCGGACACCTGGAGTGCCCGCTCGCTCGCCGCTACGGCAAGGTCGTCGAGTGACTCGGTGGTGCAGACGTGGCGGCTCTTGATACCGGTGCGGGTAAAAATCCACTCATCCGAGGTATCGAGGAACTCAGATAGCTCGTCATTGGAAACACTGCGCTCAGGAAGCGCCGAGCCTGTTCCAAGAATCGTGAAACCCATCACTAACCTCCTTTGAGTTGTTGACGTGTTTACATCGACCAAGAGAGGATAGCGCATTTTAGTCGTTGTTGACGTGTTAACATTAAATTGTCCAAATGCGACAAAGGCTTCACATTGTGTCTATCTCTCGACACCATTGCGCGATTGCCTTATTAACTTAGGAGGTAGCAGCTGTTATGGATTCTCGTTTAACGATAGTCGACGTAACCGGATCGACCAACGATGACCTGCTCGAAGCAGGAAAACAGGGAGAGCCGCACGGCACGGGACTTGCCGCCCGGACTCAGACGGCAGGACGCGGCCGGCGCGGCCACAAGTGGGATTCAACCGCCGGCAACCTATTGCTTTCGATTGTCCTGCGTCCATGCGTTAATCCTGCAAAGTACTCTGGTCTTGCCGCCATCAGCGGCTTAGCGGTGCTCGAGGCGCTCGAAAAGCAGGGTCTTGCAAACGAGATTGGCCTCAAATGGCCCAACGACCTGGTCGCGCGAGGACGCAAGCTCGGCGGCATTCTGGTCGAGGCCGCACGCGATAACGAAGGCAAACCTTTCGCCGTCTGCGGCATTGGCGTCAACGTAAACTACACGCCCCAAGAGGTGCCCGATGGCGGCCTGGCGGCAATTGGCCTCTCGGATCTCAACGAGAACGTTCCCGCCGTCGACATGCTCCTCGATGAGGTCTATCACGCAGTTATAGACGCTGTAGATGCCTGGGCAGAGCGCCTCACCGCCAAGGAAGAAGACGCCGGTCCGCTCGCGCCCGTCCACGATGAATATATCGCTCACCTCAATTGGATCGGGGAGCACGTTATCGCCCGCTCCCCCGCTGGGGACGAGCTGGCGCGTGGCATCTTTCAAACGGTCGATGGCTTTGGTCGCGCGTGCATCGAAACGGAAGACGGCTTTCGATCCTTCCATTTTGAGGAGGCATCGCTGCGTCCCTTGAGCGAATAGGGCGCCGCAACCACCTACTCGGCAGCATTACCCCACAGTCCAAACCATCATTCAAAACAAAAGGGCCCCGCTGCCGTAGCGGCAGCGGGGCCCTTTGAGCTATGAGCGATATCGCTTAGAGCTTGATGTCGATGTCGACGCCAGCGGGGAGGTCGAGACGCATGAGCGAATCAACGGTGCCCGAGGTGGGGTCGAGGATGTCGATGAGGCGCTTGTGGGTGCGCATCTCGAACTGCTCACGGGAGTCCTTGTTCACGTGCGGCGAGCGGATAACCGTGTACAGGTTGCGCTCGGTGGGCAGGGGGACAGGACCGGAAACGCGAGCGCCGGTCTTCTGAGCGGTCTCGACGATGAGCTTCGCGGACTGATCGACGACCTCGTGATCATAGCCCTTGAGGCGAATGCGGATCTTCTGGGTAGCCAACTTAAACCTCCAAAGAGTGCGAGAGATGTTCTCGCGGATTACGTAACAGGGAGCTCGAACTTAGGCGTTCTTGCTCATGACCTCGTCCACGATGGACTTGGGCGCGGGCTCATAAGAGTCGAACTGCATCGTGTAGGATGCACGGCCCTGGGTCTGGGAGCGAAGGTCGGTAGCGTAACCGAACATCTCGCCCAGCGGCACCTTGGCACGGATGAGCTTGCTGTTCTTGCGATCCTCCATGCCCTCGATCTTGCCGCGGCGACCGGAGAGGTTGCCCATAACGTCGCCCATGTACTGCTCAGGGGTCTCGACCTCGACAGCCATGATCGGCTCGAGCAGCTGCGGATCGGACTTCTTGAGAGCGTCCTTGATAGCCATGGAACCGGCGATCTTGAAGGCGGCCTCGGAGGAGTCGACCTCGTGGTAAGAACCGTCGAACAGGGTGACCTTAACGTCGAGGACCGGGAAGCCGGCGATAACACCGGTGTTCAGGGCCTCCTGGATGCCCTTGTCGATGGACGGGATGTACTCCTTGGGCACGACGCCGCCGACGATAGCGTTGACGAACTCGTAGCCGAAGCCCTCCTCCATCTTCTCGAGCTTGATGACGGCGTGGCCGTACTGACCGCGACCGCCGGACTGACGGACGAACTTGCCCTCAGCCTTCTCGACGTCGTGACCAGCGGTCTCGCGGTAGGCAACCTGGGGCTTACCAACGTTAGCGTCAACCTTGAACTCACGGAGCAGACGGTCGACGATGATCTCGAGGTGCAGCTCGCCCATGCCGGCGATGATGGTCTGGCCGGTCTCGTGGTTGGTGGACACCTGGAAGGTCGGGTCCTCCTCGGCGAGCTTGGTCAGAGCCAGGGACATCTTGTCCTGCTCGGCCTTGGTCTTGGGCTCAATGGCAACGTCGATAACGGGCTTAGCGAACTCGATCTTCTCGAGGACGATCTCCTTGCCCTCGGCGCACAGGGTGTCACCAGTGGTGGAGTTCTTGAAGCCGACGCAAGCGACGATGTCGCCGGCGGCAGCGTCGTCACGGTCGATACGCTCGGCGGCGTTCATCTCGAGAATGCGGCCGAGGCGCTCGCGCTGACCGTTGGAAGCGTTGACCACGTAGGAGCCGGACTCAGCGCGGCCGGAGTAAACGCGGACGTAGGTGAGCTTACCGACGAACGGGTCGGTCATGATCTTGAAGACCAGGCCGGAGAAGGGCTCGTCGAAGGAAGGATGACGCTGGATCTCCTCGCCGGTGTCCGGATCGGTACCGGTGACGGCCTCAACGTCGAGCGGGCTGGGCAGGTAGTCGACGACAGCGTCGAGCAGCTCCTGAACGCCCTTGTTCTTGTAGGCGGAGCCCACGAAGACGAGGTTGAGCTCGTTGGCCAGAACGCCCTTGCGCAGAGCAGCCTTGAGCTCCTCGACGGTGAAGTACTCCTCCATGAGGATCTTCTCCATGAGCTCGTCGTCAAAGCTGGCAGCAGCGTCGAGGAGCTCCTCGCGCTTGGTGGCAGCGATGTCGGCAAACTCAGCCGGGATCTCGTCCATCGGCTCGGGGTAGGTCATACCCTTCTCGTCGGCCTTGAAGTCCCATGCAGTCATGGTGACCAGGTCGATGACGCCCCAGAAGTTGTCCTCGGCGCCCATCGGGACCTGAGCGGCCACGGCGTTAGCGTCGAGACGATCCTTCATGGTCTCGATAGCGTTGAAGAAGTCAGCGCCCACGCGGTCATACTTGTTGATGAAGGCGATGCGGGGAACGTTGAAGGTAGAAGCCTGACGCCAAACGGTCTCAGACTGGGGCTGAACGCCGGCAACGGCGTCGAAGACGGCGACAGCGCCATCGAGGACGCGCAGGCAGCGCTCGACCTCGGCGGTGAAGTCAACGTGGCCCGGGGTGTCGATGATCTGGATGCGGTAGTCCTTGCCGTCCTTGTTCCAGAAGCAGGTGGTAGCAGCGGAGGTAATGGTTACGCCGCGCTCCTGCTCCTGAACCATCCAGTCCATGGTGGCAGCGCCCTCATGGACCTCACCGATCTTGTGGGTCTTACCGGTGTAGTAAAGAATACGCTCGGT
The DNA here is from genome assembly GCA_959604825.1 of uncultured Collinsella sp. Classification (GTDB taxonomy): domain Bacteria; phylum Actinomycetota; class Coriobacteriia; order Coriobacteriales; family Coriobacteriaceae; genus Collinsella. The sequence continues at coordinate 14,306 of CAUHCN010000030.1, read as the reverse complement.
CGTGGTGGTCTTACCGGCATCGATGTGGGCCATGATGCCGATGTTACGGGTATCGGAAAGCTTGTACTTAGGCTTAGCCATGTTAGTTCCTTACCTTAACTTACCAACGATAGTGAGAGAACGCGCGGTTGGCCTCGGCCATCTTGAAGACGTCCTCACGCTTCTTGACGGAAGCGCCCAGGCCGTTGGAGGCGTCGAGGATCTCGTTGGCGAGACGCTCGGCCATGGTCTTCTCCTTGCGAGCGCGGGAGAAGTTGACGATCCAGCGGATACCCAGAGCGGTGGAACGACGGGAGTTGACCTCCATCGGGACCTGATAGGTAGCGCCGCCGACACGCTTGGGCTTAACCTCGAGCGTGGGCTTGACGTTGTCCATAGCCTTCTTGAAGGTAGCGAGAGCGTCGCCACCCTCGGACTTCTCGGCAACGATCTCGAAAGCGGTGTAAACGATGCGCTCAGCGGTGGCCTTCTTGCCGTCAAGAAGGACCTTGTTGATGAGCTGAGTCACCAGGCGGTTGTTGTAAACGGCGTCAGGCTGAACCTCACGACGATTAGCTGCTGCACGACGCGGCATGTGAAATCTCCTTAAGTGTCTACCGTGCGGCGCTCAAGACGGCACACGGCGAAAGTATCAAAACGTTATCTGGCTTATTTGGCCTTGGGGCGCTTAGCACCGTACTTTGAACGGGCCTGCATACGGTTCTGGACCGGAGCAGCGTCGTAGGCGCCACGGATGACGTGATAACGGACACCAGGGAGGTCACGGACACGACCGCCGCGGACGAGCACGATGGAGTGCTCCTGCAGGTTGTGGCCCTCACCCGGGATGTAAGCAGTAACTTCGATGCCGTTGACAAGGCGAACACGGGCAACCTTACGAAGAGCCGAGTTCGGCTTCTTGGGGCTCGTGGTGAAGACGCGGGTGCACACGCCGCGCTTCTGGGAGTTGTGCTGCAGAGCAGCGTTCTTGGACTTCTTGGGCACGGAACGACGGCCCTGGCGAACCAGCTGGTTAATAGTAGGCAAAGCGTACTCCTTCTCGAATGATTCCAGCTTTCTGTAAAGTGCAACGGCTTGAATCGAGGGGTCAGCATCCCCCTACGAAACACGCAGTTCGATAGGATACGTGGCGTTAGCTGTGCCGTCAACAGACCACGCCGCCGGGCGTATCCCAAAATTGGCACATTTCCGCAAAGCCTACACAAAAGGAATCCCCTCCTGTGCGCGGGGGCGGATTCCCGGGCCGGGCGGCACAGGGGTTAAGTTTGCTGCTCTACAGTCCTGGCTCGCACGGAGGCCACATTAAGTGGCCTCCGGCTCGTGCGGAACTCGCGACAAACTTAACCCCTGTGCCGCCCGGCCCGGGAATCCGACGTGCTCGTCGGGGCAACGTTACCTGCCAAAAAGGAACAGGTTTATTTTGGTCGGTTTTATCTGCGGAAACGTCGAGCTCCAGCGATGATCTGCTCTCATCTGTCGCATGGAAATCGGCGGCGTCTTCGGAAGTATATCGCTCGGTCTAACCGTCCATTTAATGCAAAATGGGCCGCCTCCCCTAGTAGGAAGCGGCCCCAAATCTTACGAATAGACGATGGTAAAGGGTTCCGACGTTTCGGCGCCCCCTGTTGAAGTGCAGCGTGTGCCCTCAAGCGTTACTGAGACCACTTGGTCGACATCAATCAACTTCGTTGGCACCCAGATGTTCTCTCCGCTATTGCGCGTATAAGAAAAATATAAGTTGAACGCCCCTGCGTCGTCATCTTCGATAATCTGCTCCGATCCATCCTTGTAGGTAACCGTCAACTTCTTCGTGACTGCGTCAATGCCCAGATCATCGATGTGCGTCTGGATGGAAAACGGGCTGATCTCGAGAGGCGAGTCATCGGAGCGGAGTTCCTTAGTATCGACGTACGCTCCAACGCTAAACTCGGGCGTCGATGCCTCGAACGGCTTCGCATCCTCTCCTTCGCCCTCGGTCCACGAGATATTCCAGGTGACCGCATGTTGAAAACCTCGCTCGCGATCCATAGAAGCAAAGTACATCGTGCCATTAATGACAGTATCGCTTGATGTGTCCTTATCAATGGTGCAGCGTGTGTCAGCCCATTCCTCGCCGAAGTTCATGCTGGGTGTACCGATGCCTTGTTCTTCTTCACCATAGAGAACAAGTTCGCCTGTCTCTGCTGCCGGCTTGTAGTAGTTAACACCATTTGGATTGGACAGCGTAAACGTCACAGCACCGCAGCCGTTTTGGTCGATAGCCATATCATGAATGTCGAGTGTATAGCCGTTGCCCTCGACGGACAGATTGACCTTCTGTACTGAACCCTCCAAGCTTTGGGGCGCGATACCATCACCAAACTCTCTGGTGTAGGTATATTTAGTCCCCGACGAGCCACCTTGAGTCCAGGTAACGGACTCTCCGTTGCCATGGTTTCCCCAGGCAGAGGCAAAATAACTGGAATTGACAACGGCGTAGGCGACCCCTCCGGTCGCCAACACCCCGGCAAGGCATCCGATCACGGCAACATACAGAGGCTTCGCGTGACCCTTTCGGCGAAGCGGCTCACCAGCAGCGGCATAAAGAACACGGTCAGCAAGATCGCTATCGGCTTGGACGGACTCGAAGGCCTGCTTGATTTGGTTGGATTTCACGGTCGCCCTCCTCTAGGATGAACTTGAGTTTCGATCTGCCGCGAGCTAAACGCGTTCGAACGGTCGCGGCTGGTACGTGCAACAACTCGGCAATCTCTGAAGTCGAGAAGCCCAGATAGTAATAGAGCACGATGGGGATACGAAATCGTTCTGGAAGCCGCATGACGTCCGACAGGACGGCCTTGGTCTCGTCCTGCGCCATCGAAAGCGAATCGGCCAGGTTCTCAATATCCTCCACGCGTCTCCACGGCTTTCGAAAGAGAGATTTGCATTCATTGATCGTGACCCGGATAAGCCATCGACGAAGATGTTCCCAGCTTTCAAATTGCGCATCGCTTTTGAGTAACTTCAGAAAGACGTCTTGAGCGACATCGTCGGCGTCGGCGCGATCACGCAGGTACGTCAACGCGATCCGAAACACGACATCCCGGTGGTCTTCGACCGCCTGTCTAAATGCTTGTTCTTCCATAATCACCTCCCGGTGACGTTAATAGTTCTCGATGAGGCCCTCACCATAGATACGCTCTGACCGGACGAAATGTTTCAAATTCAAGCAGGAAAAACCTACCAAAATAAACCTGTCCCTTTTTTGGCAAGGGATCAACGGAACGCAACAGGTTGAGCATACGCAAGCGAGCGGCCCCCAGAGCGTACAAGGTGGCATGAAAAAGGCAGGGCATTGACCTTTTGGTCATGCCCTGCCTTTTGAATGACAGATTGTAGCTCTGGGGGCCGCGCAGCGACGGAGGTCGCCGCCGTTCGTTAGAACGGCGGAACTAGTTACTCCTCGTCGTTGTCCTTGGCCTCTTCGGCGTCGTCGGTGTCCACGAGCTGGTTGAGCAGCTCGTCGAGGGAAGCCATGTCCTCGTTGATCGCGCCGTTGGCGGGAGCCTTCTTGTCGTCGATCGGGGCGCCCAGGAGCTCCTCGTCGGCGTCGGCGTGATGCGTCGGAGCGGAGGTACCCAGCAGGATATCGTCCGGACCGTCGGGGCTAAAGACCATCTGCAGCAGCTGCGAGAGGTCTTCCTCGTCGGCAACGTCGTCGTTGTTCTCGAGGATGTAGAGCAGATCGTGGGCCTCCAGGCCGTCACGGAGCTCCTCGATCGCCTTGGCGCCGATGCCATCGATGCGCAGCAGATCCTCCTCGGACTTGCCAACCAGGTCGCCGACCGTCTCGATGCCAACCTCGCTGAACTTGTTGGTCCAGCGCTGCGACACGCCCAGGTCGTCGAACAGGTACAGACGAGCCTTCTCGGCGGAGATGGTGTGGCCGTTGCGGGTGAACGAACCGTCAGCACCACCGAACTCGTCGTAGCCGGCCCAGTCGAGCTGCTGCGGGAGCTGCTCGTCCAGGTCCTTGAGCTCCACAGGAGCCCACTCGGGCAGCGACTTGGCGTTGGGCGAAGCCGGGCCGTCGATGTCCACGTAGCCGTCGGCCGTGCGATACGTCAGCTTGGCGTTGGCGTACGGCTTGAGGCCGGTACCAGCCGGGATCTTCTTACCGACGATGACGTTGGACTTAAGGTCGAGCAGGTGGTCGACCTTGCCCTCGATGGCAGCCTCGGTAAGGACGCCAGCGGTACGGATGAACGAAGCGCTCGACAGCCAGGAGTCGATGTTGGACGCGACCTTGAGCGTACCCAGGATGACGGGCTCGGCCACGGGAGCCTGACCGCCCAGACGGGCAACGCGCTCGACCTCGTCGGCAAACTCGTAGCGGTCGACGTACTGACCAAGCAGGTACTTGGAGTCGCCGGGGTTGGTGATCTGAACGCGACGCAGCATCTGACGTGCGAGCACCTCGATGTGCTTGTCGTTCAGGTCGACGCCTTGGCTGGTGTAGACGTCCTTGACGCTCTCGACGAAGGTGTGCATCGTCGACTCGATGTCGGTCAGCTTGCGCAGGTTGCGGAAGTTAACGAAGCCCTTGGTGATCTGGTCGCCGGCGCGAACCTCGCAGCCGTCCTCGATCTCGGGCATGAAGCGCACCGAAGCGGGGACGCGACGCTCGTCGAGGACACGGGTGTGATCCTCGGAGTCGGTGAGCGTCAGCACGTACTCGGACTTCTCGGGCTTAATCGAGAGGTGGCCGGAGTACGGAGCCAGCTCGGCCTCGCGACCCAGGATCTTCTCGTTGACGTTGCCGACGATATCGAACATACGGCTGACCGTAGGCAGACCCTGCGTAATATCGTCGACGCCAGCGACGCCGCCGGAGTGAATGGTACGCATCGTAAGCTGCGTACCGGGCTCGCCGATGGACTGGGCGGCAATAATGCCGACCGCGGTACCGATGGCGACCGGACGACGGGTGGAAAGATCCCAGCCGTAGCACTTCTGGCACACGCCGTACTTGGAGCGGCAGGTGAGCAGCGCGCGAAGCTTGACCTTCTTAAGGCCGGCATCAACCATCTTCTGGATGTCAGCGACCTTCTCGATGTAGCCGTCCTGCTCAAAGAGCACGGTGCCATCGGGAGCCACGACGTCCTCAATGAAGCAACGGCCGACGAGGTCGGTGTTGAGGTCGGTGGTGCCGGGGATGATGAGGTTGTAGGTGACGCCCTCGTGCGTACCGCAGTCCTCCTCGCGGACGATGACGTCCTGGGCCACGTCGACCAGACGACGGGTCAGGTAACCAGAGTCCGAGGTGTGGGATGCGGTATCGACCAGGCCCTTACGGGCGCCGTAGGTCGAAATGAAGTACTCGAGCGGCAGCAGGCCCTCGCGGAAGTTCGCCTTAATGGGAAGGTCGATCGTCTCGCCGGACATGTCTGCCATCAGGCCACGCATGCCGCCGAGCTGACGCAGCTGGGTCTTAGAACCACGGGCGCCGGAGTCGGCCATCATGTAGAGCGGGTTCTCCTCGTCGAACAAGTCGAGCATGAGCGCTGCAACCTTATCGGTACAAGCGGTCCACTCGTTAACGACTTCGATGTGGCGCTCCGTCTCGTTGATGAAGCCCTCCTCGAAGTACTCGTTGATCTGGTCGACGTTGGCCTGGGCGCGATCGAGCAGCTCCTGCTTCTCGGCAGGGATGAGAGCGTCCCACACCGAGATGGTGAGGCCGGCGCGGGTAGCGTAGTGGAAGCCGGAGTACTTGATGGCGTCGAGGATCGGGCCGACCTTGGCCTCGGGGTAACGATCGCAGCAGTCCGCAACCAGCTTGGCCACATCGCCCTTGACCATCTTGTAGTTCATGAACTCGTAGTCTTCGGGCAGGCACTGGCGGTTGAAGATGATGCGGCCGATGGAGGTCTCGAAGCGCGCGGTCTTGTTGCCGGTGACGTCGTAGTCGACAAACTCGTTCTTGCCGTTCTTGACGCGGAAGATACGGGTGCCGTCCTCATTGATGACATTGGCGTCGGCAGCGGACACGCGGACCTGAATCTTGGCCTGCATGTCGACCTCGGAGCGGCAGTCATAGGCGTGCAGCGCGTCGTCGAAGCTGGCGAACACGTGGTTCTCGCCCGGCAGACCGTCGCGGACCTGGGTCAGGTAGTAGACACCAATAATCATGTCCTGCGAGGGGATGTTGACCGGCTTGCCGGATGCCGGCGAGCGCAGGTTGTTCGCAGAGAGCATGAGCACGCGAGCCTCGGCCTGAGCCTGGCTGGACAGCGGCACGTGGACAGACATCTGGTCGCCGTCGAAGTCGGCGTTGAAGGGCGAGCAGACCAGCGGGTGCAGGTGGATAGCCTTGCCCTCGACCAGCACCGGCTCAAAGGCCTGGATGGACAGACGGTGCAGGGTCGGTGCGCGGTTGAGCAACACGACGCGGCCGTCGATGACCTCTTCGAGGATGTCCCACACAAAGGTGGCACCGCGGTCGATAGCGCGCTTGGCGCCCTTGATGTTCTCGACCTTGCCGAGCTCGACCAGGCGCTTCATGACGAAGGGCTTGAAGAGCTCCAGCGCCATGGTCTTGGGCAGACCGCACTGGTGCAGCAGCAGCTTGGGGTCGGTAACGATTACCGAACGGCCGGAGTAGTCGACACGCTTGCCCAGCAGGTTCTGACGGAAACGACCCTGCTTGCCCTTGAGGGCCTCGGCGAGCGACTTGAGCGGGCGACCGCCACGGCCAGAGACCGGGCGACCACGACGGCCGTTGTCGAACAGGGCGTCCACGGACTCCTGGAGCATGCGCTTCTCGTTGTTCACGATGATCGCAGGGGCGTCCAGGTCGAGCAGGCGCTTGAGTCGGTTGTTACGGTTGATCACGCGACGGTACAGGTCGTTGAGGTCGGACGCGGCGAAGCGGCCGCCGTCGAGCTGGACCATCGGGCGCAGATCGGGCGGAATGACCGGGATGACGTCCAGGATCATGTTCGCGGGGCTGTTGCCACCCTTCAGAAAGGCGTCAACGACCTCAAGGCGCTTGACGGCCTTCTCGCGCTTCTGCTTCTGGGAATCCTCGTCGGCGATGATGGCCTTGAGCTTCTCGGCCTCGGAGGGGAGGTCGATGGCAGCGAGCAGGTCGCGGACGGCCTCGGCACCCATGCCACCCTTGAAGTACATGGAGTAGTAACGGGTCATCTCGCGGAACAGCGGCTCATCGGAGATGAGGTCGCGCTCGGTGAGCTTCATGAAGGCGTTGAAGGCGTCCGTGCGGAGCTGCTTCTCGTCCTTGCACTCTTCCTCGATGTCGACGATGCCAGAGGCGATCTCCTCGGGGGTCAGCGGCTCCTCGTCGGAGAACTCGTCAAAGTTCTCGGGGTCGCCCTGCTCCTTGAGGGACTCGATCTGGCGGGCGCACTCGGCATCGATCTCTTCCAGATCGGCGGCGAGCTCCTCGCGCAGGTCGTCGGCGTCGGCCTCGCGGGCCTCATAGTCAACCTCGGTGATGATGTAGCTGGCAAAGTACAGAACCTTCTCGAGGTCCTTGGACTTGATGTCGAGCATACGGCTCATCGGGAAGCTCGTGGGGCTCTTGAAGTACCAGATGTGGGACACGGGAGCGGCGAGCTCGATGTGGCCCATGCGGTCGCGACGCACCTTGGCCGAGGTGACCTCGACGCCGCAGCGCTCGCAGACGATGCCCTTAAAGCGGATGCCCTTGTACTTGCCGCAGGAGCACTCCCAGTCCTTGGCGGGACCGAAGATCTTCTCGCAGAACAGGCCGTCCTTCTCGGGCTTGAGGGTACGGTAATTGATGGTCTCCGGCTTCTTGACCTCACCGTGCGACCAGGAACGGATCTGGTCGGCGGAGGCAAGGGAGATCTTTACCGAGTCAAAATCAGTAGCTTCGAAATCTGCCACAGTCAACTACTCCTTATCAGTGGTCGTGGCGGCGACAGCCTCGGGTGCCTCGGCGGTCTCGGCATCCTCGGCCTCGACGTCGGTGTCAACGCCGGCGAGCGCAGCCAGGTCGTCGAGAGCAGAGGTCTCCTCGGCGGTCACAGGGGCGGAGGCGTCCTCGTCGGCATCGTGCATGGGCTCGATGTCCAGCGCGAGGGAGCGGATCTCCTTGACGAGAACCTTGAAGGACTCGGGGATACCCGGGACAGGAACGTTCTCGCCCTTGACGATGGACTCGTAGGTCTTGACGCGGCCCACGGTGTCGTCGGACTTGACGGTCAGGATCTCCTGCAGGACGTTGGAAGCACCGTAAGCGTACAGTGCCCAAACTTCCATCTCGCCGAAGCGCTGGCCGCCGAACTGGGCCTTGCCGCCCAGAGGCTGCTGGGTAACCAGGCTGTAAGGGCCAGTCGAACGGGCGTGGATCTTGTCGTCGACCATGTGACCGAGCTTGAGGATGTAGGACGTACCCACGGTAATGGGCTCGCGGAACTCCTCGCCGGTACGGCCGTCGAACAGACGGGTCTTGCCGCGCTCGTCAAGCTGGGTGACGAACTCGGGGCGCATGTGATCGCCAAAGGCAGCGGTGGCCTTGTTGAGCATGTTCTTGTTGGCACGACGGATGACCTCGGCGATCTCGTCCTCCTTGGCGCCGTCGAAGACGGGCGTGGCGGTGAAGAACGGACCGGGGACGTACTTGTCGGAGTCGGCCTGCTCGGTATCCCAACCGCAGGCAGCAGCCCAGCCAAGGTGGCACTCGAGCAGCTGGCCGACGTTCATACGCGAAGGAACGCCCAGCGGGTTGAGGATAACGTCGATCGGGGTACCGTCAGCCATGTAGGGCATGTCCTCGACCGGCAGAACGTTACAGATAACACCCTTGTTGCCGTGGCGGCCGGCGATCTTATCGCCCTGCTGGATCTTACGACGCTGGGCGACGTAGACGCGCACCTGCTCGTTGACGCCGGGGGCCAGGTCGTCGCCGTTCTCGCGGCTAAAGCGGACGACGTCGATGACGCGGCCGTAAGCGCCGTGAGGCATCTTAAGGGAGGTGTCACGGACATCGTGGGCCTTGGCACCGAAGATGGCGCGCAGCAGGCGCTCCTCGGCGGTCAGAGCGCTCTCGCCCTTAGGCGTGACCTTACCGACCAGGATGTCGCCAGGGCCGACCTCGGCGCCGATGCGGATGATGCCGTCCTCGTCGAGGTTGGCAAGCATGTCCTCGGAGAGGTTCGGGATCTCGCGGGTGATCTCCTCGGGGCCGAGCTTGGTGTCGCGGGCGTCGATCTCGTGACGGGTGATGTTGATGGTCGTCAGCAGGTCCTCGGCCACCAGGCGCTCGGACACGACGATACCGTCCTCGTAGTTAAAGCCTTCCCACGGCATGTAGGCCACGGTGAGGTTCTGGCCCAGTGCGAGCTCGCCGTGATCGGTCGAAGGACCGTCGGCCAGGGGCTCGCCCTGCTCAACGGTGTCACCGACGCGCACGAGCGGACGGTGGTTGATGCAGGTGGACTGGTTGGAGCGCTGGTACTTGGCCAGGTGATACTCGTCCATGCCGCCGGCATGCTTGACGATGATCTTGGCGGCGTCGGCAAAGATGACCTCGCCGGCGTTCTTGGCCAGGGTGACCTCGCCGGAGTCCAGGGCGGCGCGACGCTCCATGCCGGTACCGACATAGGGAGCGGCGGGGTGAACCAGCGGCACGGCCTGACGCTGCATGTTGGCGCCCATCAGCGTACGCTTGGCGTCGTCGTGCTCAAGGAACGGGATCAGCGTGGCTGCGACGGAGAGCATCTGACGCGGCGAGACGTCCATGTAGTCGACGTCCTCGACGGGCACGTCGGCGGGAGCGCCGAAGGAACCGTCGAAGTCGCGGGTACGGGCGATCACGGTGTGCGGGCGGACGATCTTGCCCTCGGCATCGGTCGTGATGAACTCGTTGGTCTTGGGATCGAGTGGCGTGTTGGCCGGCGCGATGACGTGCTTCTCTTCCTCGTCAGCGGTCATCCAGTCGATCTGATCGGTGGCAACGCCGTTCTCGACACGACGGAACGGGGCCTCGATGAAGCCGTACTCGTTGACGCGGGCGTAGAGGGCGAGCGAGCCGATCAGACCGATGTTGGGGCCTTCGGGGGTCTCGATCGGGCACATGCGGCTGTAGTGCGAATTGTGAACGTCGCGGACGGCCGTCGGCACGTTGGTGCGGCGGCTGGAGCCGGACTTGTGGCCGGCAAGACCACCAGGGCCGAGTGCGGACAGACGGCGCTTATGGGTCAGACCGGTCAGGGGGTTCGCCTGGTCCATAAACTGCGAGAGCTGCGAGGAACCGAAGAACTCCTTGATGGAGGCCACGATCGGGCGGATGTTGATGAGCGACTGCGGGGTGATCTCGTCGATGTCCTGGGAGCTCATGCGCTCACGGACGACGCGCTCCATACGGCTCATACCGATACGGAACTGGTTGGCGACGAGCTCGCCGACGGTACGGATGCGGCGGTTGCCAAAGTGGTCAATGTCGTCGACCTTGAAACCCTGCTCGCCGGCAGCGAGGGACAGCAGGTAGCGCAGCGTCGCAACGATATCCTCGTCGGTGAGCACCGTGACCTCTTCCTCGGTGGTGAGGTTGAGCTTCTTGTTGACCTTGTAACGACCGACGCGGGCCAGATCGTAGCGCTGCGGGTTAAAGAGCAGGCCCTCGAGCAAGCTGCGGGAAGCGTCCACGGTGGGAGGCTCGCCCGGGCGCAGGCGACGGTAGATCTCGATGAGGGCGTCCTCGCGGGTGAGGGCGGTGTCGCGCTCCAGGGTGCGCTTGATCACATCGGAGTTGCCGAGCAGCTCGATGATGTCGTCGTTGGTGACGGCGATGCCAAGGGCGCGCAGGAACATCGTGGCGCTCTGCTTGCGCTTACGGTCGATGGAGACCATGAGCTGGTCGCGCTTGTCGACCTCAAACTCAAGCCAGGCACCGCGGGACGGGATGATCTGGGCCTTGTAGATCTGCTTGCCCGAATCCATCTCGGAGCTGTAGTACACGCCCGGGGAGCGGACGAGCTGCGAGACGACGATACGCTCGGTACCGTTGATGATGAAGGTGCCCTGATCGGTCATCATGGGGAAGTCGCCCATAAAGACGAGCTGCTCCTTGATCTCGCCGGTCTCCTTGTTGGTGAGACGAACATCGGTCAGAAGCGGGGCCTGATACGTCATGTCCTTCTCGCGGCACTCCTCGACGGTGTGCGCGGGGTCGCCGAACTGATGCTCGCCGAAGGTAACCTCGAGAACATGGTTCTGGCTCTGGATGGGGCTGGATTCCTTGAACGCCTCACGAAGACCCTCGTCCTTAAAACGCTCAAAGGATTCCCTTTGAACAGAGATAAGGTTGGGGAGCTCCATGGCCTCCGGGATTTTCCCGAAGCTGACGCGCTTGCGCTCAGTGGCAGTGTATGCGTAGGTCACCAGGTTTTTCCTCCTTCACGGAAATGCTCGGTGGGTTGGCGAGGCATAGCTTCGCCAGTTATCGCAACCTAATAGTTTATCAGGTACCGACCGTTGGGCAAGAAAAGCCTTGACGCGATTGAGTTTTTGGAGTAGCAAAGTTTTTCGACAGAAAACACGCAGGTAGATGTATGTGTATCGAACATCTGTTCATATATTTTATGTGAACAGAGAGCTAGCAATCGCAGCTCTTATAAAAAACGGGCGCGAACCGAGGTCCACGCCCGTAAATGTCGGTGCCCGAAGGCTTACTTGCGCATCAATCCGCCGCGCTCGTCGATGGCGTCCCAGAAGGCATCGGCAAAGCGGGGGTCGTTTGCAGCCATGAGGGCGTTAGTGGCCATCCAACCAGAGGGAGTGCCGGTGTCGTAGCCCGACAGCGGGTCGATGACGACGGCGTACATGGCCTCGCGGTCGAGCGAACGGGCCATGGCGTCGGTGAGCTGGATCTCGCCGCCCTTGCCGGCCTGCTGATCTGCCAGCAAGTCCATGACCAGCGGGCTCAGCAGGTAGCGACCAACGATGTACAGGTTGGACGGAGCCGCCTCGGGAGCGGGCTTCTCGACCAGACCGTCGATGCGCCAGACAGCGCCCGGCTCGGCATCGGCAACGCCCTCGGCGCCCTCGAGCGAACCGACGCGCTCGCCGGCGATAACGCCGTAGCGGCTGACTTCCTCGGGCGAGCAAGCAGCGACGGCGATAACCGAAGCGCCACCGTGCTCCTTGGAAACGGCGAGCATCTTGTCGCAGATATCGCGGTTAGGCACAACGTAGTCGCCCAGAAGAACCAGGAAGTTCTCCCCTGCCACGGCGTCGGCAGCAGAGCGAATAGCATGGCCGAGGCCCTTGGGCTCGTACTGATAACGGAAGTCGACCGGCATACCGCCAGCGTGGGCGACAGCATCGGCATAGGCGTTCTTGCCGCGCTCGCGCAGCAGGTTCTCGAGCGAACGGTCGGGCTGGAAGTAGTTCAGTAGCTCGGGCTTACCGGGAGAAGTAACGATGATGGCATCGTCGACCTCCTCGGGCTCGAGCGCCTCCTCGACGACGTACTGAATGACGGGCTTGTCGAGCACCGGCAGCATCTCTTTGGGCGTGCACTTGGTGCCAGGCAGAAAACGCGTGCCAAGACCGGCGGCGGGGATGATTGCCTTCATGTTATTCAAAGATCCTTTCGCAGGCGCAAAAGCGCCCCATGCGTGCGGCACACAGCCGCAGACCAAATTGCGATACCCAAGCATCTTACCGCTGGAACTATATGTCGCTACAAGGCAGAGACAATTCTTCAGCAGGTCAACGCAAATTATTGCTCGAATGGTGCAATTTTATTGCCCAACGGCAGGGCACCCGATACGACGCAAATCACAGAACATGGCAGTTTGAGCAACCGATGCCGAGGGACCGAAAAATAAAAAGACGGGGCTCGCAATGCGAACCCCGTCTGCAAAGGAATCTGGCGAGAAAGCCTGATTACCTGAGGGTGACAGCAGCGCCAGCAGCCTCGAGCTTCTCCTTGGCAGCCTCGGCGTCCTCCTTCTTGGCACCCTCGAGAACAGCCTTGGGAGCGCCCTCGACGACCTCCTTGGCCTCCTTCAGGCCAAGGTTGGTGAGCTCACGGACGGCCTTGATGACCTGGATCTTGTTGTCGCCGAAGCCCTCGAGCACGACGTCAAACTCGGTCTTCTCCTCGGCCTCAGCAGCGCCAGCAGCGGGAGCGGCGACAACAGCGGCAGGAGCAGCGGCGGAAACGCCGAAGGTGTCCTCGATAGCCTTGACGAGCTCGGAAGCCTCGAGAAGGGTCATTTCCTTAAGAGCATCGATGATCTCATCGGTGGTAAGCTTAGCCATTTCTAAGTCCTTTCGGTTTCCGTGCGGATGCACGGAGATCAGTTAAAACACGGCGCGATTGCGCCAGGGGTGCGGCGTTGCCGCCGCGGGTGAAAACAGCGACTAGGCTGCCTTCTGCTCGGAGACCTGCTGGATCGAACGAGCGAGACCAGAGGAAACGCCGTTGACGCAGACAGCGATGTCGCGAGCGAAACCGGAGATGAGACCGGCGATCTGGCCGAGAAGCTGATCCTTGGTGGGCAGCTCGGCGATAGCCTTAACATCATCAGCGGAAACGGCCTTGCCGTCGGAGATACCGCCCTTGATCTCAAGGACGCCCTTGGACTTAGCGGAGAAGTCCTTAAGGGCCTTAGCGGCCTCGACCGGCTCGGTCTCGTAGAACACATAAGCGACGGGGCCGGCGAGGATCTCGTCGATCTCGGGCTGCTCCTGGTTCTTGAGAGCGATCTTGACCAGGTTGTTCTTGTAGACCTTCATCTCGGCGCCGCACTCGCGAAGCTGATGACGCAGCTCCTGAGCCTGCTTAACCGTCAGACCGTTGTAGTTGACGACGAACAGACCGGCGTTCTCGGCGATACGGGACTCGATCTCTGCAACCTTGTCGATTTTGTACTGCTGGGGCATGAATTACACCTCCTCGAATTCTTTCCGGGCACGGTCCGCCACAAGGACGTGACGGGGGCATGTCCAAAAAGAAAGCCCCCGCGCTGCATGAGCGACGGGGGCGAGAAGACATATCTACTCGACCACCTCGGCTGGCGGGATATCCCATTAAGCTCGCGGGCAAAGCCCGTTTGCGCCGGCTGTCTCTGGCAGCGGATTCGTGCGTGAACCGAAAGTATTATGGCGGGGACCCCGGCGTCGGTCAACGGGAAACCGGGCTGCACACAATTCCACCATCCGGCCGCGCCGCCGAAGGCCAGGCGCAAGGTTTTCGCTCGGTCAGGTCCTGGGCTCGCACGAAGAGCACATTAAGTGCTCTTCGGCTCGTGCGGAATCTACGAAAACCT
>CAUHCN010000029.1 GCA_959604825.1 uncultured Collinsella sp. | reverse complement strand
GGTCTCGGCGCAGCCGGCGCAGGAGCCGGAGAACTCCAGGTAGGGCTGCTTAAACTGGCTGCCCTTGACGTTGGCCGCGATGAGCTCCTTCTTCTCGGAGACGTTCTCGACCATGTAGTCCCAAACGGGCTGCTGGTCCATCTCCTGCTCGGTGGGAACCATCTCGAGGGCGCCCTTGGGGCAAACCTTGACGCAGTTGGTGCAACCCATGCAGTCGAGCGGGGACACAGCCATGGTGAACTTCATGCCCTTGGCCTTGGGGCCCATGGCGTCGAGCGTGCGGGTAGCCTCGGGCGCAGCGGCAGCCTCGTCCTCGGTCATCGCGAACGGACGGATGGTGGCATGCGGGCACACGTAGGCGCACTGGTTGCACTGGATGCACTTGGTCTCGTCCCAGTGAGGAACGACCACGGCGACGCCGCGCTTCTCGTATGCGGAGGCGCCCAGCTCAAACTGGCCGTCGGCGCAATCGACAAAGGCGGAAACGGGCAGGCTGTCGCCATCCATGCGATCGATGGGCTCGAGCAGGTTCTTGACCTGCTGGGCGATGGCGGACTTGGTCTCCTCGGAGAGCTCGACGGGAGCGGCATCCTCGGCAGTTGCCCAGTCGGCCGGAACCTCGAACTTACGGAAGGCGGTAGCGCCGGCATCGATGGCCTTGTGGTTGGCGTCGACGATGGCCTGGCCCTTCTTCATGTAGGACTTGGTGGCCGCGTCCTTCATGTACTGCAGGGCGTCCTCGGCGGGCAGGACCTTGGCCAGCGCGAAGAAGGCGGACTGGAGCACCGTGTTGGTGCGCTTGCCCATGCCGACCTTGGCGGCCAGGTCGATAGCGTCGATCAGGTAGACGTTGACGTTGTTGTTCGCGATGTAGCGCTTGGCCACAGCGGGCATGTGCTCGGCGAACTCCTCGTCGCTCCACTGGCAGTTGACCAGGAAGGTACCGCCCGGCTTGACGTCGCGGACCATCTTGAAGCCCTTGACGATATAGCTGGGGTTGTGGCAAGCGACAAAGTCGGCCTTGGTCACGTAGTACGGCGAGCGGATCGGGGAATCACCAAAGCGCAGGTGCGAGACGGTGACGCCGCCGGTCTTCTTGGAGTCGTACTGGAAGTAGGCCTGGACGTACTTGTCGGTGTGGTCGCCGATGATCTTGATCGAGTTCTTGTTGGCGCCGACGGTACCGTCGCCACCCAGACCCCAGAACTTGCACTCGATGGTGCCGGGGGCTGCGGTGTTGGGCGCATCCTCGGCCTCGGGCAGGCTCAGGTTGGTCACGTCATCGACAATGCCGATGGTGAACTCGCGCTTGGGCTCGTCCTTCTTAAGCTCCTCGAAGACAGCGAACGCGGACGCGGGAGGCGTGTCCTTGCTGCCCAGGCCGTAACGGCCGCCGACGACCTTGATGCCCGTCTTGCCGGCCTCGTAGAGAGCGGAGACGACGTCCTGGTAGAGCGGCTCGCCGATGGAACCCGGCTCCTTGGTGCGGTCCATGACGGCGATCTTCTGGACGGTCTCGGGGAGAACGTCGACGAAGTGCTTGATGGAGAACGGACGGAACAGGCGAACCTTGACCAGGCCGACCTTCTCGCCGTGAGCGTTGAGGTAGTCGATGACTTCCTCGAGCACGTCGCAGAAGGAGCCCATGCACACGACGACACGATCGGCGTCGGGAGCGCCGTAGTAGTTGAACAGGCCGTAATCGGTGCCGAGCTTCTCGTTGATCTTCTTCATGTAGCCCTCGACGACGGCAGGGAGCTCGTCGTAGACCTTGTTGCAGGCCTCGCGGTTCTGGAAGAAGATGTCGCCGTTCTCGTGGCTGCCGCGGGTGTGCGGGTGCTCAGGGTTGAGCGCGTGATCGCGGAAAGCCTGGACGGCGTCCATGTCGCACATCTCAGCCAGATCCTTGTAGTCCCACATGGCGACCTTCTGGATCTCGTGGCTGGTGCGGAAGCCGTCGAAGAAGTTAAGGAACGGGGTCTTACCCTCGATGGCGGCAAGGTGAGCCACCGGCGAGAGGTCCATGACCTCCTGGACGTTGCCCTCGGCGAGCATGGCGAAGCCGGTCTGACGACAGGCCATGACGTCGGAGTGATCGCCAAAAATGTTCAGGGCGTGGGAAGCGACGCAACGCGCGGAGACGTGGAAGACGCCCGGGAGCTGCTCGCCCGCGATCTTGTACATGTTCGGGATCATCAGAAGTAGACCCTGAGAAGCCGTGTAGGTGGTGGTCAGAGCACCGGCGCCCAGCGAACCGTGAACGGTACCGGCTGCACCTGCCTCAGACTCCATCTCGACGACCTTGACCGGGGTGCCGAAGATATTCTTGCGACCCTGGGCCGCCCACTGGTCGACATGGTCGGCCATCGGGCTGGACGGCGTAATGGGATAGATTCCCGCTACCTCGGTGTACGCATACGAAACATATGCGGCCGCCTCGTTGCCGTCCATAGACTTAAACTTACGCGCCATATACCCCTCTCCTCTCATATAGGTATACAGGCCCCGGCGATCGCCGGGATATTGGCGTGATGGGATTTTCGCTGTTGCTTCCAATCATCTGGCAGGCAGGCTCAGCAGCAGGTACATGGCGTGGAGAGAAGGCATGCCGAGGCGAGGAGGGCTGCACGCACTCCACAGGCCCAGCTGCCCGTCTTGCACATGACCGAGCGCCGCAAAGGCCGCATGCCGGATGCTCCCGGGCACGCCCCGGCGATGGGAGGCACCCGCAACGGAAATCCGCATGCGGGTTTATTGTACCCCGCCGCCACGTGTAATTTCGACAAATATAGGTGGGCGGTAAAGGTTTACCTCGGGTGACCGCCAAGGGCCAAAATGAACGCTTCGTCCCCGGGCGATTGGCCCTGGCGCGCCATGGAGTGTCCCGGAGTGCCGGCATAAAAGGAACGTCCCCATCTGCCGACTAGAGGGCGCCGACGCCGAGGAGGATAGCGTAGGTGGTGGATTCGCCAAGTCTGAGCTCGTCGCCGGGGTTGAGCTGAGCGGAGCGGCCGGGCTCGACCTGGATGCAGACGTTCGTCGCGCCGTTTACCACCATGGTTCCGTTGGTGGACGACAAGTCCTCGACGTGCCAGATATTTTGAGCATCGCACCAGATATGGGCATGGCGGGCCGAGACATCGTCGCCGACGTCGGTAATATCGCCCTCACCAGTGGCCAGCGCACCAATCTCAACACCCTGCTCACTCGGCTGAATCCAGCGCGGGGCGCTCACGACAAAACTGTTTTGTACGCGCAGCAAGCCCAAGGGGTGCGCCGGAGCGGGTTCGCGTTCGCCCGCGGTCATCGACATGCCAAGCGAACGCGGCGTGGAGGTGCCTCCGCCACAGGTCGCGTGCGCGTAGTCGATGGCATAGTTCACCGAGGACCGCACATCCGCCGAACAACCGACGGCGACAAACAGCACCAGCACGGCCTCGGCGCGCTCGGCGGGCATGAGTTCCGCCGCCTGGGACAGGCGATCGAGCGCGTTGCAATAGAGATTCGTGTCCTGATGGCACTCTTCGAGCGCGCGTACCATCGGTTCACCTGCAGGACCGCACACCATATTGATCACAGCCGTGGAGTCCATGGGATTTCGCTGGCGCAGGGCCAGTTGCGACATAATACGCGCAGCCGAGGTACCGTATTCGGCAAAGTAGCGCTGCTGAAGCGTGCCGACCGGCGCGCGAACGATAAAGCGGGAAACCCAAGAGCGATCGGCGGCTCGGCTCTGCGGGCTGCGGCCGTCGGCGAGCGGACGGGACGAAAGCACCAGGCCGCACAGCTCGATATGGCTCAGATGCGCCGCGCGCTTAAAGATGTCAAACATGGCCCCGCATGGGGTGAGCTTAACTTGAGATGCCATGACCTAGGCCTCCTTGGTCGTAGAAATAGAATCGGACGATACTTCGACAGGTCCGCCAAAAGTACGGGCAGCTGCGGCTCCACCGGCAAGCGGAGTCGCCATCTGGGCTTTTGTGCGTCGCGGTGCCGAAACGGGAAGTTCAAAGGCAAAGCCCATCGCAAGCAAAAACCACGTAAGCGTATAGGTTGCAACCAGAGCGGCAACAAGGCCGCCCATCACGGCGCGTTGGGAAAATACGCTACATGCAGCCACAACCAGTACTGGAACCTCGCAGGCAGAAAGCGCAAGCACACCCTGCAGGAACCCCGAGCGCCGATTGCGCGCAAGTGCCCCCGCGGTAACGCCGGCTATGCCTGGCAGCGCCAACGCCAGTGCGGCAATAATACCCGGTAGCGTCCCAGACCACACGAGCGATCCCAAAGTCGCCGTCACGCGAGCGCCCGACGCCAGCAGCGCGGCCGAAACCACGACCACAGCCCAAACCACGCCACAGACGACCGTCGCGCCGACCATCAGCGCGCGACGAACCGCACGGCCAGACGCATCCATGGGGCACGGCGTGAGCGGCTCGCCGCGGAGCGAACGACCGACATTTTGCGCATAGTGGTCACAAAACGCCGAGAGCGCCGCCTCGACCGCCGCCGGCTCGGGACGATCTTTTTGATGGCTGGACAGACAGGCCATCACCACGTTGAACAGCTGGGCATCGACAAACGCCAGCGCATCGCGTAGCTCCTCGGAATCCGGCTCAAGCCCCAGCTGCTGGGCCTGCTCGGCCGCGGCGAGCGCCACATCGGGCTCGCGATGAAGCAGCTGCGTCAAATCGCAACCGGGCGCATGGGCACCAATGGGATAGTCGGGCCGCGTGTCCATCTTGAGACGGTAGGGGCTCGCGATGTCGCGCGTCTTTTTGCGCGAACCCGAGGTGCCCGAAGTGCTCGGCGCGGCTTCGTATGGCGCGATGCCGGCAATGAGCTCGTAAACCGTGCTTGCCGCGGCATAGACGTCAATCGCCGGCGACATACGCAAAGCGCGCAGGTCGGGAATATCGTCGGTGAGCATCTCGGGCGGGGCATAGGCAACCGTCGCGCGACGCAGCGTGGCATAACGCTCCGTAAACGACGCCTTGCCGCCGGTACCGGCCACGGCCGACGCAGGCTCAAGCGCCAGCGACGAGCCAAAGTCGATCAGGCACAGGTCAAAGGCACCCTCGGCAAGCTGCCGGTCAAGCGGTAGACGCGCCGTGCGCACCATAATATTAGCG
The DNA here is from genome assembly GCA_959604825.1 of uncultured Collinsella sp. GTDB lineage: Bacteria > Actinomycetota > Coriobacteriia > Coriobacteriales > Coriobacteriaceae > Collinsella. Next base: position 27,560 of record CAUHCN010000029.1, on the reverse strand, counting down.
GGCGAGATATCGCGATGGACAAAGCCCTCCCCCACCAGGCTCATGCGGCAGAGCAGATCGAACAGGTCGCGACCCAGACGCGCCGCCACAAGCGGCGACAGGCGTCCGGCATCGTCCACGGCAAGTCGCGAACGCAAGCGGGCAAGCGTCTCGCCCTCGACCCATTCCATGACAATTGCAGGCACACCGTCGACCTCGCCCCAGCCATAGAGGCGGGGAAAGCCCTTAAGGCCCGAAAGGGCGCGATGGCATTCATATTCCTCGCGAAACGCCGCCTTGAACTTGGCGACCAGCGCCTCGTGAGTTGCATCGTCGTCAAACTCATCGCGCGTCGGCAAGATGAGCTGCTTGAGCGCCACGGCCTCGCCTTGGGCGTTGACGGCACGCGTCACGCGGCCGATACCGCCACGGCGCATGGTGGCATCGTCGGCAAACAGCATCGTAAAACGACGCAGATAGGCAGGCAGTTCGTCCTGACCGAGCGCAATGGCCGGCTCAAACCCGTCGACACGCGCCAGGCGCAGGCCGACCATGGGATCGCGACCGAGCGATTGTGGTGTGGTGGATGCAAGATCGGTCATCATAGGGCAAGCGCCGCCACGTTATTGTTGAAGTTACCGAGCGCGACGTCATCATCGCCGTAATGGCCGACCCATTGACATAGGTTGGTGTAACAGCCCCACAGATTGGCATACTGCTGATACCACTTTGACCGGGGCGAGAATGTCTGACGACCGAACTCGGCTCGAATGACAAACATCTCCCCGACCAGGCTGTCGCACGGCCTGGGATCTCCCGTAGAGTTATAGGTCGAAACCACGTCATTGGCACGAGAAACATAGCCGTCGAGCATGTTGTACTTGGTCACAAGCCAACTGTGAATGCTCTCTTCCTCAGCAGCGGAAAGGCCACCGGAGTTTGCATCGTTGTCAGTGTTGCCGCCCGTCGAGCCGCCGTTTCCAGACCCTCCGGCAGAGGAACCCGACCCAGAGCCGCCGCCCGAACTCGACGAATCCGAGCCGGAGCCAGAAGTATCCGAGCTACCGGGCTTTCCGGACTGCTGGGCGTCCTGCTCCTTCTGCTGCTCGACCTTATTCACCGTTGCCGCCACGCTATTGTTGGACAACCGATCGATGATCTTGGTGTTGGTGAGCACGATGGTTTTGCCATTGGCAAGCGTGACTTCGTTGTCCGGGGCCTCGGCGCCGTCCGCGTCGTCGGCGCCAAACACAATATGCGCGACCACACTTGCCCAAGCATATCCAGTCGTGGTGCCCAGATCACTTTTGACCTCATGCCCCACGCGCGGTTCGCGTGCGGCATGTGCCTGCATCATGGACGGCACGGTCATGCCATAGGCAGAAACGCCAGCTATGACCAGCACCAGCGAGCAAGACAGCAGTGCGTACGCCCGCGGCGCCAAGCCCAGTCGGCGTCGCATGCGCACCGCGGTGCCGCGCTTTGTCTGAGTGCCACCGGGCCGCATGCGTTCTCCTCCAACAAAAACACGCCGCTCGGGAGCGGCGCATTCATTCGAATCCATTTTGAGTGTATCAGCGAACCCAAAAGGTTGCGCAACGAATGGGCAAATTAAGGATGCGAGTGGAAGCATCCATGCGATAAGCGGATACAAAGCATCTTTGTTGCACAACAAACTTACAGTCGCACGGGGAAATTATGACTACCCCGTGCGTCGCGAGGAAAACATACGGCAGGAGCAGGCTCGCCACCTAAATCGTGCGACGGGCCTCGATGGCGCGCCCGAGCGTAAGCTCGTCGGCATACTCCAGGTCGCCGCCCACGGGCAGACCGCTCGCCAGACGCGACACCTCGACGCCCAGCGGCTTGATAGTGCGGGCCAGGTAGCTCGCCGTGGTCTCGCCCTCAATATTGGGGTTGGTGGCGATGATGACCTCGTGGATGTCCTCGTGACCCAAGCGTGCCAGCAGCTCGCGGATGTGCAGCTGCTCGGGGCCAATCTTGTCCATGGGGCTGATCACGCCGCCCAATACGTGGTAGAGACCGTGGTAGCTGCCCGTGCGCTCGATCGCCTGGACGTCGCGCGGCTCGCCCACCACGCAAATGCGAGTGGTGTCGCGCATCGAATCCTGGCAGATGGAGCACTCGTCGGCCGTGGCGTAGTTAAAGCAGCGGCTGCAAAAGTGAACCTCCTGCTTAACCTCCAGGATGGCCTCGGCCAGGCGGCGCGCCTCCTCGGCGTCAGCCTCCAACAGGTAATAGGCGATGCGCTGAGCTGACTTGGGACCAATGCCCGGCAGGCGGCCCAGCTCATCGAGCAGTTTTTGCAGACTGTGATTCGCACTCATATATATGCGTGTCTTAGAACGGCATGCCCGGGATGTTGAGGCCGCCGGTGATGGCGCCCATCTGCTTGTTGGCGAGCTCGTTGACGCCGCGGACGGCCTCGTTGACGGCAGCCATGATCATGTCCTGCAGCATATCGACGTCCTCGGGATCGAGCGCATCGGGATCGATGGTGAGGTTGACGAGCTCCATCTCGCCGTTGACGGTCACCTTGACCATGCCGCCGCCGGCAGAGGCGTCGACGGTCTGGGACTTGAGGTTCTCCTGCGCGGCGGCAAGCTGCTCCTGCATCTTGCGGGCCTGCTTCATCATCTGCTGCATGTTCATACCGGCCATGATGGCTCCTTTACGTGCGGCCGCGCGCCGAGCTGCAAGGGCAGCCGGAGCACGGCGGGACTTTCAAACTCAAAAATCGTACCACGGCGCGGGGCAAGCAAGCGGGGCGGACACGCTACCTCAGTCGATATACATGTCCTTGAGCGTGACGCACGCCCAAGATTATGCAAGGTCGAATTATGCAAGGTTGCATAATTATCTCAAGCTACATCTAGCAGAGCTGGAACCAGGCAGTTTATGCGTAGGGCTACAAGGCTACATGGCAAAATGCCGAGCCGCTGCTCGAGGCGGCACGCATGGCGGCTGGGTATAATTTGATTGTCATAGATGACGATTTGGAGGTGCCCTCGTGAATGTCCCAGCCGTACTCCAAAACATCCGCTCAAAACACCCCGTTGCATATGTGGTTCTCTATCTCTTTGTCGTCTGGGTATTACTGGTTATCATCACCCATGCCATAGCTTTTGGAGCAGAACTGCTGATAGCCAGCTCGGACCAGCCCGTCGTCAAATGGGAGACGACCGATGAATGCACCGACGGAACCCGAACCATTTACTACAACAGCCCGTCCCTCTACCAAGAGTTCAAGGTCAAGATAAAGGACTCCAAGATTGTCGATGCCGAACTGGGCTCTTTATTTACAATCGGAGCAACCGTCAACGCCGAGCAAGTCGAGTACACGGACAGCCATGCGACGTATCGTATCGACCTCAGCATCCTAGGCCGACCGTCACGCGCCTGTCTGCTCGAATGCGATATACGCGGCACCACGTTGCACATGTCCGAAATACAGATGCGCCCGGGCAAGGGGTTCTCTTCTTGAGCAGTATACCCGCCTGCGCAGCTACTCCACCGGCTTGAAGATGGTGGACTGGCCGAAGACGCTGCGGATGAGGGCTTTGGCCTCGTCCTCGGTCTGCGGGATGCTCGGGGCTGCACCCTGATGGCCGAAGGGGCCGCCCGCACCGGAGTTGGACTCCCAGGGAGCTGCAGGAGCGTCCTCCTCTTTGGGGGCAGTTGCAGCGGACTTGGGCGCGGACGCCGCACCCGGCACGTCGAACGGAGGCAGATCGTCCCCACCAGCATCGGCAACAAAACCGCCAACCATGGCATCGTCGTAGGGAACCTGCTCGGATTCCCATGGCGCAGACGGCGCGGCGGGCTGAGCCTTGGGAGCGGACGCGCGCTCGGGCGCTCGGGGCGCGGGCTCGGTCGGGAGCTTGCCCGTGGCAGGAGCGCCGGCGGGGTTGTCGGAGCGCAGCCAGGGGGCTTTGCCCAGGTCAGACGACTTGGGCGCGGGCGAGGCAGGCTTGGGCGCGGGTGTCGGAGCAGCCGGTTTGGCCATGACGGGCTTAGGCGCCGACGGGGTCGGCGCCGCTATCGGTGCTGCTTTTGGCTGCGTCGCGCTGGCGCTCGAGGATGCAGGGGCCGCCGAGGACACGGGTTGCGGGTCCGCAGATACCGCAGCCCGTGCAGATGGAGAATGCTCCTCATGTTGAGGAGCCGGCGTGCCACCCCCATCCAGGACATAGTCGACGGTACGACGACCGAAGACCGCACTGACTGTCGGCAGGACCACCGACTGCGTGTCGGCGCGTCCAAGCATCTTGATGGCAAAGGTCGAGCCCGCGGGGAACGAGACCGTGAGCCTGGAGCCGTCGTCAGCCGTGGCGCGGGCATTGAGCAAAAGCCCCGCGTAGGAAGCCTGACGCGCCTTGACACGCTCGACAACCTCGGCCCATTTGCGCTGCAGCTCTCCGGCATCCTCGACCGCGGGCGTCTCGGCAGTACCGGCGGCGGCAACCTGGGCGGCATTGTTGGACTGGGGCTTAGGTGCCGGAGCGGTGGCAGGCGCGGGGGCCGCAACGGGCTGAGGCGTCGGAGTCGGCGCAGGCTGAGGTGCAGGCGCTGCAGGCTTGGAAGCCGACACGGACGCAGAACGGGACGCAGGCTGGGCAGCCGGAACAGCAGCACCACGGTCCCAAGGCATACCGCCCTGGCGCGCGGACGTAGCAGCGGGGGCAGCGGATGCCGCCGGAGCGGCAGCACGAGCGCCCGAAATTAGCGTCGGCTGTTGGGCAGCAGCGGGTACGGATGCTGCAGGCGCGGCGGCCTGAGCAGCAGCCACGCTCGCCGGCACGGCGCCGTTGGCAACCATGGCCTCCAAGCGGGCCACGCGCTCGGCCAATGCCTCAATCGTTAAATCGGCCTCGGGACGTGCCAGGCGCGTGCAGGCGATCTCGAGCACCAGGCGCACGTCGCTCGCGCCCCTCATCTCCAGTGCGGCATCGTCGAGCACCGTCAGCACACGGGCCAGGCGGTCGGCAGGATGCTCGCCAAAGGCAGCGGCCTCGGCAGCAAGCGCCTCGGCCTGCTCGGAGCCGCCCTCAAACAGCTCGGCACGGGCACCGGCAACGCAGGCAACGTACACGTCACGCACATGCGCCACCAGGTCGCGCGTCAGCTCCAGCAGGTCGTTTCCTTCCTCGACCTGCGCACGGATCAGTCCATAGAGCTCGGCAACATCGCGATCGGCAATGGCGCGGGAAAACTCGCCCAGAATCTGGTCCGAAACCTCGCCTAAAAGCGAGCGGGCGTCGTCCGCATGCACAGAACCGTTGCCAAAGACGCTCAGCTGCTCCAGCGTGGACAACGCGTCGCGCATACCGCCCTTGGCATGGCGCGCCACGATAGCCAGCGCCTCATCGTCGTAATCGAAGCCCTCCTGCTCGCACACGTATGCCAGGCGACGCTCGATATCCTCGTTGCCGATGCGATGGAAATCGAAACGCTGGCAGCGCGAGAGGATGGTCTCCAGAATCTTTTGCGGGTCGGTGGTGCACAGCACAAAGATCACGTGTGCCGGCGGCTCCTCGAGCGTCTTGAGCAGCGCGTTGAACGCCGCCGTCGTGAGCATGTGGACCTCGTCGATGATATAGATCTTGTACTTGCCGCGCACCGGGGCAAAGTTGACGGAGTTGATGATTTCCTCGCGCACATTGTCCACGCCCGTGCGGGAGGCGGCATCGAGCTCGTAGACATCGGGGTGGTTACCCTCGGCAATGAGCTCGCACTCCTCGCAAGTACCGTCGGGCATGCAGCCGCTTGCACCCTCGGCGCGCGCCGCCTCGGCATTGCGGCACAGCAGCGCCTTGGCCAGAATGCGCGCCATGGTGGTCTTGCCCGTGCCGCGCGGTCCGCAGAACAGGTAGGCGTGGGACAGGCGCCCCTCGGTGATGGCGTGCTCGAGCGTCGAGACGATATGCTGCTGGCCCACCACGGAGTCAAAGGTGAGCGGGCGATACTTTCGGTACAACGATTCCATGGGTGCTCCCCCGGGTATACTGAGTCTTGTTGCCGCGGCGGCCATGCGGTCGCACGGCATACTGCATTCCATAATAACCCGTACGGCGAGCCCGCCGCGATAGGAGTCCAAAGAGCATGGCAGACGCAGAGAGCAACCTCGTTCCCTCCGAAGCAGCCGACCAGGTCGAGGTCGCGCTCGAGGAGCAGGCCGCAGCCGACGACGGCATCCTGTACCTCAACGAGTACCAATACGAAAACGACCTCGTCACCGACTTCGCCCGCCTGGTCGCCTCGCCCAGGCGTCGCGGCTCGCTGTATGTCGCCGCGGCAATTGCCGCGCTCATCGGCATCGGCATGCTGGTGGCCGGCGGCAACTGGATCAAGTTTGGCGTCGTCTTGATCGTATTCGGCGCCTTTTTGGCCTGGTGGAGCAAAAACCTGCACCACACCCTCGCCCGCGACTTTATCGACGCCGTTGAGGCCGACGAGTCCATGGGTGGCCGCTATCGCCGCGTCGCCGCCAACGAGGACGGCCTGATGGTTTGGGGCACGAGCGGCAAGTCGCAGTTCTTCCCGTTTGAAAAGCTCGACCACGTGCTCGACGGCGAGCGCATCTTTGTGGCCATGTTCGCCGACCAGGGCGTGACGATCCCTAAGGACACCTTTGTCCGCGGCGATGCCGAGCAGTTCGGTCCCTTCCTTAAGGCGCGCATCAACAAAAAACTCCGCATCGAGACCAAACGCAAGAAGATGAAGGCAGAAAAGGCCGCTGCCGAAGCAAAACAGGGCGACAAGCCCCAGGAGACCAAGGGCAAGCAGCGCAAGCAGAAGAAGAGCAAGAAGAAGCGGTAGGCCGGCCGACACCGAAGGCGCCTCGTCCCGCGCCCGATTCCGGGCCGGGGCGCCTGGAATCGGGCGCGCGTACCGCCAATGGACCCGTTTTGCCTTGCTCTCGAGCTATTTCACTTCAAACCTTAAGAGCCTCCGCTCCGGCAGATCGGTCATCTTCATCGTGTAAGTCCCGGGAAATGCTTTCTCAAAACGGACGGTCTCGTAACCTTCGAAATAGTCGTTGGTGTTCTGCATCATAAATGGGACGAGCAACTCGTTTTCTGCCCCAACCTCCACGGCAAACGCAGCAGAGCCGCCAAGGACCGGCATGGCTTGCGTTATCAGATCGGTATTGACTACAAAATCATAGTTTGGCGCAGACTCCGGAACCAGATGCCAAACATACGCTTTGATTCCACCGTCGATATTATCCCTATTTCTGACACGCATCTTTACGGCGATAACGCACGTGATGTCGGCATCCTTCAGTCTCGTTTTCGTATCCACGGTGCCATATTTTGAATAATCGTCATGTGCTCGTTTGAGATACTCGCGCGGCGTGAGCAACTCTGCCCCGTCTATGCAAAACGAATACCCATCAGTCACCACATCCTTCGACCCCAGAAACGCTCCATCCATCGAGAGCCATTCGCCCTCCGCGTAATATTTCTCAGGAATGACCGTCCGGTTCCCGTTAACGACGCTCACCCTCATGCCCGCAAGGCCGGCAGCAGCACAGCAAAAAAGCGCGAGCGCCGATCTTCTCGTCCACAGGGTCTTCTTCATCGCGCTCACGACCTTTCCCGAACTTTCACAACGGCACCGTCGCGCATGCAGTAAACCCGATCGGCCAGTTCCTCGAGCACCTCTCCGTCATGGCTGGACAGAAGGACCTCACGACCCGTTGATGCCGCCATCGCCACAACGCGCTTGAGCATTTCAACGCCCGCTTCGTCGAGGGCATTCGTTGGCTCATCGAGAACAAGCAGCTTCGGCTTCTCCATAATTGCCGCAGCTATCCCCAGACGCTGCTTCATCCCAAGCGAGTATGCTCGGAACTTCTTTTTTTCGTCTGCATCGAGCCCCACGAGCCGCAGGGCAGAGCGAATGTCCTCGGGGGTGGCAACGCCCTTGATCTGAGCGATGAGCTTCAGATTGTCGTAGCCAGACAGATATCCCAAAAAGGAAGGCGCCTCGATCAACATCCCCAGACTCGGCGGGAACGAGATGTCCGCCCCAAGCCTTTGGCCATCGATAGAGATTTCGCCTTCGGTAGGCTTGATCAACCCGCAAACCGCTCGCATGAGCATGGTCTTACCCGAACCGTTTATCCCCTGAAGCCCGACCACAGTCCCAGGGTCAACCTCGATGGACACGTTGCGCAGGACATCGTTTTTACCCATGCGCTTCGATACGCCCCTTACGATCACACTCATATCTTGTCCCCCTTTTCTATAAGGTCGGCCCTTCGAAACCACAGTCCACCCAACGATAGGCATAACGACATAAGCCCAATTGATGACAAGACACTCGAGCCCGCCGCGATTCCCTCTTTGACAATTCCACCCCAGCGCAACAGCATCAAGGCGTTACCCAATAGCGCCCAATGTCGTGCATATGCCGAGCAGATCAGGTAGCTCATTAAAACCACAAACGAGACTGACGACCCAAGCACAAACCCAACCGCTGCCTGCGCAAACGCAAGCGCCTCAAAAGCAAATAAGAGACCTATGAAAAACGGCAGCGCATCTGCCTCGGCAGCTTTGAGAAACCACGGCGCCAAATTAGCCAGTTGAAGCGACTCACCATGAATGACCGCGCTGAACGAGGAGCTCACCACCAAGCTCCAAATCACAACAGAGCAAACCACCACGAGCAGTGAAAATGCCGTTACTGCCGCCACCAAGATAAAACGCGAGACCCACCAAAGGGTTCTTGCCCGGCATCGAACAAGCGCTTGCAAACCAAACCCGTGCAACGATTCGGTCGGATAGTCGAGTGTTGTATAGAGAATAAGCAGAATGAGAAATAGCCATCCTAGCGGAGGCACAAACATGACCCCGGGCCTAGGCTCAAACGGAGCAGATCCGGCAAACACGAGCGCAAGATTATCCGCAAACCCCAAGGTATCCGTTCTAACCCCATACACAGAAGACAATCCGTAGGCGTACACCAAGTTCGCAACGGTCACTGCCGCAATTGCAATAAAAGTGATGATGTTCTTCTTCAAAACGGTCCTCAGGTCCGCGGCGACCAGCCTAAACAGCATCAGACCACCTCGCGTCTTTTCCACGCCCCAGAAAAAGCCAACGAAGCAAGGGTCAATAATATGATTTCCGCAAAACCGGCTCGAATGTCTGGCCAGTTATTCAGCGATTCCGACCTGATGCTGTTGAGGATATTGCAGTTAAACCCCACACAAGCCATTACGCCGAAGATCCAGCCATTTGCAAAATGCCACGCAACCATTAGCAGATACGGGACAATTATCGCTTTGATTCTGCTACGAAACAAAATTGAGAAGCCAGTTACAGCCATGGATAAAGTCCCGAGCGTGACAGCATCGAACAGCGTGTATGCGAGCACATATGACAAAGGATGCGAATAAAATAGACCGGAGAAGTAGCTATGCAGGTAAAGTCCTACGTAAGTCGACTCATCGACCCGAGGAAGATACGCAGGAAAAAGCATCGAGACGATCAGGAAATTGACGAGCAGAGGAATGGCAGTCACTGTAAACGCGGAGAGGAAAGCAGACAGCATCTTTACGTTCACGTACGCCTTTCTGGAAACGCGCGTGCATATCTGCATGTCATAACCACTCAAACGCTCAAAGAGACACGACCAAGATCCAGCCAACATTGCAAGCAGGGGCAGTGCATAGAAAAACACCGACGCAGACAGTGGCGCGTTCGCGCTCACAACAATCCAGTTACCGAAGCTGCTTTCACGTGTTTGACCGAGATAATTTTCGGCTTGCACGCCAACGCCGTAACCAAAAGAAAGAAGGTTGTGGCGCTCTTTTTCCAAATTTGCCCACGGCTCCAGCGCGGCAGCTATTGCAACTGCGACCGCAATCAAGAGAGCAAGGATAAAAGCTGGATGTCTAATCGTTTTCGACAGTTCGTATCTTGCGAGCTTTTGGTTCATACGTCCTCCTCCCCCTTCCGACCCAGAAAGCCGGAAGGGAGCCATTTCAAACAACTATGCGGGAAGCTTGTGGAAATGCCCGACGCAGTCGGGGCTCCATACGCCAATAACAGTGCCGTAGCCAGACTCCGCCCATGCAGTCAGTCGCGCCGCAGATCGCCCGTTCTCACGGACGAGGTTATACATTTCCCACTGTCCCTTGTGATTCGAACGATACGTTCCCTGAGTACAATTCATGCTGCCGCTACCGCTTGTGTTATACGCACCGTCTGTATATAACCGAAGCGGATTTCCCGTATGGCCCTGGATATCCAGATAGAGCGATGAGGAATCATCCTTTTGACGGTAGCCAGTTGCACTCGTCCCGGCACATTGAAAACTAAATGCCTTATCGGCATTGTTCGTACAGGTCGTAATTCCCGTATCGGCGTTTTGAGTAATGCTGGAAACCTGAGAGGTGTCAAACTCCTCTTGTGCAAACGATGCAGCGGGAACCCCTAGGGACAGACCAGCTGCAATCACCAAGCCGACTCCGATTCGAGCAATAGCGCTCCTTGGCTTAATCATGGCCTTCTCCAATCAAAAGCGGTTAACAATGCGTCGACGCACGGCAACCTTCGCATGAATAGAGAAAGATGTCTGTAAACACCCGCTATTGAGTTGATTGCTCAGGCGTTTACACGTTATTTACCTGCGATAACAATAAAATTAGCTCCGCCTTATTCTTGATCTTCAACTGGCGGTAAGATGCAGACCGCAGCGCTTGCACCGTAGATGCAGCGTAACCGACATCCTCCGCAATGGCCTTTGTCGTTGCCCCCTCTGCCGTCATCAGCAAAATTTGCGACTGAACATCAGAAAGGGAGCGCGACGTAAGCAGGGCCAGCTGGCGCACGCGGGCCGTTTCGGTGGACCCGTTCGCCCGGTACTCCAAGACGGCCTTCTCGTCCTCAACCGAGCGGGCGAGCGCGATGTGCGTAACGAACATGGGCACAGACCAGCAAACAATCACCGTTGCCACGACGACATTGACAGCCGAACTTTGCCCCAACAACGACGCGAGGAACAACGGCTCGAAAACCGTCAGATCCTGCACCATATTGAGCAAGACAGCCCAAACAGGAGCCGTCGCCCCGAAGCAAAGCATCCATATCCCAAGCATTTTGCGCTGCGGACAGCTTCGCATCACTATATATGTGAGCAGCACCCCCGTCAGCACCGCAAGTCCATGGATTCGCCCCCTAGCGACCGCATAGATTAAGGCAACCATGCCCATTGACACCAACGGCACGATAGCCCGAGCATGGGCATGCACCTTAAACGGACGCAGCCCAACAGCGAGCGAAGCCGTAGACGCCACGCCGCAAAACAGGACCGGCACAGCCATCAACGGAACGCGTATGCACATCAATGCCGCGATATAGATAAAAGACCATTCCACAGCAGATAGCACCGCCCATACGTACGGGCTTCCGAGCCAAATCGCTTCACCCGCTCTATCCAGCGCAGCGCCACGATTCGCTTTTCCACCCGCGTAGCGTAGCGACAGAAGCAGTCCGAGACCCAATGCGTAGCTTAAGAGGGAAAAGGCGACAGCCCGCGAAACACCGGACCCCCAATCGCTATCCGCCATTACCAAGGGCCCCGCCGCAAGGAGGATAAAGAATAATGTGAGCAGGTATCGAAACAGCCGGCGCGTTCGAGCTGATGCCACTATATCGTCAGCATGCCGCTGCGGTAGCTCATGCCCTACAGTATCGCCCTCACCCGCAAACAGCGCCACGAGCTCGCGTGAGCCCGCAACCGACGCCTTCCCGTATGCTCGGTGAAGCGTTGTTCTCACCGTCGATGGCTTCGTATCCGTCTCCTTGGCAATTTCCGCCGGCGTTTTCCCTTTGAGCAGCAGTCGAACAAACTGCTCTTCTCTAGGCGACAGGGCAGGGGAAAACACCCCCGCATCGAATGTGTCGGACGCACAGGCGATATCCGAATTGTTGTCCCGTTTCCCCCTTAGCAACATGCATACGAAGGCAGCAGCGATAACGGACCCCATCGCCAGCAATGCAATGACCACGGCATCGCTTGCGAAGTATGCCGCCTCAACAGCCGGAATAAGACCAATAGGAACTGCTACGAGCACAGAACAGGCAAACACGTCGCGCCGCCCATGGCCAAAGGCACGAGGGCGGCAAAACGGCGGGGCCACAGTCAATGCGAGATAGACCAACGGAATTAAAAGCGCAAGGCCAATTGACGCGGCCGTTACAGGGGGCATCCCCCATGGCTCGGGAACGACTCTCCATGAAACTCGACAGCAAAACAGCAGGCAAGACATGACGGCTATTGTTTCTGTAAAAATCGCGTCCTGCGGGTGACGAGTTTCCCTTTCGTCAGTCCGTGTCGACCTCTGCGTCAAAGGAGAGTCCGCCGTGCCCCAAATAACATATGAGAGAAGCAGCGACCCAACAAAGCACGAGACACACGAAACGCCATGTAACAACCAAATCGGTGCAAACACGATTGGAATAGAGTCTCCGCGAGCATAGAAAGCCAGGTCGGCCCATTCGGGAACCGTTGCAATAACACCAAGGAAAACACCGATGGCACCGAGATGCCTCGGCCTTCTCATTCCCCCCTTGCATAGCGCAGCACCATGAACAAACGCCGCGAGGCATGCGCCCAGGATAACGAGCCAGGTCATTGCACCTGACGCTAGGCCGATTGAAGATGAAAACCGGTGATAAGGGGTGACCGCCATTACGACAAGCGCAATGGCGCAGGCAAATGTAGCAGAACGGCGGGAAAAGAGCATACGGCCTCCATAGCGTGTCATTATATCGCTCGAGCCGCTCGTTTATCTCTGTTCTCACACCAGCCAGCATCAATGATTCAGGCGAACTCCAATCCGCGCCAGATCACGGTCCGGCTTTTGTTCGCAGTCCCCACATCAAAGCGGGATGCGGTTTCCTTTTGGACGCCGGTTCGGAAAGCGCATCCCGTTCCAGGGCAATATTCTGGGATGCAGTTTCCGCAGCCCACCCCATTTGGAAAGCGCATCCCATAATTTGGCTGAAAACTGAGATGCGCTTTCCAAACGAGCCGAAACGGGCCGAATCGATCGGGCCACCTCGCATCCCGCTATCCTCGCCATCTGCCCGAGCGTGCTACACTAGCAGCATCTATGCCACCGCGAACGGCTCGGCCCCGCACCTGCCGCTCGCAAACGAACTTTAAACGCACGAGGGTTGGCCATGCCGCTTTTCTCGCAACATACCGCCCGGTTCTCGCCGGACGTTCCTTTGGAGGGCACCAGCTCTCGCGAGCTGCTCAAGCGGTACCAGCCGCTCGAGACACTTGCGACCGGCGGTTTTGGCTCCATCGAGATCTGCCGCGACACGCACCTGCGCCGCCGCGTCGCCATTAAACGCATCCCCCTTATCAACGGTGCCGGCATGCCCGCTAGCGACATCATGGATGTCCTGCGCGAGGCGCACACTGCCGCCATGCTTCAACATCCCAACATCGTGCAGGTCATCGACTTTACGCACGACACAGCCTATGCCTACCTGGTTATGGAATATGTCGATGGCATGTCGCTGGCCGAGTTTTTGCACCGCGCGGACGGCCACTCACTTACCTTTGACGAGGCCGCGGCCATTGCCGATGCCCTGGGCCAGGCGCTCACCTTCGCCCACAGTAATGGCGTACTCCACCTGGACATTAAGCCCGCCAACGTGCTCATCGACCACTCGGGCAATGTAAAGCTCACCGACTTTGGCATGGCGCGGCTGTCGTCCGCCGGTGGCTTTGGCGGCTCACGCGGCGGCACCATCGGCTACATGCCGCCCGAGCAGCTCGATATCGAGACCGGCACGGTCGACGAGCGCGCCGATGTCTTTGCCCTCGCCTGTGTGATCTACGAGGGCCTGTGCGGCAGCGCTCCTTTTATGGCGGCCACGCCCGCCGACTCGCTCGGCCGCATCATCGGCGGCGCCACCTATCCCAGCGAGCTGATACCACACTTTCCCCCGGGAGCCGAGGCCGCGCTCATGAGCGCGCTCTCCCCCATGCCGCAGGACCGCCCCAACAGCATCGAGGCATTTTGCGACCAGCTCCTTGCCGGTCTGGGCAGCGTGCGCGAAGGCCGTCGCAGCCTGGAGCAAATGGTTGGCGAACTTTCGGATGACGAGCAGGAGCTCGACGATATCGAGCCGTCGCACTACGAGGACGACACCATCGAAGTCGACCCCGCACTCGGCTGGGCAGGCACGCGCTGGAGCCATGCGCGCGACTACGCCATGCACGCTATCTCGGCGCTAACGTGCGGCGCCTTTAGCTTTTTGCTGATGCAGACGGCCGGCGTCGCGGCGCTTCCCGGCCTGGTCATTGCGGCTATCGCGATCGGAGCGGCGGCCGGCCTGGCCCCCCAGATTGGCTCGGCCATCTCGGCTGTGGGCTTTTTGGTGCTCATGGCAAACGCCACCATGCAGGCACAGGGCGTCCTGTCGATGTTGCCCGTCGCGGTGATCTTTGCCGCCGCCATGTCCGGTTGGTGGATCGCCTGGGGTCGCACCGAGGCTGCCGCGAGCGCCGCACTCACCTGTGCACTCGCGCTTGGCTGTCTGACCGGCAATACCTTCCTGGCAGCTGGGGTCACCGCCGGCGTCGCGTCATTTTGGCTCGGCCCGGCAAGCGCCGCCGCGGCAACGGGCATGGGCGCACTTTTTGCCCGTCTGGCCACGGTCGCGCTTTCAGCCGGAGGCGTGCTGGGGCTCGGTAACGTTGCCGCAGCGCTGGGAGACCCACTCCTTTGGGCTGCCTTTGTGCTGGTAGCGGCAACTGCCGCGGCGTCATCTGCGCTGCTCAACGCCCATGCCAAGCGTGCCGATCAGGGCTCAAACCTTGCCGTAATCGCCGCCATCGCTGTCGCCGGCATCGGCTGCGCAGCGGCGTCCTGTCTTGCACACCATATGGAAATTGCCAGCCTTGCAGCCGCGGTCGTCGCCAAGGCGGCGGTTGCGGGAACCCTATCCTCTATAATCGTTGGGATATGCCTATATTTGCTCGGATACCAAAGAACCTATACGGAGAGTGATCTTTCGTGAACTTCCTGAACATCTTCGAGGACCACGTGGCCGGCATCTTCGGTGCCACCCGTGCCCCGTTCTCCTTTAAGAAGCTTGCCAAGCAGGCCGCTCGCGACATGGAGGATCAGACTCTGGTGATCAACGGCGTCAACACGGCGCCGGCACTCTATACCATCCTGATCGCCGCCGACGACGATCCCATGCTCGCCCCGTTCTACCCCGAGCTTTCGCGCGAGGTCCGCGAGTTTGTGAAGGCGCAGGCCGAAAAGCGCCGCTATGTCTTTGTCGGCGAGCCCCTCGTGCGCTTTATGATCGATCCGCAGCTGCGCGCCGGCAAGTTCTCGGTCTTTGCCGAGAACGTCGATGCCCCCACGCTCGGCCGCCTGTACGAAGAAGAGCGCGCCTATCAAAACGGTCTGGGCCAAAACAACTCCGCGGCAAGCCGTGCCGCCAGCGCCCCGCGCGCCGGCCAGCAGCAGTTTGCTGCCCCGCAGCAGCAGCGCCCCGCCGCCATGCCCCAGCAGCAGCCGACGCCTCGCGCCGCCGCTCCCGACCCGCTTGCCGTGGCAGACCCCTTCGCGCCTAGCGTCCCCGACCCCGCCGCAGCACCCATCCCGGTGCCGCAGACCGTCTCGCGCGACGCGCTTGCCGGCATGGGCGGAGCCGCCGCGACCGGTGCCGCCGTGGGCCTAGGCGCCGCAGCCGGCATCGCCTCCAACATGGCGAGCACTCGCGCCCCGCAGCGCCCGCTCGCCCAGCTCGTCGACGTCGTGAGCGGCGAGAGCCATAGCATCACCTCCGCACAGGTGACTATCGGTCGCGAGCGCTCGGTTTCCGATATTGCCCTGCGCGACCCCAACGTGTCGCGCCGCCACGCCCAGCTCACCTTTACGGGCTCGGATTGGTCGATCGAGGACCTCAATTCCACCAACGGCACGCTCGTCAACAACCGCCGCATTACGCGCTGCCCGCTGCGCAACGGCGATCTGCTGACGTTTGGCCTGAGCACCTTTGAATTTAGGGGATAGTCTCTTATGAACATCGATATCGTCCTTTTTGCAGGCCGCATCGTCCTGGTCGCCCTGCTCTATATCTTCCTGTTCGCCGTCATGAAGACCGGCGTGGGACTTGTGCGCGGACAGCGCCGCGACTCGGCTATCTGGACGATCGATGTGGACAAGGGTCCGCGCGGTATCCGCGGCATCCACGTAGACATGCTCGGCCCCGTCATCGTCGGTCGCTCGCCATCTTCGGACATCTGCATCAACGAACCGTTCGTCTCGGCCTCGCATGCGCGCTTTTCGCTGCAGGGCCCGGCGCTCATCATCGAAGACCTCAACTCGCTTAACGGCACGCTCGTCAACGGCCGCCAGCTTGTGGAGCCCGCAACGCTGCGCGAGGGCGACGAAGTCCAGATTGGCGACGTGGTCATGAAGGTGAACCGTCGATGATCGACGAGGAGAACAAGTCCGCGACTATGACCGAGGCACCGGCTGCCGCCACAGCTGCGCCGGCCCACGCCGCTCCGGCGCGCCCTGCGACCGTGAAGCCCGAGGACACCGTGTTCTCCCTGCCTCTTTCGCATGTAACTCAAGAATATCCGGCACTCGTCGATGACGAGGATGCCGACACCGAGCAGCTCGACGCCCCCATCGGGGCGCACGCTGCCGAGCCGCCCGCGGAACCGGAGACAACGCCCGCACCGGCTCACTTTGCCGAGCCCGTCGCCGAGGCGATGAACGAGAGCGCTGCCGTGTTTGCAGCCCCCGAGCCTGCCGCGCCGGTATTCCCCGTCGCCCCGGCAAGCGAGGCGGCACCCGCGTCCGCAACGCCTGTCGAAGTTGAGCGGCCCGTTGCCGCGCCCGCCGCAGCTCCCGAGCCCTCTGCTCAACCCCAGAGCACGCCCGCGCCGTCGCACTTTGCGACGCCCGAGCCGACGGCTGTCGAGCCGCAGCAGGACGGCGATCCCGCCGACCGCGTAACCGAAGATCTCAACCTTCCGGACATCTCCGACGCCAAGTCGGGCAACGATGCCGACACCGTCTCCCCCGGCGACACCGCCGAGATCGATGTCGCCGCCGTGGAGGCAAAGCTCAAAGATCCCGGCTCGACCATGAGCTTTGAGCCGCTGACCGAGGAGCGCATCGAGACCGACTCGACCTATGATGCCGGCACCACCACGCAACTCATGTGGGGTGCCCGCTCCGACGTTGGCTGTGTGCGCCCGCACAATGAGGATTCCTACCTGGTGCAGTCGCCGCTCTTTTGCGTATGCGACGGCATGGGCGGTCACGCCGCCGGCGAGGTAGCCTCTTCCATCGCCGTCGAGACTATTGCCAAGACGGCCCCGCAGTCCGCCGACGCAGCACGCCTGGCGGCAGCCGTCGAGGCAGCTAACGCCGCCGTAATCGAGGCGGCCCTGAACGGCCTAGGCAAGCCCGGCATGGGCTGCACAGCCACTTGCGCCTATATCGAAAACGACACGCTCGCCATCGCCCACGTGGGCGACTCTCGCGCCTACCTGCTCCACGAGGGCACGCTCATCCGCGTGACCCGCGACCACTCCTACGTGGAGGAGCTCGTGGACGCCGGCGAGATCACGGCAGACGAGGCTCGCGTCCACCCCAACCGTTCGGTCATCACCCGTGCGCTGGGCTCAGACCCCGCCATGTATGCCGACCACTTCACTCTGCATATCGAGGAAGGCGACCGCCTGATACTGTGCTCTGACGGCCTTTCGAGCATGATTCCCGATAGCGATATCGAGAACATCGCCACGCAGTCCTCAACCGCGCAAATCTGCGTTGACAACCTAGTGGACGCGGCGCTTGCCGCCGGCGGCCACGACAACGTGACCGTAGTAGTCGTTGACCTGGTTGACGATGGCGTTATGCGCGAGGCGCAACGCGTGCGTCGCCGCAACGTCACCATCGGCGTCGTCTTAGGTCTCGTCTTGGTGCTGGCGGCTGCCATCTGGGCCTACACGGGTGTCACCGGCTCGTACTACCTGGGTACCTACCAGGGCAATGTCGCCGTCTGGCGCGGCCTTCCCGGCAAGCCGCTCGGACTCAAGCTTCACTGGCTCGAAAGCGAAACCAGTATCAAGCTGTCCGACCTGCCCGAAGACACGCAAAACCGCCTCAAGGCGGGTATTCCGCAAACAAGTGTCGACGATGCGCAGGACACGATATCCAAGTACCGCCACCAGATCGACGAGGAGCAGACCCGCCAGGTGATCGACGCGCAAACGATTCGCGACAACACCGACCAGAGATCGACCTCCGAATCAGATTCCGAGAAAACCGCCGAACAGTCCGCCGAGGCCGAAGCCTCCGATAAGAATTAGAAAGGGAGTGCCGCTTATGAGTCGCCGCAACACCGAACTGCTCTTGCTCATCGCCTCGGCGTTCCCCGTCATCCTGCTGTATGCGATGTACGTGCTCACCGCGGGCGCCGCCATCTCCTTTGAGACGCTCGCCGTGCCGATCGGCCTCTTTGCCGCCTTCGCCGCGGCACATATCGCCGTGCGCATCTTGGCGCCCGGCGCCGACCCCGCCATCCTACCCATCGTATTTATACTTTCGGGCATCGGCATCACGTTCGTGACACGCCTCGCCCCCGCTCTCGCCATCTCACAGCTCATCATCCTGTTCGTCTCGGTGGCCCTGATGGTGGGAACGCTCGCACTGGTCAAAAACCTCGACGTGGTCATGCGCTACAAGTACACCTTTGGCATCATCGGCATCATCCTGCTGATGCTGCCCATCTTTATCGGCACCACGATCTCGGGCTCCAAGCTGTGGATTCGCATCGCGGGCTTTACCATCCAGCCTGGCGAGTTCGCCAAGGTCTTTATCGTGCTGTTCCTGGCCGGGTACCTGGCCGAGAACCGCGAGCTGCTCTCCATCTCCAACCGCAAGATCCTGGGCTTTAAGATCCCTCGCCTGCGACTGCTGCTGCCGCTGTTTGCCGTGTGGGGTGTGTGCCTGCTCGTCGTCGTCTTCGAACGCGACCTGGGTTCGGCCGTGCTGTTCTACACCATCTTCTTGCTGATGCTCTACGTTGCCACGGGGCGCTTTTCGTATGTCGTTATCGGCCTTGCGCTCTTAGCCGTTGGAGCTGTGGGCGCCTACAAGTTCCTGTCTCACGTTCAGGTGCGTTTCCAGGTTTGGGTCGATCCGTTTAAGGACGCCCAGGGCCAGGGCTACCAGATCGTCCAGTCGCTCTTCTCGCTTGCCGATGGCGGCCTGGTCGGTGTTGGCATCGGCAACGGCATGGCCAACAACATCCCCGTCGTCGAGTCCGACTTTATCTTTTCGGCTATCGGCGAGGAGATGGGCCTTTTGGGCGGCGGCGCCGTGCTCATCCTGTTTATGCTTTTTGCCGTGCGTGGCCTCACCACGGCTGCCCGCGCTAAATCCGACCTTGCCGCCTTTAGCGCCACCGGTCTTACGGCAGCCATCAGCTTCCAGGCCTTCTTGATCGTTGGCGGCGTAACCCGCCTGATCCCGCTGACCGGCGTCACCCTGCCCTTTATGAGCCAGGGCGGCTCCTCGCTGCTGGCAAGCTTTATCATCGTCGCGCTCCTGCTGCGCGCCGGTGACGAGGCGACCGGACGCGAGGCCGAGCTTACCGGCACCGGCACCATGGCCGCCATCACCGATGATCAGGTCGCATCTGCCGCCGCCCCGACGGGCACGCGCTTTGCCACCTCGTCTTCCTACGGCAGCGGCAGCCATTCCGTCGGCTCGCGCATGCGCCGTCGCCTGCTCGACACGCCTGAATCCGGTGTGCTCGGCCGCGTTGCGCTCGCCAACCGTCTAACCCGTGCGGTGCTCGCCTTTACGGCGCTGTTCGCCATCCTTATCGGCAACCTCACCTATGTCCAGGTCATTAAGGCCAAGGACTATCAGGACATGCCGACCAACAACCACACCATCGCCCGCTCCAAGTACATCCAGCGCGGCTCCATCATCACGTCCGACGGCGTGACGCTGGCCGAGTCGCTGCAGCAGGAGGACGGCACCTACGTACGCTCCTACCCCAACGGTAACCTGGCAGCGCACGTGGTTGGCTACGTGAGCCAGCAGTATGGCACCACCGCCATCGAGAGCGTCATGAACGACACGCTCACCGGTTCTAAGGACTACTCCAGCTGGAACAACGCCATCGCGTCGCTCGCGGGCCAGACCCAGCCGGGCAACACCGCCAAGCTCACCATCGACTCGCGTATCCAGACGGCGGCCGAGCAGGCACTCAAGGGCTTTAAGGGCGCTGTAGTGGTCATCGACCCGCGTACCGGCGCGGTACTCGCATGTGCCAGCTCGCCCACCTACGACAACACCAACATCGACGCCCTGCTGCAGGCGGGCGGCGGCGAGGACGGCTCCATGTACAATCGCGCCATGGACGCGCTGTACACGCCGGGCTCCACGTTTAAGGTCGTTACGCTTTCCGCGGCACTCGAGACCGGTACCGCCAGCCTTACCAGCACCTACCAGGCGCCCGGCTCCATGGACATCGGCAACGCACCGGTCACCAACTATGCCAACGAGAGCTACGGCACCATCAGCCTGCAGCAGGCCTTTGCCGTGTCCTCCAACGTCGTCTTTGGCCAGGTGGCAAACGAAGTTGGCGCAAACACGCTCGTGCAGTTTGCCAACGCCTTTGGCTACGGCCAAAAGCTCGGCCAGGACCTGACCTCCGCGGCCTCCATCATGGCCGACCCGTCGCTCATGACCGAGTGGGAGACCGCCTGGGCCGGCGCCGGCCAGCCTGTCGGCATGGACCACACGCCCGGGCCGCAGACCACCGTCATGCAAAACGCCGTGATTGCCGCCGCCATCGCTAACAGTGGCGTGGTCATGGACCCGTACTTTGTAGCCCAGGTACTCGCCCCGGACGGAACTGTGGTCAAGACCACGCAGTCCCGCTCGCTGGGTCAGGCCGTCAGCTCCGCCACGGCCGACCAGGTCAAGCAGGCCATGCTCGCCGTCGTCCAGTCCGGTACCGGCACCGATGCCCAGGTCCCCGGCGTCAAGGTCGCCGGCAAGACCGGCTCGGCCGAGACCGGCGGCACCAACGTCAACTCGATGTTCGTTGGCTTTGCACCTTACGATTCACCCACGGTCGCCATCTCGGTGGCCTTGGAGGATTACGACAAACACGACGTCAAGGCGGCCAAGATTGCCGGCATCGTCCTGACCGCGGCGCTCGCCGCACAGGGAGCGTGATGCCCATGATCGAATCGGACACCCGAGGCGCGCCGCGGCCGAAGAGTTAGCGGCAACGCGCCACACGGCCCCAGCGGCCACATCGTAGGTACTACACACATCGTTGAGCGAATAGTTATGTTAGGAGCAGGAATGGAACAGAGGGTCCTCGGGGGAAGATACCTCCTCAAGGATAAGGTGGGGACAGGCGGCATGGCGACCGTCTACCGTGCACAGGACCAGGTCCTCGACCGCACGGTTGCCGTCAAGATCATGCTACCGCAGTATGCTGGCGACGCAACCTTCGCCGCACGCTTTAAGCAGGAGGCCCAGGCAGCAGCCGGTCTCTCCTCCCCCTATATCGTGGGCGTCTACGATTGGGGCAAGGACGGCGACACCTATTACATCGTCATGGAGTACCTGCGCGGTACCGACCTTAAGAGCGGCATCAAGAGCCACGGCGCCCTCGACCCCAAGAAGGTCGCCCAGATCGGCTCGCAGATCAGCTCCGCGCTTTCGGTCGCTCACAAGCATGAGATCATCCACCGCGACATTAAGCCGCAGAACATCATGGTGCTGCCCGACGGCAACATCAAGGTGATGGACTTTGGCATCGCGCGCGCCAAGAACAGCCACCTCACGCAAGACAACAACGTGCTGGGAACCGCCCACTACGTCAGCCCCGAGCAGACCCGCGGTCAGGACCTCGGCCCCACCTCGGATATCTACTCGCTGGGCGTCGTGATGTACGAGTGCGCCACCGGCCGCGTGCCCTTTGACGGTGATGACGCCATCTCGGTCGCACTCAAGCAGGTCAACGAGCTGCCTATTCCGCCGAGCCAGATCAACTCCGGTGTCGACGCCGACCTTGAGCGCATCATCCTCAAGTGCATGGAGAAGGACCCGGCAAACCGCTTCCAGACCGCTGACGAGCTGCGTCAGGTGCTCAACAGCTACCTGTCCGGTCGTGCCGTCAACATCTCGGAGCCCACGCGCATCATCGGTGCCCCCGGCGAGCTTGGCGCCACCAAGACTCGCGAGCTTTCCGATCAGACGCGCGCCATGGTGCGTCCCGTCTCGGGCGTGAGCGGCCAGAATACCGCCCGTAGCTCGGTTTCGGGTTCCACCGGCTCCTACGAGGTCGAAAAGCCCAAATCCAACAAGAACAAGATCATCGCCGCCGTGGTGGCAGCCGTTGCCGTCATCGGCATCGTGGTGGCCTTTGCCACAGGACTCTTTGGCGGCGAGCAGGTCACCGTTCCCGATGTACTGGGCAAGGACCAGCAGACTGCCGTCGAACTGATCAAGGAAGCCGGCCTCGAGGTCGGCACCATCGACCAAAGCTACAACGACGATGTCGACGAGGGCAAGGTCGCCGAGCAGACGCCCAACGGCAACACCAAGAAGGCCAAGGGCACTAAGGTGAACCTGGTAATCTCCAAGGGCCCCAAGCCCTCCGAGAAGGTTGAGGTTCCCCGGCTTGTCGGCCTGACCAAGGACCAGGCAGAAGCCGCGCTGGCAAGCGTTGGCCTGAAGGGCAACGCCTCCGAGGAGGCCAACGAGGCCGATGAGGGCCAGGTCTTTGAGCAGGGCACCGAAGCCGGTAAGGAAGTCGCGAAGGGCACGACCATCTCGTACAAGGTCTCCAGCGGCCCGGATACCACGTCCGTCCCCGACCTGACCGACATGACCGAGGCCCAGGCGCGCAACGCCCTCGATATGGCAGGCTTTGGCGTCGACGTGAGCTACCAGGAGAACGACTCAGTTACCGAGGGAACCGTGATCAGCTGGAACCCCAGCGGCAAGCAGAAGCCCGGCGCCACGATTACCGTCGTCATTGCCAAGAAGTCCGGCAAGGCCAGCGTTCCGGGTAACCTGTACGGCAAGAGCATCTCCGCCGCCGTCACCGCGCTCAACAACGCCGGGTTCTACAACATCGCGTTCTGCGACCAGAACGGCAACCCCGTGAGCGGCAACGAAAACGCCACCGTTACGGGCGTCTCCCCCACCGGCAAGCAGTCCACCGACAACACGATTACGCTGACGGTTTCGATTTCTGGCTCGGGTTCGGGCTCTGGCTCGGGCACGAGCACGGGCGACGATTCTGGTACGACCAACTAGTCGCCGCCCCACCGCCCATTACGGCTCCCGCCGCAAACATATTCGCTCACAGGCGCCCGCTTGCTCCCCCAGCAAGCGGGCGCTTCGTTTTTGACATGACATGAACCAGAAGAGCCCGGTACCGTGGCGGTGTACCGGGCTCGACAAATCTCTGGTGCCCCCGGGCGGATTCGAACCGTCGACACCCGCTTTAGGAGAGCGGTGCTCTATCCCCTGAGCTACGGAGGCATGCTGTACTAGTGTAGCAGATTTACGCCGCTGTAATGCAACGTATAGCCACTCTTCGAAGTTGCGGTGGAACAGCCCTCCGGAAAGTGCGTCCCACTATCCAGGCAAATTCTGGGTCAGACTTTCCCCATGAGACTTCGCTGGGAAACTGTGACCCAGAATTTCGGCTCGAAACGGGACACGGTTTCCCAAACGACCCCGTTCCGGAAACTACATCCCGGAATCGACGCTCGAACTGGGATGCACTTTCCCGATCGAGCCACATGGGAGACTGCGCCCCACTTTGAGGGGGCGCTCTTTAATGACTACTTGCCTTTGTGGAAAAGGTTTTTGATAACGGAGGGGATGCTCTTGGCGCCCTTGGCCGTCACATCGATAAAGTCGGGCGAACGCACGAGCTTATCCTCGTCGACGTACTTACGGACCGCGCGAAGCGTCTCTTTATCGTCGCGCGTCGAAAACGTAAAGTGGCCGTTGTCCTTGGTGAAGATAGCAAAACGCGTAATCTTCTTGGTACCGCGCAAAACCTCGGCGGCAATATAGTCGACCTCGTCCCACGGGATTTGGATATAATCCTCGGGATTACGCTCGTTATAGTACTCAAACGCCTTATTGCCCACCATCACGTTACCGTGACTGGTAAGCCCCATCAGGCAGGTTGCCGGCGTTGCCAGATCGACCGTGCTGTTCTGAGATTGCGCCATACGCGCCTCGCCCTCCAAATAAAACAATCGGGCCGCATCCAGTGTACCCACCGGGTGCGGTCCGTTTCAATGGCTCAAAAGCCCTTGCCTAGCAACTCTCGGTCTTAAGCCGAAGCGTGCTTACATGAAGCCGCAGACGCGACCGATGATGCCGACGGCGAAGAGAGCCAGGATGATGACGATCGGGCTGACCTTCTTCTTGAGGAGCTTGCAGACCAGAAGGGTCAGGCACACGGCGGCAAGGCCGGGGATGAGCTGATCGAGGTTGGCCTGAAGCGTGGTGACCTTCACCGGGTCGAGTGCGTTGGCACCGACAGAGCTGTACATCGTCAATGCCTGCTTGATGCCCTCAGAACCGGCGGGCAGGTTGGCCCAGTCGATATAGGCGCCAGCGGACTGCGTGACCTTGGAGACGACCGGGGTGAAGGAGATGGACACCCAGCGCTCGACCAGGGCGCCGATGATGAACATACCCAGGATGGAAGCACCCTCGGTGACCTTGCCCATCAGACCGCCGGAGAGGTCCTTGGCGATGGAGGAGCCGACCTTGTAGCCAAACTCCTGCGTGTACCACAGGAAGGCGTAACGGATGATGTTCCACGCGAAGAAGAACAGCAGCGGACCGGCGATGCTGCCGGACAGGGCCAGGGAAGCGCCCAGTGCACCCAGAATCGGGCGAAGGGTGAACCAGAAGGCGGGGTCGCCGACGCCGGCGAGCGGGCCCATCATACCGACCTTGACGCCCTGAATGGCGACGTCGTCAATCGGAGCACCGTTGGCGCGCTCCTCCTCGAGGGCGAGGGTAACGCCAATGACGGGGGCGGAAACATAGGGGTGGGTGTTATAGAACTCCAGGTGGCGCTTAAGAGCGGCAATCTGGTCATCCTTGCTGGTGTAGAGCTTCTTGATCGCAGGGATCATTGCGAAGCACCAGCCGCCGTTCTGCATACGCTCGTAGTTCCACGAGCCCTGAAGGAACTGATGACGGAAGCAAACCTTCTTACGGTCAGCCTTGGTGAGCTGAATCTTGTTCTCTGCCATATGTATCACTCCCCTCCTACTCGTAATCGTTCAGAATGTCGCCGAGCGGGTCACCGGAGCCACCGCCCATGCCGCCACCCTGCTTGGCCAGATCCTTAAGGCCAAGGTAGATGAGGGCAAGGGAGATGCCGATGAGGCCAAGGGCGATCAGCGTGAGCTGAGGGATGGCAGCAAGGACAAAGCCGAGGATGAAGAACGGCCAGGTCTCCTTGGTGGCCATCATGTTGATGACCATGGCGTAACCGACGGAAGCGACCATGCCGCCGCCGACAGCCATGCCGCCGGACAGCCAATCGGGCATAGCGTTAAGCGCGTTGGTAACGGCCTCGGCCGGGATGATGCACAGAAGTACTGCCGGGATGGCGATACGAACACCCTGCATGAGGATGCCGGCGTACTGCCAACGCTCGATGCCGGCGAAGTCGCCCTTCTCGGCGCAGGCGTCCATGGCGTGAACCATAGCGGTAGCCAGGGTACGGCAGATCATGGTCAGGAACAGACCAGCGACCGACAGCGGGACGGCGACGGCGATGGCGGCGGTAACGGCCTTGGCCGAATCGGTGGCGCCACCGTTGAGGGCGAGCACCATGATGATCGAAGAAGCGACCGAGGCCAGAGCGGCGTCAGGCGCGACGGCGGCGCCGACGTTAGCCCAGCCAAGGGCCATCATCTGGAGCGAACCGCCCAGGAGGATGCCCTCCTGAAGGTGACCGGTTACGAGACCGATAAGCGTGCATGCCACGAGCGGCTGATGGAACTGGAACTCATCCAGAATGCCTTCCATACCGGCAAGCAACGCGACAATCGCAACAAGCAGAATAGTGATTGCAGACATGTATCGGACCCTCCTTTACTATGCTTGAGCGGCCAGTTCGGCCTTAGCTTTCTTCAACATGGCGTCGAGATCCTCGGAGGAATCCGAAGGAACCTTGCGGACCTCGAACTTGACGCCCTTGGCCTTGAGAGCCTCGATGGTCTTGACATCGTCATCGCCCATGGCGACAGCGTTGGTGACGACGACCTTGCCCTTGGAGTGGGCCATGGAACCGATGTTGGCTTCCTTGATGTCGACGCCGGCCTCGATGGCCCTGAGCAGATCCTGCGGGTTCTCGAACAGCAGCATCGCCTTGGTGTCGCCAAAGCGCGTGTCCTTGACGACCTCGGCCATCTTCTTGATGGGCACGACGTTGGCGTGGACTCCCGGAGGGGCAGCCTGCTCGATCATGGTCTTGCGGAGCTCGTCGTGAGCAACGCCGTCGGAGACCACGATGATGCGGTTGGGGTTGATCTGCTTGGTCCACGTGGTGGCCACCTGACCATGCAGCAGACGCGTGTCGATACGGACGTGGGCGATCTTGATGTGCCCGTCGCCGATCACCGTTCCCGGAGGAATGGCACCCGCAGGAGCAGCGGCGGCCGCAGCCGGCTTCTTCTCCTCGGGCTCCAGAGACTCGGGCTTGACGCGCACGCCGGCCTTAGCCTCAGTCACGAGATGTTTTGCGATCGCATGTGCAGTGTTCTTTGCGTCAAAGCGCTGCGAATATGCCTCGATGAGCATAGGCAGGTTGACACCGGTGACGATAGCCCAGGAATCATGGCCCTCGATGAGACCGCTGATCTGGTTGAAGGGCGTGCCGCCCCACAGATCAACGAGGAAGAGCACCTGCTCCTGGTCCTCGAAGGAAGCGACTGCTTCCTCGACCTTGGCACGGAAGTCGTCGGGGCCCATGCTCGGCTCGAGCGAGACCACGGCTACAGACGGCTGATCGCCAAAGACCATCGAGCCCGTCTGCTTGATTCCAGCCGCCAAGTCACCATGGCTAGCAAGAACAATACTTACCATCACATAACCTCCTTTTTGTCTACGTATTTCCTACACGACAGTTATGGAGTATAGCTGCAAATACAGCAGAATTGTTTGAAAAACTGCAAAAGGTAGCATTATTTGTTTAAACTTCTTGTTTTGTTACAAGCTGATTACATTCCAGTATTTTGGCTGATTTGCTGCTGAGGATTGATAGCTGATCTATTTACATGACCGAATTGAGCACGCTGTTCATTATTGCCGGTTTTAAACAGACACAAATGTGCTCGGGTTGAGGCTATTTCGTTTAAACAGATGGTGCTTGACTAATGGTAAGGAATATGCTCTAGGAAAGTAGTCGTTGGGTGTTCCTATAGTTTTGTCAACCGTCGGGGCTACTCCCGGTAGGGCACCC
>CAUHCN010000028.1 GCA_959604825.1 uncultured Collinsella sp. | reverse complement strand
CTTGGCCGTGGAGGTGTTGGTCACGGTGAAGCCGCGCTCGGCGTCGCCGGTGACCGCGGAGTCATAGCCCTCGACGGGGTCCTCGGACACGGTGTAGTGCGCGCCCGCGGGCAGGTTGGAGAAGACGCCCTTCCAGTCGTTGGACTCGCTCAGGGTGATCGAATCGATGACGGTATCGCCGTTCTTGAGATTTACTTTGACCTTATTAGGATGGGGAATCCTGGGGTTCTCCCAGACCTTTTTGATGGGAATGTCGATGTTCTCGGACTTGCCGATGATGACACCGCCGTTGGCGCCGATGCCGCCTCCCCGCTCGGCCGTATTGCCAGAGATCGTCAGCGACGTCTGACCGCGGCCGAGGTTATACACATCCTCGCTCATCACAGATTTAAGCGCGACGTTCGGCGTGGCGTCGGTAAAGGACAGGGGCTCGCCGTTGCCACCGTCGGGAGAGAATCGCGGGATTTCGGTGTTTGTTTCCGCATAAGTGCCTTCGGGGTTAAACAGCCCACCGTCTCTGTACCAGCTGACCTTTCCGCCGCCCGGAGCGCGGTTGGCCAAGGTCAGTTTGTATTTGGCGTCTTTGAAGCCGGTGAAGACGAGGTCGTCTCCCGCCTCATCGGCCGAGTTCCTGGCGATCAGGCCACCGTTCTGGACGTAGACCTTGGCATCTCCGGTCGGGCAGAACCACATGCCGCCGCCCTGCTTTTTCGCATGGTTATCAACAACGAGAGCGTTTTCGATATGGAGCGTGCTATAGACGAGATACTCGTTGCCTTCGCTATATACGCCGCCACCCATATTCCGAGCAGTATTGTCCTTGATCTCGCCCGCACTGAGCTTGACGTCATCTGAATAGGTATAGATGCCTCCGCCGGCGGAAGCGGAGTTACCCGATACGGAGCCACCTTTCATAGTGAAAGCGGTATGGTCCCTACCACCCTGCTGCAGGCCGCGATCGACCACGCACACTCCGCCGCCTTTGCCATCAGAATACGCAATATTGTCCTCGATCTTGCCGCCCTTGAGGGTAAACTCGGCATTCCCTTCGACGTGCACTGCGCCGGAGGGAGTTCGATTCCCAAGCTTATAGCCTCTGTTGCGCACAAGCTGACCACCGGTCATCTCAAAGGAGGCTCTCTGGTTACGAGCCTCGCTGTACATGACCACCGCGCCGCCCTGATAGCCGGCGTTATCCTCGATACTGCCGTTACTCATCTCAAGGTGGGCATCGCCCATCAGCATGATGCCGGTAGACGAAAGGTAATTACCATCGCCGTCTGCGGAGAAAGACACGTGATTCTTACGGATAACGCCGCCCTTCATGACAACATGAGCGCCGTCTTTCGCGTGGACAGCGCCGCAATACGCGTCCTTAAGTTCGCACTGCTCGATAACGCCGCCCGTCATGGTAAGCGAAGCCTTGTCTCCCGACACGTCGATGACACCCGTATTGACGGTGTTCGCAGCGCCGTCGCACACAACGGCCTCGTCAGAGAGCACAACCGCTCCCCTGCTAGAAATAATGGCGCCCTTGTTGTAGCGACCACTCAGGGACACTTTCCCCGACAGCTCGAGGGATGCCCCCTCGGCAACATTGACCAGTACGGAGAAGCCGCTTTTCTTTGCCAAGATGGTATAGGGCTCATCCGACGTGATCTTAATCATCTTCCCGGCAGGAATCGTGAGCGTGGAGCCAAGCTTCACGTGCTTTTTCAGGGTGATGACGGTTTCCTTGTCATAGGGGGCCTCGTCGACCAGATCCTGAAGGGTCTTGGTGCTGTCATCGCTCACGGTACCGCCGACGCCGTCATCGATGGACTCGCGCGTGTAGACGATATCGACGCCAAAGAACGGGAGGTTCTCCGAGCCTTTGATGTCGTCCATGCTGTTTTCGATTGTGATCTTTTTAACCGTGCTGCCTTCAAACATACCCGAGGGTATTTCGGTGAGGCCGCGCCCGATCGTCACATCCTTCACGCCACCTACGCCCGAGAAGGCCGCCGTGCCAACGGAAGTCACGGAATCCGGAATGGAAAGCTGCTCCGGCAACGTGCCGTAATAGAAGGCGTAGTTGCCAATTGTCTCAAGTGTCCTGGGAAGCTGGACGGCGACGTTGCTCTGGATAAAGGCCCACTCACCGATACTCTTCAGGCTGTCGCAAAGCCCCACGATCTTAACCGGTGTGTAGCAGAACGCATTGTCCGGAATGTTCTGAAGCGAGGACAGATCCACGGACGCCTGCAGATTTTTGCACTCGTAAAAAGCCCCCCAGCCCATCTTTGTCACCTTGCTTAGATTGGGCACGCTCACCAGGCTGGCGCACCCCTGGAAAGCAGAGGATCCGATGCTCTTCAATGTGCCTGGGAAATCGATCCCAGTCAAACTCGAGCAAGTCCGAAACGCCCCATCCCCGATGGACTCGATTTCGCTCAGCGCGGTGACGGACGTGAGAGAGGTGCATCCGTCAAACATGTGCGAGGGGATCTTGGTAACCGAAGCGGGCAACGACACGCTTGTCAGAGACGTGCAGTCTTCGAACACGCCCGTTATGGTGTCGGAGAAGGCGACATCTTTTGGAAACTCGATGCCTGTGAGGGCCGTAGCCCCCTCGAAGGCGCCCGAGCCCGAAATCATTTTGAGGGTTGAGGGGAGATCGATCTCCGAAAGGTTGCTGCAGCCATAGACCATCATGTTGGCGCTAATCTCCTCGACGCCCTCATCGAAATAGAGCTTTTCGAGCGAGCCAGCGTTTTGCAGCGAGCAAGCGAAGTTCTTGATGGAGCCAGGGATATGGAGCTCCTTGACCTTTGCGAACCTCCGGAAATTCCCTCCGTACATTTTTTCGAGCGTGTCGGGAAGCGTCAGCTGCTCAACGTTCTTGGCCACGATACCAGACGAGAAATAAAGTTTGGTGACTTTGTAGGTCTGGCCACCATGCTCGATGGAGCTGGGCACACTCACCGCGGTCACACTGTCGTCGGCAACAATACCTGTGATTTCCGCCGTGCCCTTATCCGTGGTCTCGCACGAATAGGTCACGCCGTCCTGGGTGATCTCAAACTCCTCCGCAGTATACGCAGTCCGCGATTCCGTGGCCGCATATGCGACACCGGCCGTCGCGCCAACGGATAAACATCCGAAGCCGAGAACCAGCGCAAGGCAGAGAGCAGCGACTCTCTGCCCCCCCCCCGCCGAAAACTTTCCTCTCCAATTCCCTTCTCCCCCTCTGGTGTCGCCTTCTCTTCCCACGAGCGATCTATTGATTAAGGACAGTTAAAGACAACATTATGACCAAAGAGGCCCATCATGGAGATAATCCACGTCTTCGCCCGAAATGGTAATTAATTGGCATGATTAATTGGCGAACAACTGAACGAAGAGCAATCTACTAATGGCACATAAATGGCGGCGTCAACACCTGAAGTGCAAAAAGACTACTTTTCTAGATGCGGCCGAGGTCGTAGGCTCGCGCAACAGACTCGCCGGCACAGATGAGGTTGGTTGTGGCTTCTTGCGAATCGAGTGCCCGCTCCAGGTCCATGGGCTTGCGGCAGATCGGCAAAACCAAGTCAATACCCTGCCCATATACCGCATCCAGGTTGTCAGCGCGACCGCCCACGACGGCAACCACCGGCTTGCCATATCGCTTCGCACGACGGGCCACGCCCACCGGCGCCTTACCGGCGGCGGACTGCTCATCCATATTGCCCTCGCCCGTTATGACCAGGTCGACATCGCGCACGCGCTCGTCAAACCCCACGAGATCGAGCACCGTCTCCACACCCGAGTGTAGCTCCGCACCGAGTGCCAGCAACGCCGCGCCCAAGCCACCGGCAGCGCCCGCGCCGGGCACGCCGAGCACCGAGCCAAATGTCCGTGCGCCCTCGGGTGTGCGCAACAACCCCTGGGCCCGAGCCTCGACAATTGCCGTATCGAGTAGACGACCGTAGCCGACCATCCAGCTGTCGCACCTGCTCAGCGCCTCGGCGTCACCCGTCGGCAAGCCTTTCTGCCCGCCAAACACCGCTAATGCGCCCCGACGCCCCACGAGCGGATTCTCGACATCCGAAAGCACAACGATACGAGCGCCATCCAAAGCCTGCAGCGCTGGCGCCAAATCAACGCTCGCCACCCGCTCAAGGCCGGCAAGACCGGGGGCGATATCGCAGCCCCGATCATCGACCACACGCGCGCCCAGCGCCTGCAGCATACCGGCGCCACCATCGTTGGTGGCGCTGCCGCCCAAGCCAATATAGATAGTCTTTGCCCCGGCACGAACCGCACGGAGCATCAGCTCGCCCACGCCATAGGTTGTAGCAGCCAGCGCCGACGACTCCGTGCAAGGCGAATACCCAATGCCAGCCGCCTCGGCCATCTCGATGACCGCGGACTCGCGCTCGGCATCTACCAGCATCCGGGCAGACACGGGTTCACCAAAGGGACCTGCCACCTCGCAGGTCGAGAGCTCGCCACCACGCGCGGCAACGGCGTCGAGCGTTCCCTCGCCACCATCTGCCAGCGGCAAAGCGTTCAGCTCGGCATCGGGCCAAACGCGGCGCACGCCCTCGGCAACCGCTGCCTCCGCCTGCGCGCTCGAAACGCTGCCCTTAAAGGAGTCAATTGCCAGCAGCACGCGGCGGGGCCGGCGGCACGCAGGACCAAAGTCAACCGCCGTGTCAGCATCCTCACCGGCACCTGCAAGCGCTGCGGCGTGAGCGGCATGCGCCTCAAGATCGGCCCCACAACCGCAATCAGTGCCGCCCGCTCCGCGCAGACCGCCAAAATAGCTACTCAGCAGCTCGCGGCATTCATCCGCCAGGACCCCAGCCGTCACGTTAAACCGATGATTCAGGCGCGAATCGGCATTCAGGTCATACAGCGAACCCAGCGCGCCCGCCTTGGCATCACTCGCGCCATACACGCAGCGCCCCACGCGCGCGTTAACCATAAGCCCCGCACACATGCAGCAGGGCTCGAGCGTCACGTAGACCGTGCAATCGGAAAGGCGCCAGCGACCGAGCGACCGAGCGGCAGCGCACAGGGCCGCAAACTCGGCATGAGCCGAAGGATCCTGATCGAGCTCGCGACGATTATGCGCCCGCGCGACAATCTCGCCCGCGCGCACCACTACGGCTCCGATGGGCACCTCGCCCACCGCCGCGGCGGCGCGCGCCTCCGCCAGCGCCTCACGCATGAACTTCTCGTCGATTTCGGTGATCGTCATCGTTCGCCTTCCCTGTTGCAAATTCAAAACGATGCTATCATTACGACTCACGGAGAGATGGCAGAGCGGTTGAATGCGGCGGTCTTGAAAACCGTTGAGCGCGAGAGCGTTCCGGGGGTTCGAATCCCCCTCTCTCCGCCACTTTTAGTGATGCACCGGTGTCATGGTCCGCTCAAACAGCGCATCGACCACGTCGGCCATCTCGGGTCGACGCTCAAGATCGTGGCCCGATTCCCACCATATCGTGAAAAGTCGAATAATACCGCCGGCGACAAACTCAGACGTCGTCTCGAGTGACACGGGGGCCAGGGCATCCTCGGCAAGCACGTTCATCACACGCTCGCGGATGGAGCGGGCAATACGGTCGCAAATAACGTTGGTCAGCATTCCCGACATGCTGCTCGCCAAAATGTTGTCCATGAGCTGCTCATGGGCCAGAATCAGGTCCATGGCATCGTCCAAAATCGCGTGCCGGAGCGCGCGCACGTCCTCGGCAGACACTGTGCCGGCCTCATCGGGCTGTTTTTGCGGCAAGCCGGACATGAGCTCATCGATATAAAAGGCAAAGTAATCGTTCTTGTCGCGAAAGTGCTTGTAGAACGTCGTGCGGCGAATCATGGCGCGGTCGCACAGCATGGCAACCGTCAGGTCCTCAAAACGATGCTCCTCGAGAAGCTCGGTGAAAGCATCGAACAGGGCACGGTAGGTTTTCTTAATGCGAAGGTCCACTGGTATCGCCATCCTCAGGGCAAAGACAACACTCGTCAATCTGTCGCATATCTTACACCTGTACCTCGCGCGTTTTACCCCGGTGCCGACCCCGCCGAAAACATAACGCTTACCGGAAAGTTCGGCACGGCAAAACGTTGCGGGTATACTAGTAGCGTTATACCAACGGCAGCTGGCGCATGCCGCCGCGGCCATTCGAAACGGAGACATCATGATTACCGTCATCATCGGCATCGTTGTTGTCATTGTGATTGTCTGCGCCATCGCCGGCATCTACAACAACATGGTCACCAAGCGTAACCGCATCGATAACGCCTGGCAGAACATCGATACGCAGCTGCAGCGCCGCAACGACCTGATCCCCAACCTGGTCGAGACCGTCAAGGGCTACGCCAAGCACGAGCAGGAGACGCTCTCCGCCGTGATCAGCGCGCGTAACACCGCCGTCAAGGCCACTACGCCCGAGGCCAAGATGGAAGCCGACAACGTGCTGACCGGTGCGCTGCGCCAGCTCTTTGCCGTCGCCGAGGCCTACCCCGACCTTAAGGCGAACACCAACTTTACGCAGCTCCAGGCATCGCTCGAGGATACCGAGAACAAGGTGAGCTACGCACGCCAGAGCTACAACGATTGCGTGCTCAGCTACAACAACGCCATCCAGACGTTCCCGGCTGTCATCTTTGCCGGCATCTTCCAGTTTAAGGAGCGCCAGGGCTTCGAGGCCGCCGAAGCAGCCCGCCAGGCCCCGACCGTCAAGTTCTAGTAGTTTGACAGCGCATCTTTAATCGGCCAAATGCATAAACCGCCCCGTCGAATGCATACTTCGACGGGGCGGTTTCCTTTTTCGCGAAGGTCCCCCTCTAAGCGCCGTGCATTTTTAGGAGTATTCAACATAACCAAGGGCTTCGGGCGCCGCGATAAATGCCAAAGAGCGCAAATATCCCTGCAAATCAAACGCTGTCAGCCCATAACCCCGCCCATCATTCGTAGAAAACATCGAGAAATCCCGATTTTTTGCCCGAGGTCGGTATGCAGGGGCCTTCGATTGCAGAATACTCGCAAAAATGCACGTCGCCACCACCCCCACATGGCGCGAACCAAAACAAATGCGCGGCCTAAAAGGCCATGCGCCATCTTTAATTCAGATCTATATTGCCCGTAACGGCAGCGCCGAGGTAACGCAGGTCCGAGGGCAACCTTCCTTTCCGGCGCACTCCGCAGGACGAAAGAACCTCCGCCGCACGAAGTGCGAAGCGGAGGTTCTTTCATGTCCGAGGACGCGCCGGAAAGGAAGGTTGCCCTCGGGCCGAACAGCTATGGCAGCTTACGCGACGGTATAGACCCAGTTGTGCTTATCTTCAACAGCACCAGACTGGATACCAGTCAGGGTCTCGCGGAGCTTCTTCATCACAGGGCCGATCTCGGTGTAGCCAGCCGGGAAGGTCACGGTCTCATCGGCACCATAAACCTTATTGTCGATCTCGCCCACCGGGGAGATGACGGCGGCGGTGCCGCACAGGCCGCACTCCACAAAGGTGCCGGCCTTGACCTCGGCCCACTCGACGGGGCGCTGGTCGACGGTTATGCCCAGGTCCTGAGCAACCTGAACGAGCGAGCGACGGGTGATGGAGGGCAGGATGGAGTCAGTGTGCGACTGCGGAACGACAAGCGTGCCATCCTCCTTCACGAACAGGACGTTGGCGCCACCGGTCTCCTCGACATAGGTGCGGGACTCGGAGTCGAGATACAGGTTCTCGGCATAGCCCTCGCGATGGGCCTCCATCGTGGGCTTGAGGGACATGGCGTAGTTGAGGCCGGCCTTGATGTTGCCGGTGCCGTGCGGTGCCGCACGGTCATACTCAGAAACGCGCAGCTTGACGGGCTTGAGGCCACCCTTAAAGTACGGACCGACCGGGGTCACGAGAATGCGGAACGTGTACTCAGGAGCGGGAGCCACGCCGATCACGTCACCGGAGCCGATCATAAACGGACGCACGTACAGGGTCGCGCCGGAGCCGAAGGGCGGAACCCAGGCGGCGTTGGCAGAAACGACCTGCTTGACGGCCTCAACAAACTTGTCCTTGGGGAACGGGGGCATCTCGAGGCGCTGGGCAGAGTTGTACATACGCTCGGCGTTCATGTCGGGACGGAAGCAGACGATGCTGCCGTCCTCGGCGGTGTAGGCCTTCAGGCCCTCAAAGACCTCCTGGCAGTAATGGAAGATGCCACCGCACTCGGAGACGTGCAGGGTGTGGTCGGTGGTCAGGCCACCCTCGTCCCACTCGCCATCCTTCCAATGAGCCTCGTAGCTGTAATCGGTCTTCATGTAGCCAAAGCCGAGGCTACCCCAATCGATATCCTTCTTCTCGACAGTCATATGTCGCTCCTTACATACACAGTTGCATACTCGCGAACCCGCACGCAAGGACCGGGGCCGACCGCGTCGCAACGTCGCACGCCCGGAGCGTAGAGCCGGACGGGACACGCGAACAGCATCAAAGCCGATGGCACGTCGATTCGCATGCACGAGATTGTACTCCCCGCACGCGTCGGATAAAACGTTTTTCTTTAACTAACTAAAGTATTCTCATTTGAACGGCACTAAAGAGGCCCGCCACCGCAAGCGATGACGGGCCTCAACTACACGGTTTGCGCGCCGATTCAGGCTAAGCGCTCTATTTGCCCTGCTTGGCCTTGACGATGCCGACCACGGTCGGAATGATCGACACGGCGACGATGCCGATAATCAGCAGCTCAAAGTGCTCCTGCACAAAGGGAATACCGCCAAAGAAGTAGCCCAGCAGCGTGAAGACCGTCGACCAGGTAATGCCGCCCAGCACGTTAAAGATGACAAAGTTGCGCCAGTGCATGCCGCCCATGCCGGCGATAAAGGGCACAAAGGTGCGGATAAATGGGAAGAAGCGACCCAAGAAGATGGCCAGGTGGCCCCACTTGTCCAAGAAGTCCTCAGACTTTTTAATGCGCTCGGGCGTCATGGCCTTGACCTTGCCCGAAGCGATGATCTTTTTGCCAAAGAAGTGGCCGATCATAAAGTTGCACTGATCACCCAAAATGGCAGCCGCCCATGCGACGGCCAGAAGCGCCACGATGTTAAAGCCACCGTTGTGGGCAAAGAAACCCGAAGCAAACAGCAGCGAATCGCCAGGAAGGAACGGGAAGAACACCACGCCCGTCTCGATAAAGATGATCAGGAACACGCAGCCGTAGGCCATAAGCGGGCCGGCGGCGATCCAGCTGGCAATCGCGGTGCGCGGGTCTTTGAGCAGCTCGGCGATAAAATTGATGAAACCCATGAAGTAAAACCTCTCAGTTGTGGGCGCGGATACGTCCAAGTTGACCAGTATACGGTTGCGGCGCCCCCTCGTGCGCAACCCCACAAAAGCATGACCCCATTACCAGCAAGTTTGCATAACTGACACCTGTCACGCAAAGCCGTGAAAGATTGCTCTTCCTAATCCCTAGCGAATCGCTATACTTTATTGAATCGCATTGCCATGGCGCTGAGGGAGGGCGGCCGGTGAGCTTTATCAATACCATTCGCGAGGACATCAAGACCGTCCAGGCGCAGGACCCCGCTGCGCAAAATGGCCTGGTCATTTTCCTTTCGTACCCCGGTCTTCACGCCAAGTGGAATCACGTGCCCGAGCACTGGCTCTGGGAGCACGGCCATCGCTCGCTCGCCCGCGTGCTCTCGCAGCTCACCCGTCATATCACCGGCGTCGAGATTCATCCCGCCGCGCAGATCGGCAAGCACTTCTTTATCGACCATGCCATGGGCGTCGTCATCGGCGAGACCACCATTGTGGGCGACAACTGCGTGCTCTACCAGGGCGTCACGCTCGGCGGTACCGGCAACGAGACCGGTAAGCGCCACCCCACCCTGGGCAACAACGTCACTGTGGGCACAGGCGCCAAGGTGCTCGGCAACATCCGCATCGGCAACAACGTCAAGATCGGCGGCAACTCGGTCGTCGTCAAAGACGTACCCGATAACTGTACCGTCGTGGGCGTGCCCGGTCGCATCATCAAGCGCAACGGCTGCCGCGTGTTCGAAGA
Organism: uncultured Collinsella sp.; assembly: GCA_959604825.1. Classification (GTDB taxonomy): domain Bacteria; phylum Actinomycetota; class Coriobacteriia; order Coriobacteriales; family Coriobacteriaceae; genus Collinsella. Next base: position 24,108 of record CAUHCN010000028.1, on the reverse strand, counting down.
AAGCTTCGATGCCAAGCAGCATCGCGAGTACATGCCCGATGACGCCGCCGAGCAGAGCGCCCTCAACCGCCAGGGCATCACCGAGAATGCCCGCCGCGTCAAGGAACTCGAGCGAGAGGTGGCCGAGCTCAAGGCCCTCGTCGCCAAGCTCGTGGACGAGCACTAGGAACGCGAGCGGCACAAAACAACATCGGCACCGACGCAAAAGGCGCGCCAGGGAATCCGCCCCCGGCGCGCCTTCTTTTCGATGCGACATGCGGGACTGCCCCTTTGTCACCTTATGCGAACTGGCTTAGGTAGAGGTCGGCGTAAGCGCCCTCGGCAGCCAGCAGCTCCTTGTGCGTACCCTGCTCGATGATATTGCCGTGATCCATGACCAGGATGAGGTCGGCATCGACGATCGTCGACAGACGGTGCGCGATCACAAAGCTCGTGCGCCCGCGCATGAGCGCGTCCATGGCGTGGCCGATGGCAAGCTCGGTGCGCGTGTCCACGCTCGACGTCGCCTCGTCCAGGATGAGGATCGCCGGGTTGTTGAGCAGCACGCGCGCGATGGTCAGCAGCTGACGTTGGCCCTGGCTGATGCTCTCGGCATCGTTAGCCACCCGTGTGTCGTAGCCCTGCGGCATAGTGCGCACAAAGAAGTCGACCTGAGCGGCACGTGCGGCCGCGACAATCTCCTCGCGCGTCGCCTCGGGACAGCCATAGGCGATGTTCTCGGCAATGGTGCCATCGAACAGCCAGGCGTCCTGCAACACCATGCCAAACTGCTGGCGCAGCTCGCCGCGGTCCATGCGGCTCGTGTCCACACCGTCGAGGGTAATGCGGCCGCCGTCGATCTCGTAGAAGCGCATGAGCAGATTGATGAGCGTGGTCTTACCCGCACCCGTGGTTCCCACCACGGCGATCTTCTGACCCGGCTCGGCGGCAAACGACACGTCGCGCATGAGCGGCTTGTCGGGCGCATAGCCAAAGCGCACGTGCTCAAAAGCGACGCGGCCCTCCACCTTGCCCGGCAGCTTGGCAGCCTCGCCCGGCTGCGGATCGGCCTCCATCTCGGGCTCATCGAGCAGGTCGAACACGCGCTCTGCGCTCGCCAGCGCGCTCTGCAGCGAGTTAAAGGTAAACGACAACTGCGTCATGGGTTCGGACGCCTCGTAGATAAACTGGAAGAACGCCTGGAACACGCCGACGGTCATATGCCCGGCAACCAGCATGCTGCAGCCCACCAGCGCAATCACGATCTGCGCCAAACGGCCGATAAAGCGCACCGCAGGGCCGACGGCGTTAATCATAAAGTCGGCCTTGGTGCTCACGCGCGCCAGCTCCTTCGAAGCCTCGTGTACCTCGGCAGAGCTCTGGCGCTCGCGGTTAAACGCACGGATCACCAGACGGCCCGAGTAGCCCTCCTCGACCGCACTCGTAATCTTGGATACCCACTCCTGGCGCTCGCCCGTCACATCGTGCGTGCGGCGCGACACGACCTTCGTCACCAGCAGCGAAAGCGCCGTAAAGAACAAAAAGACGAGCGTGAGCGGCACGCTAAACACGAACATCACGCTCACGGCGCCCACTACGGTACCGATCGACACCAGCAGCTGCAGCAATCCGCGCTGCATACTCTCGGACATCTTGTCCAAGTCGTTGGTCGCGCGGCTGACGACCTCGCCGGGACGATGCGCGTCAAAGTAGGCAAGCGGCAGGCGGTTGAGCTTTTGTGCGATGCGGTTGCGTAGGCGCAGGTTGAGGCGCTCGGCAACGCTCGACATCAAAAAGCTCTGGAGTGCGTAGAACGAGGCGGCGGCGGTCCAGATCATAAAGTAGATGAAGATGGTCCTGCCGCAGTTCTCCCAGGTAATACTGAAGGTAGTGTTGTTGGCAAACGCCACCTTCATGTGCCCCCACAGCTCATCGATCACGCGGGCACTATATGCCGGCGCAGCGGTGTTAAAGATGGCATAGAACACAATGCTCGCGAACACGATATAGAAGCGCCAATGGTCGCCGGCGGCCTCGCTCCACAGGCGGCGCACCGTCGCCCAGGTGTCGCGGGGCGTCTCGTCCTCGTCCTCGTCATCAACGTCGCGCATGCGCTCTGCCTCGGCGCGGGCGCGCTCGTCCTCGGCGCGCTCGTTTTCCTCGTAGAGCGCCTGGCGGCGAGCCTCGCGCTCCGCCGCCTTGGCGGCTTCGTCCAGGCCGGGCGTGGCGCCCGTCTCCTCGACTGTCTCTGCAACCGCGGCGTCATCGGCGATGCCCTGCTTCTTGAGCTCATCGGTCATGCTACTCACCTCCCTTCATCTGCGATTCCGCGATAGCGCGGTACACCTCGCAGGTTTCCATGAGCTCGTCGTGCGTGCCCAGGCCCACGATCTCGCCGTCCTTGAGCACCACGATCTGATCGGCATGCAAAATAGTCGAGATGCGCTGGGCGATGATGAGCACCGCGGCATCGCACGTCTCGTCCTGCAGCGCATGGCGCAGTGCCGCATCGGTCTTAAAGTCCAGGGCTGAAAAACTGTCGTCGAAGATATACAGGTCGGCGCGCTTCATGAGTGCGCGGGCGATTGCCAAACGCTGGCGCTGGCCGCCCGAAAAGTTCGTACCGCCCTGCGCCACCGGAGTGTCGAGCCCCTGCGGTTGATCGAGTACAAAGGTGCTCTGGGCAACCTGGAGCGCATGGAGCATGTCAGCCTCGGTCGCACCCTCGTTACCAAAGCGCAGATTGCTTGCCACGGTACCCGAGAACAGCCATGCCTTCTGCGGCACATAGGCGATACGCCCGCGGATGTCGTCTTGCGAAAGGTCGCGCAGATCGACGCCGTTCAGGCGAATGGCGCCCTTCGTGGCATCGTGGAAGCGAAGCAAGAGTTTGGCCACCGTTGACTTGCCCGAGCCCGTTGAGCCCACGATCGCGGTCGTCTGTCCACGGCGGCAGGCAAAACTCAGGTTGCACAGGGTGTCCTCGTCGGCATCGTCAAAACGGAACGACATGTGGTCGAACACGGCCACCGCGTCGGCGCCGTCTGCGGACTCAGGCGCCCCGTTGCCCAGCGTAGCCTTGCCGTCCACAATGCTCGGCTCGATTTCGAGCACCTGCTGCGCACGGTTGAGGCACGCCGCGGCGCGCGGAAGCGTCAGCACCACCATCTGCGCCATCATCACAAAGAACAGGATCAGAATCGCGTACTCCAGCACGGCCGAGATGCTGCCGATTTGCATGGCATGGACGCCCACGCGGTTGCCGCCCACCCACAGCACCGCCACCTCGGCGATGTTCATCAGAAAGAAGCTGGAGCTATCGAGGCCCACAAACAGGTGGTTGACCTTGATGGCGTTGGCCGCGTAATCGCTAAACACCTCGTCCAGGCGCTGCTCCTCGTGGCGCTCCTTGTTAAATGCGCGGATGACGCGCACGCCCACGATGTTCTCGCGCAGCACCACGTTCATGCGGTCGATAAAGCTCTGAAGGCGCATAAAAATCGGCGCGGCGTTAGCCACCGTAAAGACCGCCGCCACCAGCACGATCGCAACGACCACGCCCAGCAGCGTGCCCATGGCAGGATCGATAAACCAGGCAAAGATGATGCCCGCCACGGCCAAGAACGGTACCGGCAGCACCAGCTGAATCGTCTGCAGGATCGCTTGCTGGATCACGTTGATGTCGTTGAGCGAGCGCGTGATCATCGAACCCGTGCCAAAGCGCTCAAAGTCGCTGGCGGACAGCTCGAGCGATTTGTCGTACACGGCGTTGCGGATATCGCAGGCCACGTTGGCCGCCAGGCGGGCCGAAAGATAACAGCCCAGCACCGCACCACCGCTGGCCATGCCGGTCGCGATGAGCATGTACAGACCGTTGCGCAAGATGTAATCGACGTCGCCCGTCGTGATGCCCGTGTTGACCATGTTCGCCAACATCGTGGGCACGAGCAGCGTACCGACGTTGTCGATTAGCAGCACCAGCAGCGTCACCGCGATCAGACCGCGGTACGGCCTCATAAACCTCATTAAGAGTCGCATGTCTCCCCCTCGCCCTTATCGTCAGCCTCGTTCTCGGCGGCAACTTGCCGTTTAAATGCCTCGCACTCTTCGTTAAGAACATGGGAGAACTTACCGACCAAGCGCATGATCTCGCGCTGTTCCCACGGCTCGAGCGCCTCGAATGCCTGTTGCTCGGCTTTTTGCGCCGGCAACGCGTAGCGCTTGGCAAACTGCATACCTTCTGCGGTCAGTCGCACAACCTTGTTCTTACGACTGCCCTCGGCAAACTCCAACGTCGCAAGCCCTCGCGCCCTAAGCGTCTTGATTGCCGAATTGATGGTCTGTTTGCTGTAGAACCATTCACTCGTCAGCCGACTCACGGCAACGCTTCCACCCGCTGCACTCGTGTCGACGAGCATCCAATAGGCGCAATCCGAAAGACCGCAGGCGCGCGAGAACTCCGAATAGATATGGTCGAGTCCATTGAGCATCCGGTCGAAATCGACCAGCGTAACCGCACTATTCATCTATCCCACCATTCGATTGTCCGAGTTTTGACCAATTTACATCTCTACATTAGTCCGAGTTTTGACTATCGTCAATAAGCTCGTTATATATGGTCAGCTCTACATAGGCATATCGACAAAAAGACCGCCGGCGCGGGGGCGGCGCCGGCGGTTGCAAGAAAATATCGATTGTTGGCCGTTACGCAGCGACGGCCTCGTAGACCGTGGCGCCCGAGAAGCTGTCGTGCAGGCTCTTGCCACAGATCCACGGCAGTTCGACGACCTCGCAGACCGTGTTGACCAGCTCGGAGCAGTCAGTAAAGTGGCCCTTATCGTTGAGGGCCTCGCAATCCTGAACACGCCAATAGCCATCGGTGTGCGTGATGTAGTACTCGTGATCGTTGATCGACACGAAAGCGCGCGTCTTGGAACGCAGCAGCTTCAGAAATCCTTCGAAGTCGGTCTCGACGACATCTCCAGCCTGGAACATGATGTTACCTCCTGGCCCGGCGCCACCATGGCGCGCTGATAAACGTTGGTACTCCTTTAGTAAAACCTTTATCAGAGCTTATGCGCGCATCATTTAGGCAAGTGGTAAAAAACCGCAGGGTAGACGGGATAAAACGTTTAATCATCCCACCGGTTTATCACATTCTGGCCCAGTTTTATGCAAGCCAACTTTTCCGATTGGTGGCTTGCATTGTTTGAGGCCGACGGCGCGATTACGGTTTTGGTTCGGCGGGTAAGAACGAGGCATCGAAACCAACGTCAGGAGGACACATGGAGACCATCGAAGCGCTCATCCATCGCCGCAGCTGCCGTAACTACAGCGATCGCCCCGTCGAGGCAGAAAAGCTCGCACGCATTATCGAGGCAGGCCAGTACGCGCCCAGCGGCATGGGACGTCAGCCGGTCACGTTCGTCGCCGTTACCGACCCCGCAACCGTCGAGCGCCTCTCGCAGCTCAACGCCCAAGTTATGGGCAGCGAGGGAGATCCCTTCTACGGCGCCAAAACCGTTGTGGTGGTGCTCGTCGACCGCAGTGTGCCCACGCACCTGGAAGACGGCTCGCTCGCCATGGGCAACCTGCTCAACGCAGCCTATGCGCTGGGCGTCGATTCGTGTTGGATCCACCGCGCGCACGAGGTCTTTGACTCACCCGAGGGACTGGAACTGCTGGCCAAGTGGGGTCTACCCACCGACGGAAGTCTGCGCGGTGTGGGCAACTGCATTCTGGGCTACGCCGAGGACGCACTCCCCGGGGCCAAACCCCGCCGCGACAACGTGGTGTATGTTCCGCCGTTCTAACGAACGGCGGACCCGCTGACGCTACGCGGGCCGCTCGCTGTTGGTGACTGGCATCGGGTGCGTCGCTGGTGACATCTGGCACTTGGACAGCCAAAAGGCCCCGTCCCAAATTTGCTATCCCGCTCGCAACTTATCTTGCCGATGGAGTTGTCGTCGTTTCGTTCGTGTGAGTCGTTTCGGCGCCGTCGTCTTGTTCGTCCTCGTCCTTTTGCGCATCGGCGATGGTGGAGGCAGCCGCAACGATACCGCGCTGGGGCGCGACGCCCGTCTGGGTCTGAACGCCTTCGACAACTTCTGTGCCTGCATGCGCGAGCTCGGGCGACTTAAACATTGCGTCCAGATTGGCCCCGCCGCCGGCGTAACCAAGCGCCGCGAGCGCGATGACAACCACCGCAACAACAACTGCAATCGGCACATATCGATGCCAGCCAGCAGGATTGAGCCCACTGCGGCGAGCCGCACCGCGGCTGATATAGCCCAGCGTTCCGTCGTGCTTGAGCTTAGAGCCCACCACGCGCTTGCGCCCCCGCAGCGACGACTCGGCCTGCATGGCCAAGCGAGCGCTTGCCGAAGGATAGCCGTATTTGGTGCGCTTGAACGAACCGTCGAACCCCGACGCGCGCTTGCCCCACGTCCGGGACGTCGTGCGGCGGTTAACTGGAGCCGCGCTCCGTCTATTCCGGTTTGGTTTTGAAGTCTCCGCCATACGCCCCCGCACGCCGTAACGCAATCGAAACATTACTGCTTTGGACTGTAGCACACGCGCCGCACGCGGTCACGGGCGCCTCGCTCAGCGGTTGTCGTCTTTCAGCAAGCGCCACAGGGTCGTGCGGCTTATCCCCAGCACCTCGGCAGCGCGGGTCCGGTTGCCCTGAAGGTAGCCTACGACCAGCCGCACGATGTCGCGTTCGGTATCGACCAGTGGACGCAGGATATACAGGTCGCTGTCGAGCGTCGGAGCGCCAAAGGTTGCGGTTTTGATGACATCCTCCTGGGCGAGCACCTCCTCCGCCACCGCGCGCTCCGCCACACCCGACCCTACTAATATATAGAGTCGTTCCGAGACCTCGCGAAGCTGCAGATAGTTGCGTGGCCAGCGATAGCCGTTAAGCGTCGAGGCGGCCTCCTCGGACATACTCGGAGCGGCAGTTCCAAAGACATCTGACAGATACGACAAATACTGCGCAACCTTTTTCGATGCGCCACCCTGCTCGGCAATCGCGGGCGCCACACTTACTGCGCAGGCCAAGCGCTCGGTTACAAAAGCGGCCTGATCGCTTTCGCCACCGCCCGGCATATCGTTTGCCGTCAGAACCACATGGCAACGCGCGGCCAGCGCCGTGTCGGTCATCGTAGAGACAAGCTCGCGCAGACGCTGCGGCGAAAGTGCATGCCAGCCGCCAATACAAAGGGTCAGCCTTGCCTGGAACAGCGGCGATTCCGAGCTTTTGAGCAGATGGCGCCAGCCGCGATCTGTGAGCTCGTCAAGCGCCACGGACACAAAGGGTTCGTCAGCATAAGGCCCATCCAGATAGAGGCGTTCTGCAATCTCTGACTGGCCAGCACCCAGCTCGCCCTCCAACATGAGGGGCACGCCGCGGGCATAGCTTTCGCAGACGGGGCCAGCGACCGCAGCGGCACCCTCGACAATGCCATACGCGCTTGCCTCGTAGCGTGCCTCGACCTCATCTGCGTTAAGCCACTCAATACCCGCGTGTGCCGCCACACCGTGCACCTCGCGGACCACGACCACCCAAAGCGCGCCGTATTCCTTGGCGACCGGACGCACCGTGAGGCTCAAGCGCCCTCCCGCATGCCCCATCACCAGGCGCGTGCCGTTGCCCACGCGTCCCAGGCGCTCGGCGACAAATGCCGCGACATCTTGCTCAAGCACGGCATCATCCATGGTCGAAATCGCCACGTGTCCACGCCCATCGATTGCCAACGCCGAGGCCCCGGCAGCAGCCAAGGCCTCGATCAAGATGTTCAGCTTGGCATCGCTATCCATGATTTACCCCTGTCCGCGGCGACGTGCAACCGCCGACGGTCACACGACCGAGTGTTTCAAAATTGAACGATATTGCTCACCAAACACTATAGGGCAGAAGCCGCCGTCCTGCGAGTATATGAGTTGCCCCGCATCGCCATCCTGGCGGGGCGATAAGAGCTCTTCGGGACCTATAAACCTGCGGACAAGCCATACCCGCAAGAGCTCCTATCGCTCCACCGCGAGGATGCGCTCGCCAGCACACGGCATGCAGCACGCAGCATGCAGCACGCAAATAAGCTACTTCTCTACCAGATTCCCAGCACGTGCTGCATTCCCAAACTCATGCACGCAATGCCAATCCAGCAGCAAAAGCCCAATGCGATGGGCTTGCCGCCCTTTTTGACCAGCTCGACGATATCGGTATTAAAGCCAATAGCCGCCATAGCCATCACGATAAAGAACTTCGACAGCTCCTTGATAGGCGCCGTAATGGATGCAGGAAGCTGAAGCGCCGTGGTGATTACACTCGCCAGCACAAAGAACAGCACGAACATGGGAAACGCGCGTTTAAGCGAGAACGTGCTTTTGGCGTCGCCGCCGGCCTTGCGCTCCAGATGCATCTGCCAGCATGCGAGGACCAACGTAATGGGAATAATGGCCAGCGTCCTGGTGAGCTTGACCACTGTGGCGCTTTCGAGCACATTGGCGCCGGGATGCATACTGTCCCAAGCGCTCGCCGCAGCCGTTACCGACGAGGTGTCGTTGATGGCGGTACCGGCAAACAGACCAAAGCCCTCGTTGGTCAGGCCGAGCATACCGCCGAGCGTCGGAAACACGAGCGCCGCGATAACGTTAAACAGGAAGATGACCGAAATAGCCTGGGCAATCTCGCGATCGTCGGCATCGATGACGGGCGCGGTCGCGGCGATGGCAGAACCACCGCAAATCGACGAGCCCACGCCCACAAGCGTCGTGATCTTGCCCGGCACGTTCATAACGCGGCAGAGCACGAAGGCGATGACAAGCGAGGTCGAGATCGTCGCCACGATAATCGGCAGCGACTGAGCGCCTTTGGACAGAATCTGCGAGAGGTTCATGCCAAAGCCAAGCAGGATTACCGCGTACTGCAAGACTTTTTTAGACGTATAGGTGACACCGGCGGCGAGCTGTTCGCGACGATTCTTGGGAAAGACGAGCGCCAGGACCATGCCAAAGAGGATGGCAAACACCGGCCCGCCGACCACCTCAATCTGTTTGCCGAGCAACGTCGCGGGGATGGCGACGATCAGGCAGAACAAGACACCCTTCCAGCGCTCGCGTACGATATTCGCCAGTTGCATATGGGATTCCTTCTTTCTATTTCACGTTTGCGACGGCTTATGATACGGCAACATTGGGCACAGCCTTGCGCAAATACAGACCAAGATGCCGCAACAGTTCTTGGTCAACAGCCGAATTACCCACCGCGGAGAGCCGATTCGCGGCATAATTAACAGCTGACATATCAGTGTGATAGAACGGTTGCGAGGCACTATGGAAGAATCGATGCACGTCGGCGAGCAGGAAACGAGCCTACAGGACCAGTCCTACCACACCATTCGACGCAAAATCGTCTACCTGGACTACAAGCCGGGCGAAAAGCTGGGCGTCAAGCAGCTTTGCGACGACCTGGATATGGGGCGCACCCCTGTGCGCGAGGCGTTGGTGCGTCTGGCGCAAGAGGGCCTGGTGCGTACCGTGCCCCAAAGCGGCACCTATGTCTCGCCCATCAACCTCACTCTCGCCGAGAGCGCCTGCTACATTCGCGAGCACCTGGAAAAGCAGGTGATTGTGGAGTGCTGCTCCCGTGCCACCTCGGCAGGCATCGAGCAGCTCGACCGAGCCATCGCACTGCAGGAAAAGACCATGGCCGAGGAGGATCGCATCGGCTTCTTTTTAAGCGACAACCTCATGCACCGCATAATCTTTAGCATCGCGTGCCGCAGCACCGTGTGGTCGTGGCTCGAGGCGACCAATGCCGACCTGGAGCGCTTCCGCTGGCTGCGCGCCGCCACGCAGAGGCTCGACAATCAGGAGATTGTTAACGAGCACAAGAAAATCCGCCGCGCCATCGCCGGTCGCGACCCCATCGAGGCGAGCTTTTTGGTCAGCAAGCACCTGCATATGATGTTCCGCAACCAGACCGAGGTCCTGGACCAATATCCCAAGTACTTCGAGACCAGCAAGCTCCGCTAACCTGCCAAAAAGGGACAGGTTTATTTTGGCAGGTTTTATCTGGGCAAACGCAACAAGGCCCGACTCCGCCACAACGGAGCCGGGCCCTTCTTGTTAGCGCGTTTCGACAACGGAGCACCTGATGTCAGTCACCAACAGCGAGCGAGCCGCATTTGCGCCAAGGTGACGTGAAATGAGAGGGCACTGACCTTCTGGTCGCGCCCTCGAAATTGAACGTCAGATTGGCGTGGATGCGGCTCGCGCAGCGTCGAGCAGTTCCGGCGTTTGGTAAAACGCCGGAACAACAATTATTCGACAGTAACGCTTTTCGCCAGGTTACGAGGTTGGTCGACGTCGCAGCCGCGCAGGATGGCGACCTCGCGGGCGAGCAGCTGCAGCGGGACGCTCGCCGTGATGGGGCTGAACACGTCGCGGACGGCCGGCACGCGGATGATGCAGTCGGCGATCTTGTTAATTTCCTCGTCGCCCTCGGTGGCAACGACGATAACCTTGGCACCGCGCGCCTTGCACTCCATAAGGTTCGACACGGTCTTGTCGTAGGTGGCGCTCTTGGTGGCCACGGCGATGACGGGGAAGCCCGGATCGATCAGTGCGATGGGGCCGTGCTTCATCTCGCCGGCGGCATATGCCTCGGCGTGCAGGTAGCTAACCTCCTTGAGCTTGAGCGCGCCCTCGTAGGAGATGGCAGCGCCCATACCGCGGCCCACAAACAGTGCCGACTGCGCGTCCTTGCACAGCAGGGCGGCCTCGTGCACGGCCTCGGTCTGCGTGTCCAAAATCCACTGGATCTGCTCGGCCGTATCGGAAAGCTCGCGGAACATCATGCGCGTCTGCTTGGTGGTCAGACGGTACTTGACCTGCGCCAGCAGCAGAGCCAAAAGCGTCAGGCTCACAACCTGACCGATGAAGCTCTTGGTCGAGGCGACCGCGATCTCCTTGTTGGCCTTGGTGTAGATGACGCCGTCGCTCTCGCGCGCCACGGGGCTACCCACCACGTTGGTGATGCCAAAGACCTTGGCGCCCTTGATGCGCGCGTCGCGAATGGCGGCGAGGGTATCGGCCGTCTCGCCCGACTGGGACACGGCAACGACGAGCGTCGTCGGCGTAATGATGGGATTGCGGTAGCGGAACTCGCTGGCCGCCTCAACCTCGGTGGGGATGCGAGCCCAGCCCTCAATGAGATTCTTAGCAATGAGACCAGCGTGATAGCTGGTGCCGCAGGCGATCACGTAGACACGGTCGATGTCGTTGAGCTCCTCGAGCGAAAGGCCCAGCTCGTCGATGTCGAGCTCGCCGGCAGGGGTCATGCGACCCACCAGCGTGTCGCGCACGACGCGAGGCTGCTCGTGAATCTCCTTGAGCATAAAGTCGGGATAACCGCCCTTTTCGGCCATGTCCAGGTCCCAGTCGATATGGGTGATCTTGGGCTCGATCACGTTGCCGGCCTCGTCGGTATACTCGACGCCCGCGGGCGTGAGCTTGGCAAACTGACCGTCTTCGAGCACCACGACATCGCGGGTGGCATCGATAAGCGCGATCACGTCGGAGGCAACGTAGGAGCCGGTCTCGCCCATGCCGACCACGATCGGGGAATCCTTGCGAGCCACGGTGATCACGCCGGGCTCGTCGGCGCACACGGCGGCCAAGCCATAGGCGCCTACCACGTGGGTGCAGGCCTCGCGCACGGAGGCCATCAGGTCGTGCGTCTCGGCATAGGCCTCTTCGATCAGATGCGCGAAGACCTCGGTATCGGTCTCGCTCTTAAAGTGATGGCCGCGGCCCTCCAGCTCCTCGCGCAGCTCGGCGAAGTTCTCAATGATGCCGTTGTGGACGATGGCGATTCGACCGTCGCAGCTGGTGTGGGGATGGGCGTTGACGACGGAAGGCTTGCCGTGGGTAGCCCAGCGGGTGTGGCCGATGCCGCAGATAGCGTCGCTGTCAATGTTGGAAAGCTCACTCTCCAGGCCCGCGACCTTGCCCACGCGGCGAATGACGTCGAGGTGAGCCGCAGCGCCCTCGCCCACCTCGAGCGCGACGCCCGAGGAGTCATAGCCGCGATATTCCATACGCTTAAGGCCCGTGACCAGGATGTTCTTTGCAATATCAGAGCCGGTGTAGCCGACAATTCCGCACATAGGATAAATCCCTTCGTTCGCGTGACTGCAAGACGTCCACGCACAGGGGGCGCTGAGACGTATAACGTTCGAGTATTGTACTCACGCAAGCGCAAGCTGATATACCAGAAGTGGTATCTCAACTTAGATACCACTCGATGCACACATGCCCAAACCACCACGATGGGGACAGGCACCTTTGTGGTGGTTTGGGCTCCAGCGTTTGCCCAGATAAAACCTACCAAAATAAACCTGTCCCTAATTGGCAGGTTTTGACACCCTGGGGGCGGGCGATGCTACAATCTGGCTTGTACTTGAAACGCATCAAAGGGGCCGCTATGGCAAAGGTAAAAATCAGCGATGTCGCGCGCGAGGCGGGAGTCTCGCTGGGCACGGTTTCCAACGCGCTCAACCATCCCGAAAAGCTGCGCCCCGAGACCCTCAAGCTAATCAACGAGACCATCAATCACTTGGGTTACCTGCCCAACCAAAGCGCTCGCCAGCTGGCCGGCGGCACCACCAAGTCCTTTGGCCTAGTCCTCCCCCGCCTCGACCACGGCTTTTCGCTCCAAATTGCCAGCGGTGCCCACAACGAGGCCCGCAAGCACGGCTACGACCTGCTCATCGCCAACGCCGATAACGACGATATTCTCCAGGACCATTACCTGCGCTATTTTATGGGCACGCAGATGTCCGGCGTCATGGTTCAGCCCATGGCGTCTCCCGACTGGCACCCCGCCACGACCAAGATGCCCGTGCCGATCGTCTATCTGGACATCCACTGTTCCGAACCCGGTTATTACGTAGCCGCCGACAACGAGGCGCAGGGGCGCATTATCGCCGAGCTCGCCGTTGCCCGTGGCGCACGCCATATCACCGTTGTGGGCAGAGCGGCATTTATGCAGCTCACACTACGTGTGCTTGGCATTCACAAGGCCCTTGCCCTGCACCCCGATATCAAGATCGAAGTCATCGACGCCGGCGAATGGAATACCGCTGCCGACGGTTACAGCATCGGCGCCCAGATTGCCGAGCGCTCCGGCGACGAGCGCCCCGATTTTGTCATCGGCCTGACCGACGTACTGGCCTCGGGCGTCATCTCGGCGCTGGTCGACAAAGGCATCTCCGTCCCCGAGCAGGTTCGCGTGGCTGGCTGCGACGGCAACCCGCTCGCCTGGAGCGGGTCGGTCCCACTCACCACGGTGGCACCCCCAGGCTACGAGATTGGCCGCAAGGGCATTCAATTGCTCATGGAGCAAATCGAAAACAAAGCCCCGGTGAAGACCAAGCACGCCCGTATCGGTTCCGCCGCACGCATCGTCACCGCGGTCACGGCCGTCGAGGACATCAACCGCCAAGAGCTCGTACGCCCGTTTTTACTGGAGCGCGCCAGCACCCAGGCAAGCAGTCACACCGAAGCCACCGCTATCAACCTCGGCGCCTACCTTTAGCGCACGGCCTTGACCGCCGCTGTCAGGTCGAACAACGTATCGAGCACGGCCTCGCAGCCATCCACCACGTCCTGCGGCAGCGGCACGATATCGGGAACAGCAAAGACATGGCAGCCGGCCGTGATGCCCGAGACGCAGCCGTTGCGCGAATCCTCGACCACGGCACATTCCTCGGGGGCAAAGCCCGCGCGCTCGCAGGCAAGCAGATACATCTCGGGATCGGGCTTGCCGTGCACGACGTCCTCGCCGCAAGTCACCGTCTCAAACTTGTCAAAGAGGCCGACCATCTTAAGGTTGCGCTCGGCCGTAACGAGGCGCGACGACGTTGCAAGGCCCACGTGATAGCCCGCAGCCAGCAGCTCGTCTATGCACTCGGCAGCGCCGGCCTTAAGCTCCAGATCGGTCTTGACCATCTCGTCGCGAATCTCCTTGTGGCGATGATAGAGCGCCTCGGCGGTTTCTCTGCTGCCGCAATGCGCCTCAAGGATGTCCATGACATCGGGCAGTGTACGACCGATAAACTGATGAATCAGCGCGTCATCAATCGCGATGCCCAGCTCAGCGGCGGGCGCTTTCCATGCCTTAATGCCCAGACGCTCGGTATCGACCAGTGTTCCGTCCATGTCAAAAATAACAGCCTTGATCATATCGGTCTCCTCACCGGATTGCGTTACTGTCACTCTACCGCACTTTACAAATTTGTATATAACGTATATAGCATATTGCACTTTCGTTACATAGGTAGAAATCTTATGACAAGCAGCCCGGTAGGATTATAGTTTTCGACCGAGTACTCAATAGCAAGGATCGTTTCATGTTTTCAGACACCACCGCACCTGCAGAGGAGCTTCAGGACAAACTCGCAGCGCTCGAGCAGCTGCTTTTGGCATATGGACGCGTCGCCATCGGCATTTCCGGCGGCGTCGACAGCAGCTTTTTGGCCGCGGTCTGCGCCCGTATCATGCCTGCCGACACGCTTCTCGTCCACCTCACCACGCCGCTCATCGGCACGCCCGAGCAGGCTTCGTTTGAGCGTTCCGTTGACGGGCAAGCCGAAGAAGGGCCGCATTTTAAGCTCCCTGTGCTCAACCTTTCAGTCGATCAGCTGCAGCTCCCCCAAGTAGCCTGCAACGATGCCAATCGCTGCTACCACTGCAAGCACGCCGGCTTTACCGCTATCGTCAACCACGCCAAGTCGCTCGGCTTCCCCACCGTCATCGATGGCAGCAATGCAAGCGATCGCGGTGACTACCGCCCCGGCATGCGCGCGGCAGAAGAGCTCGGCGTACGCTCGCCGCTTATGGAGGTCGGCTTTACCAAGGACGAAGAGCGCAAGCTGTTGCGCGCATGGGGCTACCCCGTTTGGAACCTGCCGGCGGGAGCCTGTCTTGCCACGCGCGTCCCCACAGGCGAGGAGCTTACGCGCGAGAAGATCGATCTAATCCGCGCCTGCGAGGATTACCTGCACGATCTTGGTCTGGCGCAGGTACGCGCGCGCTTGGTCGGCGGCTGCATGCATATCGAGGCCGCTCCCACAGATGTCACTAAGATTGCCGCCCTCGGCAGTGCTGCCGTCGACGGCGAGGGCAAGACCCCGTTGCCCGCCGACATCGAGTCCGCGCTGCGCGAGCTGGGCTGCGCCCACATCTCCCCCGAGGTCGCCCCCTACATCCACGGCAATATGAATCTTTAAGTTACGCCGTTTTACAAACGGCGTAACCGCTCGGCGCTGCGCAAGCTCAACCTGAACCACATAAATTGTTGCCGACCTTCTAAAAGGGGACAGGTTTATTTTGGCAGGTTTTATCTGGGGAAACGCAAACAGGGCCGCGACGCTTATATGGCGTCGCGGCCCTTTTCCTTGGAGAAGGATCAATTGATTGAGCGGGCGGGTTACACCTAACCCTCGAGCCCGGCGTTAATAAGCTCCGCGATCTCGACGGGATCGGTGCTCGCGCGCACCTTGTCGCGGAAGCCGGCGTCCATCAGCATCACGGCAGCCTTTGAAAGCAGGCGTAGATGCGTGGTTCCAGCTTCGCCGGCGGGCACGTACAGCGCAAGCGCGACATCGACGGGCACGCCGTCAAAGCTCGGCCACTCGACGGGCTCGGCCAGCTTGAGCACGGCAACGCCCGGCGTATGGATCGCGTCGCTCTTGGCATGCGGAACAGCAAACCCGGCGACAAGGCCAGTCTCGGCCTCGTTTTCGCGAGCAATAAAAGCCGCCTCTACGGCAGATGCGTCATCGGCAAAACCGAGCTCAACAGCCTGCTCAGACAGATAATGCAACGCGTCCTCGCGCGAGGCGGCGGCGTGGCCAATCGTCACTTGGTTGGCAGATACAAATCCCATGGAAAGCCCTCCCTACAACACGGACCTGACCGCGGCTTCGATGCCGTCGGCGTCCAAACCGTACTTATGCAGCAAGTCGACCGCAGGACCGGACTCGCCGTACACATCGCGCACGCCGACGCGGCGCATGGACACCGGGTGCTGCTCTGTGAGCACCGAGGCAACGGCCTCGCCAAGACCGCCGACAATCGAATGCTCCTCTGCGGTGACCACACGGCCGGTCTTCTTGGCGCTGGCAACCACCAGACGCTCATCAAGCGGCTTGATCGTGTGCATGTTGATGACCTCGGCGTCAATGCCATCGGCAGCGAGCGCCTCGGCAGCCTCAAGCGCCTCGGCGACCATCAGGCCGCAGGCGACGATGGTCACATCGGACCCCTCGCGCACGACCACGCCGCGACCAATCTTGAACTCATAGTCCTCGCGGTCGTTGATGACCGGTGTTGCCAGGCGGCCGAAGCGCATGTAGACCGGTCCCTCAAACTCATAGGCGGCGCGCACGCAAGCGCGAGCCTCGATGTCATCGGCGGGAACGATCACCGTCATACCCGGGATCGTGCGCATGAGCGCGATGTCCTCGCAGCATTGATGCGTGGCGCCGTCTTCACCGACCGAGATGCCCGCATGCGTGGCACCGATTTTGACGTTGAGATGCGGATAGCCGATGGAATTACGCACTTGCTCGTACGCGCGGCCGGCAGCGAACATGGCAAAGGTGCTCGCAAAGGCGACGTGACCCGTGGTCGCAATGCCGGCGGCAAGCCCCATCAAGTTGCTCTCGGCAATGCCGGCATCGTAGAAGCGCTCAGGGTGCGCAGCCTTAAACTTGCCGGTCTGCGTGGCGGCGGCCAGGTCGGCATCGAGAACCACAAAGTCATCGCGCTCATTGCCCAGCTCGACAAGTGCCTCGCCATAGCTAACGCGCGTGGCGACTTTCTTGACGTCTGCCATTAGAGCTCCTCCCCTGCTGCTGCGAGCTCGGCCATGGCCTGCTCAAACTGTTCATCGTTGGGTGCCTTGCCGTGCCAGCCAACCTGGTTTTCCATAAAGGAGACGCCCTTGCCCTTCACCGTCTCGGCGATAATGGCCACGGGCGAGTCGCTCACTTTGCGGGCCTCGGCAAAGGCGGCGGCAATCTGCGCCATGTCGTTACCGTCGGCAAGCTCGATCACATGCCACTTAAAGGCGCGGAACTTGTCGGCAAGCGGCATAGCCGAGTTAACTTCGTCGATACTGCCGTCAATTTGCAGGCCATTGTGATCGATGATAGCGACGAGGTTATCCAAGTCGTGGTTGCCGGCGAACATGGCCGCCTCCCACACCTGGCCCTCCTCGCACTCGCCGTCGCCCAATAGCGTGTAGACGCGGTTGCTGTCACCCCAGTGCTTTGCGGCGAGCGCCATTCCAACCGCGGCGGAGATACCCTGACCGAGCGATCCGGTAGACATGTCGACGCCCGGAGTGTCATTCATATTGGGATGGCCCTGCAGGCGGCTGCCGATATGACGGAGCGTCTCGAGCTCCTCCTTGGGAAAGAACCCGCGTTCGGCGAGCACGGCATAGAGTGCCGGAGCGCAATGTCCCTTGGAGAGCACAAAGCGATCGCGCTCGGCGCGGCTCGGATTCGCCGGGTCGACATCCATTTCCTCAAAGTAGAGGTAGGTCATAATGTCGGCGGCGCCAAGCGATCCGCCCGGATGCCCCGACTTGGCAGCGTGGACACCCGTGACAATACCGCGGCGAACCTCATTGGCAATCTTGGCCAGTTCCTGATCGGTCATGGAGTTTCCTCTCTTGAGCACGCCGGCCCGGCATAACAAATGCTGGGCCGGCAGAACCATCGTTACTGTGCCTCGACGACCTTTTTCCAGTCGGCCTCGAACGAGGCAAGGCCCTGGTCGGTCAGCGGGTGATGCAGGCATTTCTTAAGAGCAGCCATGGGGACGGTCGCAATATCGGCACCGAGCAGCGCCGCCTGGGTCACGTGATTGGGCGTGCGGACGGATGCGGTGATGATCTCGACGGTGTCGTCGACGTTCTTGCCAGTCCAGTCATAGTTCTTAATGCAGGTCACAACGTTGTCGAGCTGCGAAATACCGTCCTCGGCGATGTCGTCAAAGCGGCCGACGAACGGGCTGATGTAGCGGGCACCGGCGTTGGCGGCCATGAGGGCCTGGGTCGGCGAGAAAACAAGCGTCATGTTGACGCGCACGCCTGCATCGGCCAGGGCGCGGCAGGCGGCGAGGCCGGCCTCACACACGGGAAGCTTAACCACGATGTTGGGAGCCAGGGCGGCAAGACGCTTGCCCTCCTCGATCATGCCCTCGGCAGTAGTCGCGGTGGACTCGGCGGACACGGGCAGTCCCTCGCAAAGCTCGGCGATCTTGAGCATGTGGGGCTCAAAGTCTGCAAGCTTGCCGCCGGTCTTGGCGTACAGGGACGGGTTGGTGGTGACGCCGGCAAGGCAGCCCCAGCTCTTGGCCTCGGCGATCTCGTCAAGGTTGGCGGTATCGATAAAGAACTTCATAGTGCAAACTCCTTCTAAGGAATCCAAAACTCAAAAAATAGGACAAAGGGGATGTCCCTTTGTCCTATGTGCCGGGCCTGCAGCTGGGACATGCCCCGGGCCCGGCGTCGTGTAGGAAAAGCTACTTAGAGAGCCTTCTCGATGCGGCTCGTGACGCCCTTGAGGTTAAGACCGACGACGTACTGCTTGATCGGGCGCTTGATGTGCTCGATCACAAAGCGCTTGCCGTCAATGTCCTGGGCAGCGAGGTTGCGATAGAGCTTCTCGACCTGCTCCTTGACCTCGGGATCGTTGAACGCGTAGTGGCCGGAGACATCCAGAATCTTCAGGCTGAGCTCGTCGTCGGCCAGAATGTCGTCAACCTGCAGGTTGACATCGTCGCCGGTCATCCACTTGCGCCAGCGCTCGGTCTTGATGGCCTTGACCAGCAGCGTGTGATACAGATCGGAGGGATCGTCGCACAGGCCGTTGTCGACCAGAATCTGCTCGGTAGCGCAGAGCTTGAGGTAAGCGCGGGTCTCCTCGGTGCCGTACTGAGGGGCGACATTGGAAGCGGTCACGTGTGCCGGGATGTGCTCGAGCAGCGTCGCGTCGTCCAGGTAGTCGGCGTTGTGCTCCTTCAGGCCCACGCCGTAGCGCTTGGCCATGTCGGCGAGCTCGCGGGCATTCTTAAAGTTGTAATGACCGACCTGCTCGGTCCAACGGGTGAGCGTACCGGTCTGGCCGACGATAAAGGTGGGCATGGGGCAGCCGCGCTTCTCGAGCTCGGGCTGCAGCTGAGAAATGAACTCCTCATACTTGTCGGTGGAGGTCAGGCCGCCATTGGTCTCCTCGGTACCGACCTCATAGGCAACCTCGGGCAGGTTATGCTCGCGACGGTACTGCTCAAGATAGTCGATAAGATCGATCGTGCGGCGAAGCACCACGTCGAGCGGAATAACCTTGCCGATCTGATAGGGGTCCTTGGTGGGGTCGACCATCAGCAGGTCAAAGCCTGCCTCCATGTCGGCGACAAAGGACTTGCGGGCGAGCTCCATGGCCTCGTCCTCGGGCAGGTGGGCGTTACGCTCCTCGTCGCGCTGCCACGGACCGCCGTGATCGCGGCACAGGTAGTACGGACCGGTATAGCCCACCTCGTCGGCAACCTTCTTAATGTCGGCGGCAAAGCGCGTCTGGTCCCAACCGTTGACGTAGCCGGCGCCCATCTCGTCCATATCGACCTGGTTGCGGCTAGCGATAAACATGGGCGGGAAATCCTCGTCCTTGGCAAGCTCGAACACGGCCTGAATCAGGTTGGGGCTCATGGGGCCAATGCCGACCATGGTTGCGTGATCGCCGCTGTCCTGCAGCTTGAGCATGCCCTGAACGGCCTGGCGGATGGTGAGGTTGGACATTTTGTTCTCCTTCTCCAGAGGATTTTTGACAAAAGTTCCCTGGGACCCAGATGTGGGCCCTATCAGTGCGGATGGATTTTGTTGTGTAGGGGCGGTTGTGCGGAGTCAAATCCATCCCTCCGCACAACCGGAGTCCTTAAAGGTTTACTTGGCCTGCTTATCGAGCGTGGGCTTCATGGCAATCAGAATTGCAGCGGCGACCAAGGAGCCAATCACGATGTCCAGGCAGAACAGCGCGACGTTGTTGGTGGCCAGGGCGACAATAAAGCCACCATGCGGAACATAGCAGTCGATGCCCTGGAAGGCGGCAAGCGCCGCGCCCACGGCAGAGCCGATGCAAATGCCGGGCAGGGTGTGGCCAAGATCCTTGACCGCGAAGGGAATAGCGCCCTCGGTAATACCGATGCAGCCCATGAACAGCGCAGAGATGCCCATCTGACGGTCAGCGTCATCGAACTTGTTCTTGGCGATGAGCGCAGCGAGGCCGCAAGCAATCGGGGGAATGGCGACGGCGACGCGGAACATACCGTTGGGGCCGTAGATGCCGGAGGCCATGATGGCCATGGTAAAGGTCGAAGCGGTCTTGTTGATGGGGCCACCCATATCGAAAGCGGTCATAACGCCAATGACCAGGCCCAGGACGACGGCGGAGCCGCCCTGCAGGCTGCCGAGCACGCTGGTGAGCCAATCCATCACAAAGCCAAGCGGCGTGGCCAGGATGTAGATGTAAGCCATGCCCAGGACGAGCGAGGTCAGAATCGGGATGATCAGAATGGGCATGATGGTCTGGATGGTGTTGTTGACCTTCCAGGTCTTCATCCAGCGGACAAAGTAACCGCAGATGACAGCCATGATCATGGCGCCCAAGAAGCCGGTCGAAACGCTGTTGCCGCTCGGGGTGACGACGGCGTTGTTAACCAAGTAGCCCAGGACGAAGCCGGGGGCAAGTGCGGGCTTACCGGCCATCGAGTAGGCGATGTATGCCGCAAGCACCGGAATCATCATAGAGATGCCGGCCATGCCGATAGTGTTAAGGCTCACCATCAACGGGTTGGTGACCTCCATGCCGCTAGCACCGGCAGTACCGGATGCCAACGAGAAGGCGAGGAACACGCCACCGATAACGACGATGGGGATAAAATAGGAAACGCCGGTATTGAATGCATTGAGCAGCGTCTTGCCAGGGTCGGCAAAGATGGACTGCTTGGACGCCGGTGTCGGGGCCTGCGGGGCAGCGGAGACGGCCTTCTTCTCTGCCTTGGCCTCGGCCTTGGACGCGTCAACGGCACCGCCCGTCGCCTTGATGATCTCGACAGCCTGGTCGATAATCTTTACCGGATCGGCGATTACATCCGAGGTGCCGACCTTGAGGAACTTGCCCTCGGCCATCTTCTGCTCAAAACGGTCCTCGTTCTCGACACCCACGTCGACGGACTCGAGCACCAGGTCGGCGCAATCAACGTCTTCCTGCGTGAGCTCATTCTCGATACCCAGACCACCCTGAGCCTCGACTTTGCACTCGATGCCACGAGCGGCGCATTCATCCTGAATCGCCTTCTGGGCCATATACGTGTGGGCGATACCCACGGTACAGGCGGCAACGCCTACGATCTTCATTGCTTCCCTCTTTTCATAGAGTTGCGTGCGCAAGACACCGTTTGCGGAGGCCTCCGGAGCATCCCCTGCCGTTTGGACTTGCTGTCTTTTCGACAAGACCAATATAGGTGCTCGTTTTTCTTAATGCCAGTTTATTTCGGTAAACGCGCAGGTCAGAGCGTTGGTTACGCTATTTAGTTATGCGTTTAACCAAAAATGAATCCTGCGATTTTACCATCGATTTCAAAAGTCAAGAAGTATTTGATTTTCTCGGTAGACGGCAGATGCGCATGCCGGTCACAAATTTCGACCCCACCCATATACCGCATTTGTTGCATACTCATATGAAAGGAAAAAGTCGCTCACCAAAGCGCATCCCTCACCAAGACTCAAAGTCATCATGTTGGAAAATGCTCATCTGTCGGAAGGAGTCGCTGTGGCAAAACAGCGCGTTACGATCGCAGACGTCGCGCGAGAGGCGGGAACCTCGACGGCAAGCGTCTCGTATTACCTCAACGACAAACGAGAAAAGCTTAGCGAGAAGACGCAGGCAAAGATTGCGCGCGTCATCAAGGAACTCGGATACGTTCCCAACGCCCAAGCGCAAACGCTCACCGGCAAGCAGACCCACGTCATCGCCATCATCATCTTGGATAACACCAACAAATGGGCGGGCCTCGTCCTCAACGGCATGGAGCAGGTCATGCTCCCCGCGGGCTACCAGACGGTCGTTTGCACGAGCAACTTTAACCCCGAGACCGAGCTCATGTATGTCGACAAAATGCTCTCACTGGGCGTCGATGGTTTTATCATCCAGCCCACGGCAAATTTCAAGGCAGTCCACGACCGCATCAAGCGCGCCGGCAAGCCCGTCGTCTTTTTTGACGCGGCCATCTACAGCCCAGGCACCAGCTGGATCAAAACCAACCTCTACGACGGCGTGTACAATGCCACGCAGGCGCTTCTCGACGCCGGCTACGAAGACTTCTTTTCCATCGCCGCCAACATGACCGAAATGCGCACTCGCATGGAACGTTTTCAGGGATATGCCGAGGCATTGGCCGCGAATGGGCAGCTCTACAAAGCCATCCCCATCGATCACAACAAGCCGTCAATCAACGAGCTTACCGAATACTTTAAATACAAGTTCAACCCCGCCAAGCGCACGCTCATCTTCGTACAAAACCAATGGGCGCTTCCCCGTGTCTACAAGGCCCTCCAACCCATGGCCCATCTACTTCCGCAGCAAATAGGTCTTTTGGGACTCAACTGCGAAGACTGGACCAACCTCACCACGCCGACCGTCTCCACGATCATCGAGCCCGTCGACCAGGAAGGCAGGGAGGCGGCCGAGATGCTGCTCGCCTTGCTTGATGGCAGCAGCCAACCCGGCGAGCAGCGCATTCTCGAGTGCAAGCTCAACTGGCTCGACTCCACCTCGATCTAGCCATACGTCAAATATGAAGCAAATGAACCAGTGGCGTTTGTCCCAAATCTTAAGTATTTGTTCGACAGAACGGCCTCTGCCGGCTCCTGCTAGACTAGTAGATTCCCAACCGTCCATCCAGGAGCCCCCATGTTGCGCAAGTCCGCCTACAAGCAAGCACTTTCCATCGGCACCGCCGTGGTGCTGGGGTTTGCGCTGTTCACAGGGTCGCTCGACGGAGCGCCCAAGCTGTTATCACCGCAAAGCGATGAGCAGGCAGCGGCTCTGGCCGAGAAGCAAAACGAGAGTCCCAGCCGTACCGACGACGAAGCGGACTTGGTCGCCCGGCTCGAATCGGGAACAGCGAGCTCCGAGGACTCCGGCAATGGCTCCGATTCCGTCGCAACCGACACCGGCGACGACGCTTCCACAGACAGCGCCGCCGCCCCCATCGACGAGGTGGAAAACCCCGACCTCAACCGCGCCCGCGGTGTTTATCTCAGCAGCATTCCCGACTACGCCGGCAACCCCTACGTTGCCCTTCGCGCCGACAGCACGCACCCGCTCGGCACGCCGTCATTCACACTCGATGAATACGATCGTGCCACCGAAGAGGGCTGCTTTAAGAAATTCTCCAAGCTCGACAGCCTGGGCCGCACTCGCAAGGCGCTCGCCTGCGTGGGCCCCGAATCGCTCGGTCAGGGCAAGCGCGGCGATATCTCGCGTATCCATCCTGCCGGTTGGCACCAGCAGCGCTACGACTTTATTCCAGGCCAGAGCCTCTACAACCGCTGCCACCTCATCGCCTGGTCACTCTGCGGCGAAAACGCCAACCGCAAAAATCTCCTCACCGGCACGCGCTATCTCAACGAGACGGGCATGCTGCCGTTTGAAGAGCAGATCCTCGACTACGTCCGCGACACGGGCAACCACGTGCTCTATCGCGTCACGCCTATGTACAACGAGGAGGAGCTCGTCTGTCGTGGCATTCGTCTGGAAGCACAATCGATCGAGGACCACGGCAAAACCCTGTGCTTCCACGTGTACTGCTACAACCTGCAGCCGCACGTGCAGATCGACTACGCCACCGGCCGCAACCAGGCATCCGGAGACTAGTGCCGACCGCGCCGCCCGTAACCCAAAAAATGATCCGTTTTCCTCCGTCCCCAAGGGATCAAATCAAAACCACCCCTAAAAGGGGTGGTTTGCTCTTAGGGTATAACCCTTGGAT
>CAUHCN010000027.1 GCA_959604825.1 uncultured Collinsella sp. | reverse complement strand
GAACCTCCAGTCCGGACCGCCCCGCGGTCCAACTTTCTGTCCGCACCCCCAAACAGGAACTATTCCACCGCAACTTATCATCCGTGTCGGCATCCACAAGAAACGAGCCCGCGTCTCCGGGGGACACGGGCTCGTAAACAATGCGTGGTAGGGGCGGTGGGACGTCTGCGAATTTGCGCAGCAAATACGCACCGGCCTCGGTCGCCTGCCGGCGCCCTCGCCGGCTCGCTACAAACGCTCCGCGTTTGCTTAACGCTCGCCCCCTCGCGGGTTCGAGCCCCACCGGCGTGCAAAAGAAACGGGCCCGCATCCCTGGGAGATACGGGCCCGTAAAAGCCAATGGTAGGGGCGGTGGGACTCGAACCCACAATCCTTGCGGCGAGAGATTTTAAGTCTCCTGCGTATGCCAATTCCGCCACGCCCCCGTGAGACTAGAAGTCTAGCACAAGCCGCCCGTTACGCGTTGACAGCCATCGAGTGCTGGCCCGACTTTTCCAAGTACTCGGCAAACTTGGCCTCGTCGCCCTTGTTCTTGTACTGCAGGGCCAGCAGGTATTCCAGGCGGCAGCTCTTGACCTTGTCGTCACCGGCCTCTTCGAGCATGCGCTCCAGCTCGGGAATGTCGTTGTGGCGCTTGAGGATCATCGTGTCGTACATCAGCTGGCATTCGTGTGCGACTGCCTCGGCCTGACCGCCCTCAAAGCCCTTGATCTCGTGCAGCAACTCCTTGGACTTTTTGCGGTCCTCCTGGCCAACGTAGTAGTTAAAGGCTTTGATCACCAGGTCGACGCGCTGCATCTTGGGCAGGTTGAGTCCCAGCAGCAGGTCGAACATCTCGTTGGCGTGTTCGTGGTCCTCGCGCAACAGATAGGAGTTCAGGCGCAGGTAGTCGCGGTTGTAGCGCGGGTACAGCATGCTGGTGAGTTTGCCGTCGAGCAAACGATCGAACTCGTCCCACTGTTTGGCAGCCATCAACTGCTGCAGGCGCTTAAACGTGGTGCGTTTTTTGATGCTAAAGAACACCGACACGGCGATACAGATGATAACGACGGCGGTCCAGAGTGTGCGGGAATCGGGCATATTAGGGTCCTTAGTCGCTCATAAAGCGAGCGGTATGACAACACGTACTGGATGTATTATACGCAGCGCGCAAGCAAACTGGCATAAAAGCTCATCGAGGCCGAGTGCTATCGCTCGCTGCGGTACACTTACCTAAAGTAAACCATGAAGGGAGACATTACCTATGAAGAAAATCGTTTTGGCTTGCGGTGCTGGCGCTGCTACTTCCACGCTCGTTGCCCAGAAGGTCGCCACCCTGCTCGACGCCAACGGTTACGCCGACAAGTATGAGATCGTGCAGTGCGCCATCTCCGAGGCCAAGGACGCTTGCGACGAGGGCGCCGACCTGCTGATCGCCACCACCGTTGCCCCCGAGGGCCTCACCTGCCCGTACGTGAGCGGCGTGCCCTTCATGACCGGCATGAACCGCGTTGCCGCCGAGAAGGCCGTTCTTGACGTCATGGCTCAGTAGGCGCTGCCTGCATGAGTGAGCAGAACGCCAATCCGGTAGAGCTCTTTGGTATGCGCGTTGCCCATGTGGGCATTAACGCCGCCGACCCGGCAGACGCCTTGGAGATCGCGGAGCTGTTCTCGACGATGATGGGCCTGCCCGTTATCGAGACCCCGGTTTCGTACTTTAACGATTCGCTGGTCGAGGTTATGAAGCAGAACGGTCGTGGCACCAAGGGCCACATTGGCTTTGCCGTCAACGACATCGATGCGGCCGAGAAGTGGTTTGCCGAGCGCGGGCTCGAGGTCAACGAGGAGTCGCGCGCGCTGCTGCCCGACGGTAGCACCAAGCTCGTGTACTTTAAGCGCGAGTTCGCCGGCTTCGCCGTGCACCTGTGCCGCGAGTAGCGCACGAGCTGCTTTAGTTAGCAAAAAGGGATAGGGCCGTATGGCCTTATCCCTTTATTTATGCCGAGGGATCGACTTTTGCAACGGTCAAAAAACCGAAGTCTAATACTTTTCCGAGAAGTGAACGAGACAAATCAGCCCCCCCGAAGCATCGACACTTTAAGGGCATCGTTTCCTGCAGTTTCGATGCTGGAATCCTGCGATTTTGCGGCCGAAAAATGCGGATGCTTCGGGGGTCCGAATATGGTCGTTCACTTCTCGGGAAAAGTATTAGACCTCGATCCACGAGGGGGCATCCCTACCGTGGCAGGCGAATCGTAAAGCGGCTGCCGACCCCTTCGACCGAGGTCACACCGATGACACCGCCATGGCTGTCGACGATCCACTTGGCAATGGCAAGCCCCAGACCCGAGCCCTGTGCGCCGGCATCGCGTGCATTGTCGGCGCGGTAGAACCGTTCAAACGCGTGAGCTGCGGATTCCTGGTTCATGCCGATGCCCTCGTCCTCAACACTTATGTCGATCGTGCCCAAGCCCGCATTGGGCGTTATGCCAAATGTGACGGTCGTTCCCGCATCCGAGTACTTGGCGGCGTTTTGCACGATCACGCGCAGAGCCTGCTTCACGAGCGCCACGTCGACGGGCGCGTCGCAGCGCGGGTCGCTGGCTAGCAAGGCGTCAAAAGCCAGCCGATACGTGTGCTCGGCATCGATCATCTGCGACTCCTCGCATACCTCGCCGACCAGTGCGGCCAGGTTGGTATTCGCATGCCGCAGGGCCGTGCGTCCGGCATCGCCGCGCGCCAAAAACAGCAGCTGCTCCACGAGCTCCTGCATGTGCTCGCTTTCGGCCTTGAGCGAGGCGATGGACTCTGCCAGTACGTCCGGGTCGTTTTTACCCCAGCGGTCGAGCATGTTCACGTAGCCCTGAATCACCGCGATGGGCGTGCGCAGCTCGTGGCTCGCATCGTTGACAAAGCGCATCTGCTGCAGCTTGGCCTCTTGCATCTGGCGCAGCAGGCGGTTGAGTGCGACCTCGATGCTTGCCAGGTCGGCGTCGCCGGTGGTGACGCTCGGCGAGTCGACGCTTGCGCGCTCGATGGCCTGCTCCAGCGTTTCCATCTTGCCGCCGGAGAGCTGCATACGGCCGAGCTCGTCCACGCGCAAGGCAAGGTCGTTGAGCGGCGCCATGGTGCGGCGCACGCGGCGGGCGCCGCCGAGCATGTTGAGCACGCTGATGACCTGCCAACCCACAACGACAAGGTAGAGAGGCCATAGCGCGACGAGGTCCTGCGCGAGGGGGAAAGTCTTGGTGGTACGCGCAAGCTCGACGGTATAGGTGAGCGTTGTCAGGTCCCAGTCGCGCGCAGGCGTCAGCGACATGTCGTGAACGGTGGCGCCGGGGATCCATCCTGCGGTAAACGCGCCGTCGGGCAGCGTCTGGTTGTATCCATAGACGAGGATCGCCGCCGCAATCACCATCAGCAGCAGATCGAGCCAGACGCAACTCATCAGGCGGCGCCACATATAGCTCCAGTTGATGGCGCGGGCGATGGAGGTGACGCGCTTGGCCTCGGCGTTACGCACGGCAGACATAGCCCACCCCGCGTACGGTTTGGATGATGCGGGCGCCGCCGGCGTCTTCGATCTTGGCACGCAGGTGCGCGATGTGCACGTCGACGTTGTTGGTGTCGCCCACGTATTCGTAGCCCAGCGCCTCGTGCGCGATGCGCTCGCGCGTGAGTACGGTTTCGGCGTGCGCCATAAGCAGGGCGAGGACATCGAACTCGCGGGCCGTGAGCGCGATGGGCGAGCCGGCGACTGTGACTTCGCGGCGGTCGGGGTCGAGCACAACCGAGCCCACGGCGAGCGTGGCAGGGGAGGGCGAGGCAGGGGTCTGGGCCATGTCACTGGCCGGGGGCATCGCGGTGGCCTTCTCGCCCGCGACGCCCGCCATGCCCGCTCCGGCGCCGACGCCAGCTACGCCCGAAGCCGCCCGCACGGCCTCCGAGCGCTTCAGTGCCACGCGGATCCGTGCGAACAGCTCCTCAATCGCAAATGGCTTGGTCAGGTAATCGTCGGCGCCGGCATCGAGCCCGGCCACCTTGTCCATCACGGCATCGCGCGCGGTGACCATAATCACCGGCACATCCTTGTGCTTGCGGACACGTCGCAAGACCTCCATGCCGTTGAGCTGCGGCAACAGTACGTCGAGCAGAATCAGATCGTAGTCGCGCTCCAGCGCCAGGTCCACGGCAGTGCGGCCATCGGCGGCGTGTTCCACCTGGTAGCCTTCGTGCTCCAGCTCGAGCGTCACAAAGCGGGCGATTTTCTCCTCGTCCTCTACGATCAGGATCCGTGCCATGCGTGCCCCCGTCTGCGATTACTTGTCGTCGTTGAGATTTTGCTTGATGTCGTCCGCAGCGTTAGCAGCGCTATCCATAAGGTTGTTGATGCTGCCGGGCACGTCGCCGTCGCTGTCGATGCGGTAGCGCATGCCAAAGAACAGGCCAATCAGCATCAGCCATATCGTGGCGCCCCAGGCAAACAGCGCGACGATGGGGATCAGGATGGGGATGTTGAGGATGATCGCATCGCGGCGCGTGGCGATAAACTTGGTGTCCAGACTCAGGCGGAAGAGCTTTTTGAGGTACTCCCACACGCTGTCCATCTTCTTGGAGAAGTCGGTCTTTTCGCTCGACTTTTCGTAAGCGACCTGCGCGGCGACCATCTCGGCAGAGGGCTCATCGACTGGCGCGGACTCGGTGGCGGCATGCGCCGACGTGGTCTGGGTCTTGCCCTGCGACTCGAGCCAAATGATGGCATCCAAAACGTTGCCGTCGGCAGCGTCGAGCGCCGCCTTGGCATCGGTGTAACTCACGTTGCACTTGGTGCGGATGGTTTCAACTTTTTCGAGGTCGTCCATGACCTGTCCTTTCGTTCGATGGGCGCGACGCCGGGCAATTTGCTCGGGCGCGAGCGTTGCGTTCGGCGGTTTGCGTTGCGCCGCCCCGCCCTTGGTCGAACTCTATAGTGCAGGTTATAGATTAAGCGATTCTTGAGCCAAGATTAATGTTGGATGAGTTTTTGCGCGGCGGTGGGGGATGGTGAGCGGATGATAAACCGGCGGCAAAAATGAGATAAGCGAGGCGTGCCAATCATACGGAATTAAAATCACGTTGCAAAAGTATGAAAATATCCTACAATTGCAGCATGAAGTACTTTAGCAACATAACGGCGATAAGCGAACTTTCCGAGAGCGAGGGCGTGTTCACCACAGCCCAGGCGGCTCGCATGGACATCTCTCGAGATGCGCTGGCACACTCATGCCGTGCGGGGCGTCTTGAGCGGATATGCCACGGCGCCTACCGGATGTCTGGAACACAGCGCCGAGACACCGACGAGCTCAACGCTTTTTGGAAGCTCACCAATCCCTCCCTTTGCGCGTGGGAGAGAAAGCGTCAGTGGGATGGCATCGCCGTGAGCGGTACGACTGCGGCGAACCTGCAGCAAATGGGCGATTTCTACCTGTCCCCCTACAGGATGACCGCGCCCGCGCGTATCAATACAAGAAACGAATCCCTTTCTTTTGTAAAGCGCGAGATCGCCGAGCAGGACATCGTTTGGCTCGACGGCCTGCCGGTAACTAAACCCGAGCGCACGCTTGTCGATCTTTGCCTCGATTGCGAGGACCCCTCATTAATTATCGATGCCTATAACGACGCGCTTGGGCGAGGGCTCGATATACAGCGGCTGAGAGGTCTTGTAGAAGAGAACTCTAAAACCGCCAAACGACGCGAGCTGATGGCGCCTTTGCTGACGGTACTGAACGGGTAATGCGAAACGGAGGACATGGTGAAGTACAAAACGCCTGCCGCATTGGAGATGGCTGTTAGGAATGCCGCAAGAGAATCGCCAATGGATACCAATCGGGCAATCGTCGGTTTCTACTTTCATCGCTTCCTATGTCGCGTTTTTTCAGAAGATGACGGCAGCTTTGTGCTCAAGGGCGGTCAAAGCGTCCTGGCGCGAACACTCGATGCACGTGTCACAAGAGATATTGACTTGGTTGCTCAAGAGGAGAGTCTCGAAGAGGCTATTGTCGATCTGGTGCAGGCTGCTTCGATTGATCTGGAGGATTTCGTTTCGTTCGTCTTTGATCGTGCAGAGCAAATCAAAGAAGAAGATGAGTATCGGTGCGGTGCGAAGGTGTGGTTCACCCCCCTTATGGGAACCAAGAAGCTACAGCCAATTTCAATTGACTTGGTAATTGATGAAGTGCGGGGACTTGAGCCTGAGGTTCTTGCGCCGATCGATCGTCTGAATATCGAGGGGCTCCCAGTCTGCGACTATCGAGTATGCCGAGTGGAGAGTGCCCTTGCAGATAAATTGCTCGCAATGATAGAGATGCATGAGGGCCGTGCTTCATCGCGAATCAAGGATATAGTCGACATCTTGGTGTACGCGAAAACTTGCTTCGTCGATGGGGCTACGCTTGTCGAGAGGGTCGAGAAAGAAGCGTCTGCCCGCAAAGTGGCAATGCCGGAAGAGTTCGTGGCGCCTCTCTGGTGGAAACAAAATGGTTCTGCACAGTACGTAAAGATGGCGAGGCAGGCGGGGGTACTTGATCTCGCGGGGAACATTGCTGGGGCAGAAGAGGTCGTCAATCGGTTGTATACACCGTGCTTTAATCATTCGGCGAATGTGTGCAAATGGAATCCTCAGACCACGGGATGGGAATAGGCTAGATAGTTAAGCCGGCGGCAGAATTAGTTCCTGTCGCCGGCTTAAGACGTTTCTACTGCCTATGCGCTATTCGCAGGTCTGGTCGACCACCTGGGTGACGGCCTTTTTTGCGCCTTCGAGGTCGCGCAGGGCTTGGGCGACAGCGGCCTCGGCTTGTTTCTTTGTCCTTACGACCTCGGCAAAGTGATTGATGGACTCGCTGTACTCGCGTGCGCGCGGGTCGAGCGCCGGCGGGACTTCGATCTCAAACAGGTCGCTAGGACGGATGGCGCGGATGCTGGCTGCTTCAGTTAATGCTTGAATCAGCTGCGCCCCGTGGCCTTCGGTAAGGTATCCAACAATTATCTCCGAAAACACTACGCGTTCATCTTCGGTCATCGTTTGGAATGACGGGCGAATGACGGTGGTGTTATGCGAAGCAACCAGATGCTGCTTAGCGTCATCGGAGCTGACGACGAGCAGGTTGGACGCGCCGTAGCGACCCAGCATGCGCGGCATGACGATATCTCCAGCGCGGAGCTCATAACGATCGAGAACGCTGGGGTCCACCTTTACGAATTTAGAATCCGAGCTATTTTGATTATCTGAAGCATCTACGGGCAGAAGATTGCCGTCCTGAAAATCTTGAGATGAGATTCGGCGCACCTCGACTGCGTCAATGTCGTTCGATGTCGTGCTCTCGCGGGGCATGAATGGCGCGACTCGCGTAAAAGAGTCACCGAGTGTGGCGCTGTAGTTTCGGGTGATGGCGATGAGGCTGATTTTGCCTTTTGAGAGAGCGGCGTGGTGTTGGAGCAGCTCGCGCGTGGCAAAAGTGGACGTTTCGATTGGCGTCGATCTTGGCGTATTGGTATCAATGCGGGCCCAGTCAGGAGAGATAGAAAAGGTGATATCAGAGTAATACGATGTTTTAGTCACATATTGAAAACGCGGTCCGGGCTCAATTGCGCTGCGAAATGCAACGCTGCGATTTCCTGAAGACAGTATGAGGAGCGCGCTTGTCATGTAGGGCCTGGGCTCGGAAAGTGGCAAATAAACGACGCTCTCGATGAGCCCTTCGCGTATCAAAATCGTGCGTGCTTGTTCAGCTTTATCAAGTAAATCGGCGGGAAGTACCACGGCTGCTCGAGTGCGGCCCGAAAGGGCGAGAGCATACAGGCACCAAATAAAAGGACCCCAGTCGCAAAAATCAAGGTAGCCAGGCTCCAAATAATCGATGAGCGCGGCACTGTCTTTTTCGATATCGTGCTTATTTGCGCGGTAGTAGTTTGATGCATCGACAAACACCGGCGCTGCATCATCATCGCTTGCATTCTGCTTGCCGGGTTCAAGCTCACAAATATCGGGCACGCCGTTACCGTTTAGGGTAAAGCACTTAGCGAGATCTTCGGCATCCACAGCGCCAGGCAGACGGACAGTGAGCAGGCGACTGCCTTGTTCCAGGTTAAGCGCGCGTGAGAGGGCGGCGGCGGTGAGACGTGGCAATGATGTTGTTTCACGCATGTATAGAGACCTTTCTTCTTAGTGGGTTATATATTAGCAGAATAATTTGATAATTTCTAATGACGAGAACAGCGCACTGTGCTATCCTCGAAGCAATCCAAAACCAACTCAATATTAACTGCTTGATACAACCGCTATACAGCCTTTAGGCAAACTGCGCTATCGAGCAGGGCAATTTCACTTACGAAGCAGCATGTTAGGTCAATAACTACTACCTATGCCTCAGAACATTCTAAAACTTAGAACAAACTTACCGACAAACATTTGCAACTGGACAGGAAGAAGCATCCATGAAGAACGAAGACAACATTTATGAGGTATTCCTCAACACGCTCGACGAAGACCTCCGTGGCATGTGCGAAAAGAACGTGAAGGCAGAGAAGCCGTTTCCGTATCCGTACTGCGGTGAGGAGAACGTTGAACGCCTCGCTAAGGCGCTTGTTGGCGTACTGGAAAAGCATTCACCCGATATTCCCGGGCTGGTGCCCGAGCAGTATCGAGACGATGTGCACGAGGCTCGCGAGCTTTTGGCCGCGGCGGCGCTCGCTTTGCTGTCGCTGTACTTTCCCCAGCGCGATAACTGTGTGCACTGCATGGCCATCTTAATTGGCATGTTTGAGCACGGAAGCAATCCGCGCTTTAAGTCGAGCGGCGTGCGCATGTTCGAGCAGGTTACGACAGGTATGAAGTACTCGTCCGAACAAGGTGGATATATTCTGTCTCGCTTTGTGCGAAGCATCGACTACAAAAGACCCTGCGACCACGTGCATCGCGATGGGTCGCGCGGTTTTACGGCGGACGAGGACGATGCCGTCATGTTTTATAAGCGCTATCTCAAGGTGCAGAGACGCGTCTTCGATACCAGCCCGCGTTTCAACTTTGAGCTATGCGTCAAACGCCCGTTTGAGGCGCTTTCGGACAATCGGGAGAACTTTTATTGCATGGAGGAAAAGATGGAAATCGATTTGGCAACTAAGGTACGGGAGCTCCAGGACCGCTACACCCTCAACTTCGCTCAGGCCAAAGAGTATGACCTGCTCGACAAGCTGATGATTGATGCATTGCTTGCATATCTGCGCGACGGGTCAGTCTCAATCGCGGCGCGCGAGAGCTATGTGGCGCAAACGGAGCGTCTGATTGACGGTGCGGTCAAGTTGCCGTGTGCGACGAGCCCCAAGGAGGGCGCAGACGTCGACCGTATTTCCTAGCAATCACGCAGAACTATCGACAAGAAAGGGGCCGTGCCATGTCGGTCATTAAGATGTACGGCTACGAGGCCGCGCAGCAAACGGAGTACCAAACCAAGAAGTGGGCGACCAAGGAGGAGATGCAGGCGCTGTCGTCCGGCGACGAGCAGCGCGATGTGATCCTGGCTAAGGGTGCCACGGTGGCGTTCTACGAGGACGACAAACATTGGGAGACGAGTGTGTCTAACAATGTCTTTGCCTTTGGAGGCACCGGCAGCGGCAAAACGGCGAGTTTCATTTTGCCCAACCTGCTCAATCACCACGAATGCTGTTATGTGGTCACAGACACCAAGGGTGAGTTGCTGCGCCGTACGGGGAAAGGCTTTGAAGAGGACGGCTACGAGGTAACGGTTCTCGATACTGTTAATCCCGAGCAGTCGGCCGGATACGACCCTCTGCGCTACGTGATGGATGTCGAGGATATTCCCACCACAGTGGCGGCAATCATGGAGGGGGTCGATCCTGACGGCCGTAGCCTTAGGTATGATCCGTTCTGGAATAACGCGAGCGACCTGCTGCTTCGAGCGATTGTTGGAATCCTGTTCCTCCTGGAGACCCTTGCCGGCACCCTTACGCCGGGTGAGGACCCCAATGCCCCGCGCCGCTACCTTAAGATGAACAACGTCTTTAAACTGGCTGCGCTCATCAAGGTTACGGGAGATGGTGAGGGACGATTCCCGTTGGACTATCTTGTAGAAGAGGTGGAGTCCAGGGAGTTTCTCGATAAGTTTGGTGCGAAGAACGCTGATCTGTATGGCGTTGAGCAGTATCGCGATTTTCGAGGTGCGGCAGATAGGACGCTTAAGAGTATTCTGATCACGCTCAATGCAACTATCTCGCGGCTTAAGACGCCCCAGCTCATGCGCGTTTTTGAGAATGACGAGATGCGTCTTGATCGTATTGACGAGGGCAAGCGCGTGATCGATCTCAAGGTGAGCGACAACGATTCGGCTAATGCATGGCTTGCGAATGTTGCCCTTAAGCAGCTGTTTAACCTTGCCCAGCGCCGTGCCGATGCCAGCCCCAGCGGCCATTTGCAGCGTCGCGTGCAGTTTGTGCTCGATGAATTCCCCCATGTGGGACGCATCCCCGATTTTGAGCGCAGCATTGCGACCGTGCGCAGCCGTGGAATTAGCTTTTTGATGTGCGCGCAGTCGTTGAGCCAGCTCGATGGCGTGTATGGCAAATCCACGGCGCTTACCATCCTCGATAACTGCGATAGCTTGGTCTATATGGGTGGCGGCAGCAACATCGCGACGCAGAACTACATAAGCGAACTGTGTGGCGAGTCGGTTTTGGGCACCAAGTACGTGGGCGCCGAGCGCACTGCCGTAGATGTGCGCGGTTGCGTGATGACACCAGGCGAGGTTGGGCTTATGCCTCGCACCGATTGCCTGGTCAAGGTGACCGGCATGCGCCCCTTCCGCGCCAAGAAGTACTTTTGCGACGACCATCCCAATGCCGCCAAGTGGCTGAGGGATTAGTTCCTGCAGCTTTGTGTATCCCATCTTGCATGTTTTGTCGCACGGCTTCCGTTAGTCGTAAGCCGTGCGGTCCAGTTTTTGCCTCCTTACCGATTCCGTTTAGAAAGGAATTACCATGCCCGTTATGTATCGTGAGCCCAGCATCATAAAGAAGTCCAAGGACGGCCGTGTTGCCGCTGTCGATATGGCAAGCGAACTGCTCAACAGTCGTGTGCTGCTGCTGGAGGGCGAGGTCAACGATGTGACCTGTAACGGCCTTATTAAGTCCATGCTGGTGCTGGAACATCAAAGCGCGACCGAGCCCATCACCCTCATCATCAACAGCCCGGGCGGCAGCGTTACGGCGGGGCTGGCGCTCATCGACACCATGCAGTCGCTCGACTGCCCCGTGGTCACGGTAGGCGAGGGCGTCGTGGCATCGATGGCCGCGGTGATCCTGGCCTGCGGCGACCACCGCCAGGTGTACCGCCACACGCAGGTGCTCATTCACCAGTTGATGGGCGGCACAGGCATGGCGCAGCAGACCGATATCGAGATTGTGGCCCAGCATACGGCAGCCATGCGTGCCGAGTTGGACGAGCTGCTGGCCGAGCACGGCAACCTGAGCGCCCAGGAGTTCCATGAGCTCACCGAGCGTGACTGCTGGTGCAACGCCAAACGCGCTTTGGAGCTGGGCCTGGTGGATGAGGTGATTGCGCCCAGCAAGAAGGCGCTCTAGCGGGGCGCATGCCTTACAAGTACGTTGTGCAGGGCGAACAAGTGCGTAAATTCACAGCCAGAAAGAGGTTGAACATGAACAGGATTTGGGACGTCGATGGCATTGAGTGGGAAGACCTGCCCACCGTGAGCGACCTGCTGTGCGCTGCGGACACAAAGATCCTGGCGCGTGAGGTTGCCCTTCGATACGGCGGCAAGCCGGACGGCCGCGGCCGTGGCGATAGCGAACGCAGCCTAAAGCGCGCCCGCCGCAAGGTCAAAAAGCTGCGGAAGATAGATCCCGAGCCCAGCGACAAGATCATCCTGTTGCCCAAGCATGTCATCAATCGTCGCGATGCGGGCCACGGTTTTGGCTATTACGACGTGGAGCCGTGCATCTTTATGCGCGACGGCGTGCAAAGGCTGGGGGAGGACGCACTCGCCAATGTGCTTCCGTGGGAATTGATCCTGATGGATGATGAGTCCGCGAGCGAAATGCTGGGCTTTCGCGTATGGCTCGAAGGCGAGTGGGATCTATGCGAACGTTATCGCTTTTTGGCCGTGGTGTGTGTTCGCATGCTGAACAACATCTGGGCGCAAAAGGAGCTGCGCAAGTTCCTCGAGCAGGGCGATGCGGCCTGCGATATGGACGAGGACGATGTAGTTGAGGACATTCGCCGCGACGTGCTGTATCCCGAGGAAGTAATTAACGCCAAACTCGGCGGCTATTGGGACGCGAGTTTGGGACTCAACCTGCCCTGGAAGGACGAGCATCGGCAGACTTGCACGCGGATTGACAGGGCTATCGATGACCTGTTTGCCGAGGAAACGAAGCGCTGCGCTGCGGAGCTTGGGAAGAAGCTCGAGCGCGGGTATGAGGAGCGCGGGGAGTTACTGAACGGGATGTCCTTGTGAACGGTTGCCGACGGTCCGATAAAAATCTGTCCGGACGAAATGATAGAACGATAGCGTAAATAGCATCTGCACTTTAAGGAGTTAACAATGGGAATCGCCTATAAGGAACTGTTTCGTGTAAACCGTCCTATCTGTGGGCCTGGACCAGGAGGTTTCTTCATTAAAAGATTCAAGGAAGGCGGCTACAGTGAGGCTGAATTGCTCGATTTAATTTCGGGAGTGGACTTTTCTCTTGGTGAAGTGGATGAGGACATTAGCCTGAAAAAGAAATGCGAAATAGTCGAACAGGCGGTGAGTGGGGTGCATTATACGAGTTGGGCCCCCAGCGTGATCAGCATGATCATCTCACTTACGGTCGGAGGGTGTCTGTCTGCATGGGCGGGCAACAATTCAATCGCTGCCGGGGTTTTCGTGACGCCATGCCTGATTGCCTTGGGAA
The DNA here is from genome assembly GCA_959604825.1 of uncultured Collinsella sp. GTDB lineage: Bacteria > Actinomycetota > Coriobacteriia > Coriobacteriales > Coriobacteriaceae > Collinsella. The sequence goes on along the minus strand of CAUHCN010000027.1, from coordinate 21,621 downwards.
TATATGCATGGTTTCGTTTATGCTTTGAGCGAAATCAAACGGTACTGTTGGGTGCGCTGAACCACATAAAGACACTTCAGCCGTAGTTGCATGAAATCGCCGATCGCCTGCCGTGGGCCCTCGGGACCGCCCTCGCGGCGCCCTTCCCGCTCTTTCCGGACATGGCGTCCTCCGATCTCCCGGGGCCGGCCGACCCGGCCCTCAGGGTATCGGATTCCCAAATTCATCCGTACATGTACGGATGAATTTGGGAGGTGTTCGGATGAAGTTGATATTCAAGGGGTGCGGCAGTTGGCAGGAATCTCAAGCGCCCAACCGCCAATCTCCACATTTCTTTGCTAAACTAGCTTTGCGCGGGAAACCGTGCATAGTTCGGGAGCATGTCCCCCAACTGGATCTAGGTTCGGATGCCGTTGCCCGGACTATTGGTGAAGGTTGGGGGACTTCCTACTTTCCATAGCGCAAGAAGTCGTAGATGCGGACGCACTTCCGATAATGCGAATCTTTCAACAGAGCCCTCTTCTTGGCAGGGTCGTTTCCCACGTCAGCCAGTGCCCGCTTCAGCAACGCTTCCAAGTCGTCGACGTCCATCTCTTCCTCTGAAAGGCACGGGATGAACGCGAACGGGCTCTTTGGCGCGCATGCATTCGCAAGGCCCTTTATGCTCAGCGACCCTTCGAATCTGCGACGAGTCGCAGGCATCGATTTGCGGAACGTTTCGCTTCGATAGCTATCAATCGAGGTGAGCGTTGGGAGATAAGTCGCTATGTCCTTACCGACCTCTCCACCGAGTCCGCGCGTGTACTTGAAGACAGGCATGTTGTTGGGCCGTTGGCGCACGTACATGTTGAGGTAGTTCTCGACGATGAACTTTGGGTCATAGCGAAGGTTATCGAGCACGATGTCCTCGAAGATATCTTCAGGTGAAATCGGCTTTCCGATGCTACTTGGTGACACCGACAGGCCGATGACGATCTTCTGGTCCGGGTCAAGGTCGTTGAGGACATTGTCTATCCCTGAGACGATGATGTCGGAACTCGGGTCGATATGCTCCGCAAGCCTGAACACGCTGCCCCTCAACTCGCGGATAAATCGCGTGCTATACATTTTCCGGAAGCTGCGCATCGCATCGTAGATCGACTCGAAGTCATCCGTGGTGATCTTCGTCATCGAAAGCGTACGGCCACCGAAACTCATAGCAATCTCGCCAACAGAGGTGTCGGTTGCGTGCTGAACGAAGATGAGCCGCTTGCCCAGCCGTTTGAGCTTGTCATCTGGTAGGCATTCGCAGATGTCACCCAGTATCGACCTGATGTTCTCGTCTTGAATCGAATAACCGAGGAAGATGACGGGATACTCGACGAAGAGGGTGAGCAGCTTCGCCGAGAGATACTTCCTCTTCTGCGCGAACTCCGCATAGTCAGCGCTGGTCAGGACGATGCTTCCCGCCCTCGAGACTGAGCCATGGATCTTGTATATCTCCTGAGAGAAAGCCTGGTCAGAGAACAGGAGGTCGCTTTCTCCGACGTAGGTCGTGAAACCAGGGAATAGGGTCTCACACATACAGTCATAATTCGTGGTGATGATGCCGGCAACTTTTTCCCTGCCCGCCTTCGCCAGCTTCTCAGTTTCGGCGCTCTCGACGAGACGAGCTCTCGCGATCTTATCTGCGACGTAGATCTTCATGGGCGAAGCGTCCCCGGTAAGCTCGTCACTGTGATCTTCGCGGAAGGCAGCGAATTCATCCGATGCAAAGAGCTCGTGGTTTACTTCGCTTTCCATGAGCGTGGCAACGTACGGCAGTTCGGACTCGACCTTGCCGTTCTGGACAGCAATCTTCGCCTGGCTCTTGAAGCGCGCGAAGGCATATGGGTCGTCAAGCACCTCGGCGCAGATATCCGAAAGCAGCCCCTCCCATCCCGGCGTGCCGCAGTAACGACGGGAGAGGCCAGAGCCGATGAAGAGAAACGGATAACGCCCGGCATCATCAACAGCTTTGTGGATTATCGATTTGATTCTCTCGTCCATAATCTTTCCTCCTGTACCAATCGACATGCTCGTGAAATGTTATCCCACCAACTTCGGCGAGTGCGGGCTGAAAGCATCGTTGCCGTTCTGCCCGTCGACCAATCCGCACGCGAGACTCAGCGGCACAACTGCAGCGTTCTCGACCTCCACGCTAAGCACGTAGTGGAAGTCCGCCCCCTGGCTCCCACGATTCCGCTCGTAACCAATGGCGGCCAGCCGGTCGGCTAGTTCGTCTCTCGAAACCAGCTCGTTAGCCTTCACCTTGCAAAGCATGGGTTCAAGTTCGTAAGTGTTTGTCTCGCTGATTGCGTTCCTGTAGAAGCGGAAATGGGTCGTACGAAAGAGATCTTTATGATGGGAGTACACGTGCCCGTCCTTAATGGCGTAGAAGTAGAAAAGGAGCTCACCGCCCTCGTTTAGCCTGCCGCTACTTTCAAGGAAGCGGTAAATTTGTGGCGCTACAACGGAGAGCCGATTACGCTTCCGAAGCGATTTGCCCCACGAGCTGAGTTTATTGAATACCACAACGATATGATATTTAAAGGGTAATTGGACTATCTCCCGACCAAACGAGGATTCGGATTGGCTTGCTGAAATGTGGCAGTGCCCTGTTCTAAGCAACGTATTTGCGATAGAGTCGCGCGGGAACGGTGCTCGGGGCCGTTGCACCAGTAGCAAATTACTTATATCGAGCGATGTGATGCTGCGATTTCGGAAATGCTTGCCTGGTTGCGGCGCCGACTTCGAAAAGCTGGTTTTTATTTCCATTACAGCTGAAACAGGCCGTCAAAATTCATGGAAGATCTTTTCGATAGTAATGGATGAACTGAGGAGGTTTGTCTGGAGGGTGGATCGAGGTTCAAGATTGTTGCGCTCTGAAACGTTTCAGCTGAGGTCGGAGAGCGATCGCATGAGTCGATTTATATTTCGGCAGCGTTGCATCCATAGAAGAGAGAGGGATGCGTATTCGTTTGGCAGCGAGGGCGTGAGTGGGCGGAAACTTCGTGGCGTACAGCAATAAGGCTATACCTAAAAGCCTTTGTGTTGAACGGGTTTTCGCGGGAGCGGAGGGTGCGTGCCGCGAGGGACGGTCCGCGGCACGACCGACCCGGCGCGGCATCCGGAGCGGACGCGGATGCGGCGCGGACGGCCTCTGACGGGCGAGCATGCGACAGTGGTTGCCCTGCTGGGCGGCAATAAGCTCGAATCGAGCACGAGCGATTCTTGTCCGGGCGAAGCGTTACAACTGGATTTGTTCTGTTGCCGACTGATCTTGAAGCATGTTGGAAGAAACGGAATTATAATTATTTATTTGTCTGTATCTATCGAAATGGAGACCGAGCGCGTGGAAAACGAGAGGAACATAACGGCAGTTGACCTTTTCGCCGGCTGCGGCGGAATGTCCCTCGGCTTCGAAAAGGCTGGCGTCAATGTTGTGGCTGCCTACGACAATTGGGACGCTGCCATTGATGTCTATCGCGCTAACTTCCAGCATCCTGTTTTCAAAAGGGATCTCTCCGACGTTTCCGTATCCGAGGAAGTTGCCGGCTTCGCTCCGGATATCATCATCGGCGGGCCTCCTTGTCAGGATTTCTCGCAGGCCGGCAAGAGATCCGAGGATGGTGGGCGCGCAATCCTCTCTGTTAGATATGCCGAGATCATCGCGAGGTGCAAGCCTCGCTTCATCGTTATGGAGAACGTCCCACGCGTTCGAACGAGCAAATCCATGGAAGCGATTCGGGCCACCTTCAAAGCGCAGGGTTATGGCTTGAGTGGGCGAGTGATGGATGCAAGCCTGTGCGGGGTCCCCCAAGCTCGCAAGAGATACTTCTTGATCGGATGCCTTGGGGCGCCCGACGGGTTCCTCGACCCATATCTTGAGAAGGGCCTTTCTGACCATCAGATGACAATTCGTGAGTATCTCGGTAACGAGCTTGGAATTGATTACTACTTCAGAATTCCGCGAAGCTACACGAGGCGGGCCATCTTCAGCATCGACGAGCCCTCGGTCACTATTCGTGGTGTGGACAGGCCGATACCGCCGAACTACAAGCTTCACCCCAACGACGCGGCGGACCTCAGTCAAGCCCGGTGCTTGACTCCAAAGGAACGCAGTAGGATCCAGACTTTCCCGGAGTCTTTCAAGTTCTTTGGGAGTAAGACGGATATCAACCAGATGGTGGGCAACGCCGTACCGGTAAACCTTGCCACCTACGTTGCACGAGCGCTACTAGAGTACAGGAGGGATGTGAGCGATGGACTGCGTTGATCTTTTCTCGGGATGCGGCGGTATGTCGCTCGGATTCCAGAATGCGGGCTTCAACATAAAGGCGGCGTTTGATAACTGGCAGGCGGCTGTCGACATCTATTCGGCAAACTTCGACCACCCGGCATTCAAATACGATCTTTACGATGCGGAAGCGGTCCCGAAAATTGAAGAGTATTCGCCGTCGATGATAATCGGTGGCCCCCCTTGCCAGGACTTCTCCATTGCGGGCGCCAGACAGCGCGGCAAAAGGGCCAATCTCACCATCCGATATGCTGAGATAGTTCGGGACGTCAGACCCGAGTGGTTCGTCATGGAGAATGTTTACAATATCGAGCGGATGGACGTCCTGCCCGAGGCGCTGGAAATATTCCGCAATGCTGGATACGGTCTCACGAGGCGCGTCCTCAACGCCAGTCTATGTGGTGTGCCTCAGATTCGCAGGCGCTTTATCCTTGTCGGTCATCTTGGTGATAAAGATGACTTTCTCGGCGAACTCTTGGATTCAAGGCTGAGCGACAAGCAGATGACCGTCAGGGATTACCTTGGCGATTCGCTCGGCACGCAATACTTCTACATGCATCCACGCAACTTCCAGCGTAGGGGCGTCTTCACGATTGACGAGCCAGCGGTAACGGTACGAGGCACCAACCGTCCGATACCGCCAGCATATAAGAGGCATCATGCCGACAAGGCTGATATTTCTGAAGGTGTGAGAGCCTTAACATACAAGGAGCGCAGCTATCTGCAAACCTTCCCCGAAGAGTTTGAGTTTGTCGGGTCCAAGACAGACATTGAGCAGGCGATTGGCAATGCCGTGCCAGTTAAGCTTGCTGAGTACGTTGCTAGATGCATAGCTGACTATGCAGCAGATTAATTGTGGTGGTTGCCATGTCCTTTGTCGATGAATGGAATTTGAGCTATCCCATTCCGAATTCTATATATAGCGAGAATACGCTATCCGTTCGCGGGAGAACAGTTGGACAAGGTGGTGCTGGACAGTACGAACTCAAAGGTTCAGGCTCTCTTGCAAACGGGGATACGCTGACTGCAGTTGACATTATCGGACACGCAATCATCTTGGAAGTAGTCGTACCCTCTACTGGGCAAGTTGTCTCCCTTGGCACGCGTTATCCCGTTGCAAAAAAAGGCGGAAAAGTACGTGTGCAAATACAAGGAGACGGGGCAAAGCGTCCAAATGTCGGCAACTTGTTTGCCGCACTGCTGTTGTTGCCAGTGACGGGCAAAGTAAACGATTCATCGCCGTTGCAAGAGGACGGTTTTGCGGAAAGGACATTCTGGATGGATGCAGCCGAAGTAAAGCCTGTGGGCGTCTCCGAAGATGCATATATCTTGGAGCTAACGAAACTCTTCTTCGCCACTGGAAGCAGATACAAAGACGGGCAGTTTTCGGGTGCGATAGATTACGACTACAAGTCGAGAATTGACGATCTTATTGCCCTTTGCAATCGCGGATGCAAGATGAGGGCTGGTAGCCTGACCACGGCATTCAAGTATTTCGCTGACGTTTACGCAGGGAAACTTGAGTTTGATTACAGCGTGGCTGAGTTCATGCGAAACCTCATAGCGAGCCAATTGATTGCCGAAGAGGGCATCGACTACGAACAAGGCGATGACGTGCTGCCCGCAATGCATCAACTAATCGACCTTGCTGCAAAGAATTCATCGAAAGCATCAAGCAGAGAGAAGAGGACTTTTCAGCTAAACAACCTTCCAGCTGAATTTAAAACCGACTTCTCCAGGCGCTACATCACGTCACTACTGGCAAAGCCCTTTGTCATCCTTGCTGGCAACAGCGGAACAGGCAAGACGCGGATTTCCAAGCGTTTTGCAAAGTACCTTGAGGTCTTGGATGAAGACGGGGAGCCAAACTGGTTGCTCGTCCCGGTCGGTGCCGACTGGACCGACAACACCAAGGTGCTGGGCTTCTTCAACCCGATTGCAGACGGCGGCAAAGGCGCGTACGAAGAGACCGGCATACTGAGACTCATCGAACGGGCCAACGCTAACCCCGAGGTTCCGTATTTCCTCATCCTCGACGAGATGAACCTGAGCCATGTCGAGCGGTATTTCTCAGACTTCCTCAGCCACATGGAGACCATCGGCGAGGATAACCTCATCGTGCTTGATGGGTACGGCGATGGCGGTGCTGGCAGGCTGCCCTATCCGCAGAACCTGTTCGTTGTCGGCACCGTGAACATCGATGAGACCACTTACATGTTTAGCCCCAAGGTGCTCGACAGGGCAAACGTCATAGAGTTCAAGCCGTCGAAGGCCGAAGTCCTCGCAGGGTTCAAAGCCATCGAGGATGCGCCGGACGTTGCCGTCGCAGCTTCCGGCGTCCCCCAGGCTTTTCTGCGTCTCGCCAAGGACATATGGGAGGGAGCCAATTACATCAGCGAAGATGATGCTAACGCCATCTTCGAGAAGTTCGGCAAGCTGTATGAAGAGCTGGAGAAATGCGGCTATGAGTTTGCCTTCCGCACCGTGCGCGAAGTGCGAATGTACGTTAATGCCGCGCACGAGCTTGACGGCGAGAACTACGAACTCGAGCGTTCTGTCGATGAGCAGATTGTCCAGAAGGTGCTGCCGAAGCTCCATGGTAACAAGCGTGAGATCGGCAATCTGCTTAAAAGCCTGAAAGACATATGCGATGGCGAGCTGAGCTCCGTTAAGATAAGCCAGATGGCAGCGAAACTCGATAACGTGCAGTATGCGAGCTTCATCTAGCCTATGGACGGCAGCATCGGCGCAATCCGCTTTGCAGCGGATGGAAGAACAATAGCCAGGCTCTACCAGAGCGGTGCGCATGACCGAGTCGATTGGGACGAGGAACAGCAGACCGGGCTAACCGGGCTGACGTGTTTCGGTCTCAAGCCGGAAGCATCCCAGAATGGCGCTGGTTCAACACCAGCCTTCGCCGTCAAGGACGGTCTTGACGGGAGTCCCACGCTTCGAATCAACGAAACCACATGTTATGTGCTCGAATACGAGCGGACCCCTGATGGTGGCCTGCATCCTCGCGCCTCGTTCCAAAACGAAGGCAAGAATATCAGGTGCGACAGAAACGGCAATAGTGTCACCTTCCAGTTCGTGAACTATCTCGGGCGTTCGAGGATTCGATTCGGCGAGGAAGCTGATGCGCCGATGCTACAGTTCGAAGTCGTCCCGCTCAAGATTGGCTATGAAGACGATTACATCGAGCTCACCGAGGAGCTTGCCGCAAGGTGCGCTGCGCTGCTCCTTGACTACTCGGGCTCCACGTCGAACGTTTACAAGCAAGCCGACGAGAATCGCGAGACGCTGCTTGAGCAGTTCGTCTTCCTGCGGCAGTTCTGCTACGAACCGAACCTCCAAGCCCTCTTCGAGGCGATAAAGAGGAACCCTGATAGGACGCTGGATCACGAGGACGAGCTGCGGTCGGTTGGGGCTGGCATGCCGTCCCGGAGGTTTTATACGAACCCCTTCTCGAACAGCCGGATGTGGACGCGCTTGAACTGCGGCGGCGATGCGGGAGGCGTCTACCTCCCCCAGATGGTCAGCGTCACGCGCAAGTACGACCTGCTCGACACGCCCGCCAATCGGTTTGTGAAATTTGCCCTGCATGAGATTGACCGGATCTGCACCTCTCTGATGACTGTCCTGGATGCCGAGAAGGGCGATACTCGGCAGACGGAGTGTTATCGCGAAGCCGCCGCGCTGCACGCCATGCTGGATACGATACTCAGCGACGCCTTCTTCGACGATGTCGGCACCCTGCAGATGATGCCTCAGAACAACCAGGTGTTGCAGAAGCGCGAGGGATACTCGCAGATCTTCTTCGCATATTCCATGCTCGATATGGCGCTGCAGCTCGACTGGAAGGGCAAGGATGACATCTACGAGGGCGAATCGAAGAATGTGGCCCTCCTCTACGAGTACTGGATCTTCTTTGAGCTGTACGACATCGTAAGGGGGATCGAGGGGTGCGAGCCGATAAGCACCGATGACCACCCATTTATCGGGACGAATCCCGACGGTGGGCTGTCAATATCCCTCAAGCAGGGCGTACGCTCCTGCCAGTCATTCCAGATTGCGCAGTGCGGCGCGAAGGTAAACCTCTACTACAACCGCACCTTCTCGCCCCGTGACTTTCATGCCACTCGTTACGAGGGTTCGTACTCGAGACCGTTCAGACCCGACTACACGCTCGCGATATTCCCGGATGCTTATACAAACGAGCGAGCCGCAGTGCAAGATGGAGCTGTTGCATTCGTCCACTTCGACGCCAAGTACCGCATCACCGACTTGACGGGGCTTGTCGGCAAGGATGTGGGCACCGAGGAGGCAGAGCGCGAGGAACTTAACGAGGAGAAGGCGGCCTCCACCACGAACACCTACAAGCGCGGTGACCTGCTGAAGATGCACACGTACAACGACGCGATACGGCGCACGGTTGGCAGCTACGTGCTTTATCCGGGGTCGGGCGAAACGGGCGAGAAGGGCCAATTCCGGCTCTTCGAGGAGATTTTGCCGGGTGTCGGCGCTTTCGCCATGAAGCCGAGCATCAGCAGGACGGCAGAGAATGCGTTGCGCGATTTCATAGAGAAGGTCATCGGCGAGAACACGGCAAGCAATACGCGGCTGAACCGGCTGAGCTACTTCACCGAAATGGTTGTGGCTGAGCCTCCAAGCGCGGGCAAGACGGATAGCGACTCCTACGGGCATGGTGGCGAATCGTTCGTGATTGGCTACATTCGAGGGGACTCTCCCGATGACTACTATCACTTTCTCGAAAGCAGCGGCAGGCTCCGCAAGGGCGGGCGCTTTCTCTTCTACTTCTATGCCATTAAGGACGGGCATGTCTACTCGCACCATAAGGATCTCTTCCGCACGTCGTGGTTCCGCTTCTATCGGAACGCCATAAGCCAGACGAACACCTACGAGATCGAGCCTGTGGCGTGTCGCATAACCTCGAATGAGCTGGTTTCGAGGGACGAGCTGGCCGACCGCCTGGCCGACCTTGGCTACGTGCGGGATCGTGGGAATCAGGGTGCCGACTTCTACTATGTCCTGTCCGTGCGGGTGGAAGATGACGCGGCAGAACCCTTAAGCCTGGGGCGCAGGGCGGTGGATGAACAGAACGGCAACGATGCGTTCAGCCCCCACTCGCCAAAGATTGTTGGGTGATCATCTGGTCATTTTCAGAGTAGCGGTAACACCTACGGGCGCGCGAGGGGCAACGCATGAGGCCAATCGTCTACAACGGGGTTGACCTGTCGGGCGTGTGCTCTGCCGAGGTCATCGAGAAAGTTGCCCTGCCCGTGGAGGCGGAGACCCTGGCGGTGCCGAGGCGTGCCGGCGCACTGCTGGTGGCGGGGCGGCTGTCCCCCAGGCTAGTGCGGGCGCGGCTGTTCATGGACACCCGCCCGCGCCTTCAGGACGATGTTCGGCGACAGGGACGACGCAGCGGCGCTGCCACGTCGCGCAGGTAGCGGAGGAGGGTTGCTCCCAATGGCCCGCGGCGTCCGCGCCCCGGTGCCACCCCGTGACCGGCGGCTTCGCTCGAAGCCGCTACATCAGGCTCGTTCCCGCTTTTCCGGGTCATATCCCTTCGTATACACGGTAAAGCTAAGGCTATCTATCGTGCCGGTGCTGTAGACGCATGCGTCGGGCGCGCTCCGTGTGCCTTGGGCGGTCGGGTCGGTCGAGACACAATCGTCCCTATCTATTCCAAGCAATGGAATGGGCTTTGCCACCTGGTCGGCGCTATTAATTTGCGCAATGATCTCCAACAACTCGTATAACTTGATAAGCCATGAGCTGTATGGGTGCTCGCCGGGTCCCTTGTGCTTCAGCGTGCACTTTGATTGCGGGCTTTCGGCGAGCTGGCTCAAGCGTTCAAAAAGCGCCGGGTACTCGGCTTCGGGAAACTCGACTTGTACATACTGTATGCCATTGAGGATGAATCCGTACCACAGTACGGGGTATGGAAAACCGTTCCTATCTGGTCGCCTGATTTTTGTCCTGCAATTGGGCTGGTTGACGATAGACAGCCATGCCGCATAGAGCTCGTCGGAAATTAGGTCGCTCGCTTGGTATGTTGGGCCAAGACCATCGAGAACAAAATTGCCAAGGCTGTCAAAATAGTGGGCACAATCCGTTAAACCCTTTTCGTATGCCGTGTCGGCTTTTCTCCGTATATTGAGTGCGACGTCGCGGGGTGATTTGCGACCAAGATGTTTTTTGGCGTTGTGCCGCGGGTTGCAATAGAGCTTGGTCGCCGCGTTATATCGATCGCAGTACTTGCTGTTAGGGCCGGTCGGAAAAAAGAGCGAACCACAGGTTTGGCATGTTATCGGCATAATGCCGCACAGCAGCAGCTCGTGGAGGATGCGGGCATAAAGGCTTGCAAAGGAACATTCCTCTTCGGTGAAGTAAAGCTCTCCTGCCTTTGCAATAACAGCTTGAAGCCTTACGAGCCTATTGAGGTTTTCCTGGTCGTTAAGCTCTGCATGCGTATGGAAGTCTCCATTTGCGAAGATCTGGTTCTCGCGCATAGCTTCGAGATAGTTTTTACGAAACGCCTGCATAAAGGGGGCGCTGTTCATGCGCTTTATTCCATTCAAATGCTCTTCGAGCTTTTGGGCCGTTTCGTTTCCGGGCAAGTGTTTTTTGGCTGCGTATACAAAAGCTTCGCCAAAGCGGATGATTGCCGGCAGCTGCTCATCGAATAATCGAAATTGTCGCGGGTCGCTTGTTTTGATGGCGGCTGGGAAAAACTCTTCGTTTTGCGCGAGCAGGCTAGGTGCCTCGGTGTTTTTAAGCAGCGGGGTAAGCTCCAGACATTCCTGATAAAAAACAATGAGAAGCGCTCGAAAGAGATCGATATTGGTGCAGACGCAAGCTGTTTCTATCTGAGATTTCGCCTTGGGAAAGTTGCGTATAGGATTGTCGCGGTCATACGGCACCGGTGCTGTTAGATTGGTCTCGCCGTTGGTAGCGTTAATGCTCATGTCGTTCGACTCGAGCTGGAGATAGGAGCTGAAGAGGGACGCCATTTCTTGCTTGTTGAGTTGGTCCGATGTTGTAATCACCGCGCGGTACAGGCGGTTGATCTCGTCGCACTCAATAGCGTTGTTGTTCATCCAGCAGCTGTAATAGCGATAGTCGGGAATCGCCGTGATGTTCATGACACACTGTCTACAGACATTTTTAAGGAGATATCTGGCCATGCCGGAAATCTCTCCGTGTGCATGGCTTGTAATGGCTTTGTCGAATATCGGAGCAAAGAAATCGAGGTCGCGTTCCTTTTGTTTTTGAAGGTTGATAGCGATTTCAGCTTCGTTCAATTCTGCTTGGGTGGGCTCTTGGTCGGGATCGTCTGGATCGAGCCGATCGTCATAGTCTTGCTCGGCTGCACAGTCTATCGAAGCGTGTTGCGCATGGTGGAGAGCAGCAGAGGACTGGCGCATGGCGTTCTGCAAATCAATATAAAAGCGCTGGTTTGCTCGCTTACGAAAGTGCCCCCCGATTTCGTTGAAAAGCGAGCTTAAGTCGACGCGCAATAGGTCGTTGGCTATGGAGACGAGACTCCATGCGCTTGCATTGCCGGATGTGTTTCCGTCGCCGGCACAATCAATCTCCGGCGTCCTGTTAAGAAGTAGCATACGGGGATTGACAGGGGAGCGAAGAAAACCAGCCTCAAAACCCCAGCTAAATGCTTCTTTTTCGGACTTATGCATTGATGCTCCAAACAGCCAAAATTTAAAACGCGATAAAAGTCATATTACGCGGCTGTTTGCGGTTGTTCAATGGAGTCAAGCGAAAAGGGTTAAAACCAGGGAGGCCGTTATGTCCGATCGCATCGAGCTCAACGAAGGAAACATTGATGTATGCGAGCGCGAGGTTATCGCTCTTCGCGAGATTATCGCCGCCGCCATGGGTCGCTTGCATCAGATGCGCAGGCAGTGCGAGCGAGGCTACGCGTCTTCGGAGGATTTCGAGAATGCGTTGGATGTTTACGGAGTGATCCGTGGGCGAGTCGATGAGCTTGACCAGCTTGGTTTCGAGTTCAGATGGTCGTCAGTTCCCGATGCAGGGATCGATGAGTGCGTCGGGCTCGAATGGATTGAGGACGACAGCTCTCCACGAGATCGCGGTTTCGATATCGCTTGTTAGTGTGTCCGCACGACTTGGTATCAATGTGGGCGAACAATCTCTAATCGGAGCCGACTAGAGGCTTCATCCTAGTTGCCGGCGATTCCGGTTTGATTTCTGTTGAAAGGAAAAACATGAACACTTCTATTCAAATTTCGTCCAGCGCCGTTGAGCCTGCGTCCCGCACCGCCAAAGACGAGGTCGTCAAACTCGTGCAGGGCGCGCTGCTCGTTGCCGTTGCTGCGGTTGCCGCTGCCGGCACCGCCTCCGTCGCCGCCCCGTTTTGCGTCTGGAAGGGCGAGGTCGCGCTGTTTCTGAACGAGTCGTTCCATGCTGCCTTCTCCATCTCCGCGATTGCGGAGTACGCGTCGGCTGTGCCCGGGTCCGATTGGGCGTCGCTGCTCGTGGCCGCGCTCATCGCGGCCTACCCTGCCTACCATGCCGCCTGGCGTGTTCGCGAGGGCCTTGGGCTCAGCTGCGAGGCTCCGGTGTTCAGCGGGCGCGTGTCGCGCTCTCTCGCCGCGGTGAGCGCCTGCCTGCTGCTGGCGATGCTGTTCATGGGCTATGGAACGGCCTGGCTCGTCAACGGCAGCGCGGTGGGCGACCAGAGCCTTGTCGAGACGGGGCACAATGCATGGACCGTTTCCATCATGATGATGCTGGGCTGCGCCCTGATGTGCCTGTTCAAGTGGTTCCTTGCCAAGGGCCCCGGACGCAATTTCGGCAGCGGCTTTGCCGTCGAGCTGGTCCGCCTCGCCGACGTTCTGCTGAAGCGCGCGAGCTCGAACCTGGTGTTGTGCTACGTGGCCGAGCTGCTTGCCTGCCTGCTGGCGCTGGCCTTCATTACCGTGGCCTATGTCGTCGTGAGCGTGGCCATCGTGCTTGCGTTCGCAGCCGTGGCCTTAGTGGTGTGCATCGCCGGGCTTCCCGTTATCCTTGCCGCCTCGTGGCGCAGGTAGCGGGGCGACCATGCAAGTTCTTGTCACCGCGTGAGAAAAACTTGCAAGAATCGCAAGTTCTTTTCATGCGATGAGAAAAACTTGCAGGTTGGTGCGAGGACGACGGTCCTCCGCGTGAGCGCGGTTTCGATATTGCTTGTTAATGTGTCCGAACGATTGATTGGAGACAAAATGTATCCGGGCTATGAGTGCAACAACTATCCCATAAGCATTACGGATGAGGATGGTCCGTTCCTTATCATGGAGGCGGAGCTGTCTGGTGACGTCGAGCTCAATGATGAGTTTAAGAAAGACGCCAGCTATAGATATTCGTGTGCGACTGTTTCTGCGGCGATTAATCTTTGCAGGTCGATGACGGACGGCGATGCCGATCCCTGGTATGAAAGCTGGGAGAAGGCAGCTGAGCGTTATCCGCTCGAGAAATGCGAGGAAGCGACAACGCTGTATTGGATTGAGCCGACCGATCCGCACAAGGCGCTGTGCGCCTTCCATCCCCATCCCGATCTTGAGCAGTATGTGGCTGAGACAATTGAGGCTGTTGACACCTATCTGTTGGAGTGCGAGTACTGTCCCTTTACGGTCAGCCACTTAGATCTAAAGGACGTTGACGTCCTGCTCAGCGCTGCTTGGGGATTGGCTCGAGTTCTCAAAGAAATTTGGGGAACTTGCGACCCTGATGTTATGGAAAAGATTGAAGATGCTACGTACAGTGCGTATATAACGGTTAGGGACCTGATCGCGGGCGAAGAGGCGGCCAAAGCCAGTTCGAAGTCTGTTGAGGATCTCTAGCTGCTGCGCTGAACGGCGTGCCTGATCGGCAGACTGTCGGCAAAAGTCCGGACAGTCTGCCGGCCTCGGTCGCTACATCGTTCCCTTGCTCGCAGCGTAATGTTCCGCCTGCTTAAGGGCGTCCTCGTAGGCGCGCTGCTTTGCTTCGTACTCTAGCGCGTAGCGCTCCTGCTCCGCTCGCCCGGGAACAGGCACGGTCATGCTTCGCAGGTCCATTGGGGCAAGTTGCACAAGCGCGTCTCCGTGCGAGGTGTCCGCCAGTTTCTTCTGCCCCTCATCGGACGACAGGTATGCCAGGACAAACTGGGCAAGCAGCTCGTCCTCAAAGGTAGCGCAGAACATGGCGTCGCAGGGGACAATGCTCTCAAACAAAAGACCGCGCTCCACGGGGCGCTCAGAACCGACAGAAAAGTGGCCTGGCGTGATGAGGGCAAGCTTGAATGGAGGCCCGACGCGTGATATGAGAAGGCTCGCCTCGCGGGCGTCGATCGGTTTGGCCTTCCGAAAATCTTCGTAGTCTACACGGCTTACATCGTAGATATCTGTATCGGGGACACGCTCAAGTACATCTTCTGCGGCAATGATTGCGCCATCATGAAGATGCTTTAGCGACAGGTAGTAGCAGTCGTGCTGTTGGTAACTGTCTGTCGGATCTGATTCGGGCAGTTTGGTTACAACGCTGCGGGCGGTGCCGCGGTAGATTGGCGCTAGCGACCCAAGGGGGATGAACATTCTCTCGTCGAACGATCCGCTCTTTGTATTGGGTAATAGGGGATAGATGCCGTTGCCCTGATCCTCGAGCCGATGCCAATAGACTGGATTCTTTTGATCGCCGTAGGCTCGGTCGACGGAATCGAGGAGCTGGTGCAGAATCTCATCGGTCATTTGCTTGTCGTCAAAGCTCCTGCCGTCAAAAAGGAAATACGGATCATTGGGCTCGCCGTCGCCAATAAAGAGCAGCGCGCGACCCTCGGCCTTTTTGGCAATGGTGTTGGGAAGAAGCACAATGCTCTTTAGCAGGCCGAGGTCACAAAGAAGGCGACGTCCATCTACGGCTCGCGCCAGATTGAACAGACGGTCAGAAATCTGAATGACGGCCGTAGCGTGGGGCCGTGAGCAGGCAATGGATGCCGCAAGAAAGATGTAGTACCACTCAGTGACCGAAAGCAGATCGGGGATGCCTGCGCTGCGTTGCAGCTGCTTCGAGCGCGTTCTGAGGAAATCCAGGACTCGCGCATTTGCCGCATCGATAGATGCCGGGAATTGGGATAGCGGTCGTAGCTCGGGGGGCCTGCAGTAAATGAGTGCTGATTCGTACGTGTGAGAGGCTGCGTCCTGCTCGTAGTCGTATAAAAAGATATTCTCCTCGATGGCAGTAAACGTCGACGTCGGGACTTTGACTCGGTTTTTGCAAACGCAAGCGGGCACATAATCCCATTCGTCGGTTGCTTCGTTGTAAACGCGGTCCTCAAACTCAAACGAGGCGGCCGAAGGTCGCTTGAGGTCAATCCCCAAAACAGACCACGAGGGGCCATCGACGTGCTCGCTCGAAAACTCAAAATCGCGACAGCACAGTTCAATGAGCCTTTTCGTTCTCGACGAAGGCTGATATTTCTCGACCATATGAGACACAAGATCCGATAGATATCGGCTCATATATGGCTTGAGATCTTCGTTTAAGCGAAGAGTTGCAAATTCTGCTTTAGTTTTGAGCATGCGCACCTCCTGCATATTCCCTATATTGCGCGGTTCGCTGACTGGCCCGTCGCGGCTCAATTGCCTTCAGTCTACAAGAAGAGCAGTTGCGGCGTTTTTCAGACGGGGCACTCAAATGAAAAAGAAAAAAATCGAATGGTGCGTATGAGGCCGTACGCATTGGGTAATATTTCGCTAGATACTAACACTAAGAGATTTGCATATCTCCTAGTTGTATCAAGCTACAGTGGATAAACCAACTAGTTGTTTCAGCAACGAAAGGACAGCTAATGAACGTATACGACACGTATAGGATCGAGCCAGACGCTCTCAAGAAGCCAACAACAGTGAATATTTTCGGCATGATTCTGCAAACCCTCTTTGCGGTTGTGCTGTACGTTGTCGCCGTCGACATGATGTGCTTGCTGACGACGTGGCTCGGCGGCTTTATGTTCGAGATTGGCGAGGGCAACACGGTGATTCCGCTCCACTCGTGGCGCCTGGTGGCGTTTAGGGCGTACTGGGTTGTGCTGGGCGTGGCGGTCGTTGCGGCGCTTGCCCACAAATGGATTGTGCTGTTAACGGGAGAGCGCGAATCCGACATGTGCGAGCTGCTCGGTGCAATTGAGGGTGCGGGCGCATTTGCATCCGTCGTCTGCGCGATCGTCTGTTTGCTGGGCTGTGCCGCCGCATTTGATTGGTGGGCTGGCGTTACCGGAAAGATGGCTTCGGATTCCCGCGCCAATGATTATCTGCTTTGGGCTGTTGTCTTAACAGTCGGAACGATTGTCGAGTGGCGAATTGTCGAAGGAGTTCTCAAGGCTTTATTCCCTCATGAGTGCTTGTTCCACGGGCTTCGCTTTGCATCTGCCTGCGTGGTTACTCCTCTGCTCGCGCTTGTGCCCACAGCGCTGGTCATCGTCGTGTGCGCGGTGGTGGTAGGCCTTTTTGCCGGGATTGTGTTCGCATCGCTTGCGATCCCCGTGGTTATCACGGTTATTGGCATTGCCATCGCTATGAGTCGCTAACCCACAACGCAATCCAAATATCTCGCATAAAGAAAGGAACGACCATGTCGGTATTCTCTAACGCTCAAAAGCTTCTGCTGCTTGCCGTACTTACCGCTCTTATGGCTGGTGCCCTGATGTACGAAGTGTTGCATCCCACACTGTTTCCGCTGCTCAAGCAGGGCATTTTGCAGCTGCTCTACCACATTCCGGTCTTTACCCAGCCGGGCAACGTGATCTATCTGGAGTCGGCGACATCGCTGGCACTGTAGTGGTTTAAGGGCTCGGCCCACATCGAAGGAAAGAAAACCAATATGGAAAGGAAGGCGCCCATGACTCAGAAGCAGTATCGAAACATCGATCGCTACCAGGACTTGCTCAATCGAATTGCGCCTACGCGTCTGGTGGAGCAGACGCGTCAGAGTGTTATTGGCCACGAAGGAAGCTTGGAGGCCTTTGTGACGGCGCTGAGCTTTGAGGTCAACCGCTGCGTGATGTTGGCACGCGGCGCCGACCCGCGCGACGTTCTTTCGCCCGCTGCCATTTTGGTGATGGGTTCTACCGGTACGGGAAAGACCCACACCATCAAAGCCGTGGCGGATGCCGCGGGGCTCAAGCTGTTCGTGTTCGATGTCTCCACCATGACGGGCGAGGGCTGGCGCGGTGCCAGCATGAGCAACTGCCTGTCGCAGGTCGCGGACTATCAGGCTGCCAATCCCGGCGAAATTTGCTTGGTGCTCTTTGACGAGTTTGACAAGGCGGTTCGTGCCGAGTCCGATGGGGGCGAAGTTGCATCGAGCTTTAGTCCATCGCAGTCGTTCCTTAAGCTCTTGGAAGGCGGGGAGATGCCGTTTGAATGTGATACCTCCAAGAGTGCGGCTATTAAGACGCTCAACCTCGATCAGGTTGTTTGCATTTTGGGCGGCGCCTTTATGGGCTTGGATGCTCTGGTGCGCAAGCGCCTGAGTGACAAGTCTGGCACCACGGTCGGCTTCGGATCCTCGTATGCCGCCGTGCGCACCGCCGCAAAATCGGCAAACGAGCTGCGAGACAGTGCGACCATCGAGGATGTTGAGACTTGGGGTATTATGTCCGAGCTGTGCGGGCGCATTGGCTCGGTGATTAACTTTAACGTCTTGAGCGTGGACGATCTGGTCCAGATTGCGTATGAACAGTACCTGCCCAAGTACAACAACATGATGGGAAATGGCGCCAAGATGGAGCTGATGGCAGATGCTGCTCGCCTTGCGGCGAAGCGCGCGGTTAAGGAAGGTGCCGGCGCGCGCGGCATGCTCCGTCAGCTGCGTCCCCTTATGATGTACGCCTGGAGGGACATGCGGGAAGATACCTATATTTCCCGTGCGACCTTGGTCGTGAGCGACGGGGAACTTGCGGTTGCGTACGAGCGCTCTCATGAGCCGCGGGGCTTTTTGCAGGAAGAGATGGGGGAGAATTCGCCCTTTCTGAACGGGAGGGAGATTGAAGCCCTGACGCTGGTGAACAACTGGATGGAGCATGAGGACGAGGATGAGCATAAGCCGTATCAGCCTGAGTTTGCTTGGCTGGCGGATTTGGTGGACGGCTCGGCGCTCGACAAGATCGTGCAGGGCGGCAAGGCATTCGATCTTGCTGGGGTGTTGTTGCGCGGCGTTCCGTTTGATGGGCCGGAGCGCATTGCCGCCCACGAGCTGCTTAAGGCGTGCGCCTGCTACAACGACGTGCTCTATGCCGACAAGGAACAGTATCGCAACCTTGCTCAGGTGCTTACGCTCACCAAATTGGTGTACAAAAAATCGCCCGATTGCTTGCTGAGCCCGCTCGATGTGGTTATGAACGGCACGACTACGGGCAACGGTTTTCAGGGTCTTGGCGAGTGGGTCGATGCCATGAGCAGGTCCGAAAAGCCTTCGTTGGAAAAGTGGCAGTACCTGGCGGCCGGGGAGGCCCTGCGGATTTACGACCACTTTAGCAAGCGTCCCGACCAGGTAAAGGAGCTTGCCGCCGATGTGTCCCTGATGCGTGTCGCCCTCGCGGTGATCGACGCTGAGGAGCGCGAGGCGTTGGAATGCGATCTTGAGAAGCTGCTCGCTTCGTGCGAGTAGTCGCCGACTGCTTCTCTTTCCTTTCTTTTCTCAAGCGGCATAGATGCCATCGCTCAGCCGCCCTGCGTGAGTTTTTGTCCGCACGGGATGGTATTCAACACATGCAACAACTAAATCGGAGGTTTGACCATGGCTACGTGGGAGCTGAACTGTCAATCGAATCCGTCGTCTGCGGGCGACAAGGAGCTTTCTCCCTATCTTGCGCGCCAAAAGGCGATGCGCGAGTTTTTTGAGCGTGCGCTGTTTGTCCCCAAGGATCAGGACAACAACGGCCTGTACTTTTTGGGCGCCACAACGGGCTCGGGTAAAAACTACACGGCCGAGCAGGTCACGGCAGACCTGATTGCCGGCGGCTGGGATGAGTCGGGCTGTTTTAATAAATGTCCCGGTCGCCGTACTCTGGTGTTTGTGGTTCCGGGTAAGGACAACCGCGACAACTATGTTGCAAACGTGCGCGAATTGTTGGTTGAGCAGGGCATGAGTGACGATGATGCGGAGCGCATGGTGTTCGATCTTCCGCGAGCGGGCGAGAACATCAAAAACTGGATTGACGCCACGTTTGACAAGGGCAGCGTAAGGCCGCGCGATATTCCATGCCCCTTTGGAGCAAAGGACGAGGCCGTTCTTCGCGATATTGCGCACGCGTGGCGCGGTGTGATGGAGGTCGCCGATGACCTTTTGGGCCTTTTGGACAAGAAGGAGCGTCTGGGAAGCGTTGTCGACCGCCTGACTCCAGGGCTGTGGGATAAGCTGGCGTTGGCAGACGCGAGCTTGCGTCGAGCGGTGAGCCGTGGACGCCAGAGCATCACGCGTGGCATTGAGGAGATTCCCCGGATTTGGCCCTCGGCATTGCTTAACGATAAGCGCGCGCCGCATGTAATTGCATGCACGCCGCAAAAGCTCGTCAATAGAATCGATACGGTGACAGAAGCGGGCGTTGTGTTCTTTAACGCAGCGGTTGCCGACGAATGCCTGTTTATCTTTGACGAGATCGACCATGCGAAGGCCGATATGCTGTCGATGCTGGCGGCGGGACATATGAAATTTCAGCCCGACGAGATGCTGCGTATTCTTGACCGTCATTTTAATGGCGGCGTGGTTGATCCTCTGCTGCTGGGAAATCGGGACCAGTGGATGGCGGTCTATACGCATGCCTCGACCTCGGGCGAGCACGAGGGGTCAAACGCGGCAACGGGCAAGGTTTCGCGCGCAAGTGTGGAGACGGCTGCCGAAGAGATCGCCAAGGGTGCCAAGCGTATTCAAAAGATGATCGCTGCGTGTATTCAGGATATGGAGCTGCAGCAGCCTTTTGCCCTGTCTGACAAGGCGAAAGACGAGCAGCTTGCCGGTCGTCATCTGTTTGGCAGCGACGATATTTCGGTGGGCGATGGCCTGTCGAATCCCTTGCGCTATGAGCTCGATACTCGCCGCAACCGCAACATGATTACGTCTTGTGGGACGGACGAGCAGCAGACCGTCAATAAGGCGGTGCGCCGTGCGCGCGGCCTTGTCAGGATGGTGGTGGGCCATCTTGCCCGCTGTGCCACGCTTATGGACAAGCTGTACTACGGCAGCATTTCGTACAAGGACGATCTTTCGCGCAAGAATATCATCGATGCCCTGGGCATTAGGAACGACCAGACCAACGAGAAATACTTCTGGAATTCGTTGATGCTGGCGCTGTTCTTTAAGGACCGCAAGAACGATGAAATCGATGCCGTTGACGACTCGATGTATGCGCGTGGTGTTGACTACCTGGTGATGGAAACCACCATCGACCATATGTTTACCACGTACCTGACTAATCACGGCATTGAGCGCATGCCCGAGGCGTATCTGGCATCCATTGCCGCCAAGGCTCCCTGTGTGTGCATGAGCGCCACCTGGAATGCACCGACTATTAAGAACTTTGACCTGGATTACCTGGACGAAGTGCATGGCGTGGTTCGTAAAGATGCCTGGATTGGCGAGCTCAACCAGGAGATCGTGCGGCAGACCAGGCTGTTCAACAAGCAGGCGGCAACGATGTACGCCGTCGACGTCGTTTGGGTTGACGAGTCCAAGAAGCTTGCCGGCATGGCGGCCGTGGCCGGCGGCGCCTATGGCGGCGGTATCGTGTCGCCCGACGAGGTGTACGAGCATGTGATGGGATTCTTTGACCAGATTGGCGTGAGCGAAGGGCTTGCGGCGTGCCTGCGCCGAAAGATTGCCGACAGGGTGACCACGAGCGATGCCGAAAGCATCGAGTTTGAACTAAAGCGTCTGAGCAAGACGCTCGTTGCCGTGAGCGCCTGGGCGCGTGGCGTGGCGCGCAGTGAGCAGCAGGCGGGAGCCATCTTTACGACACGACACATGGGAAACCATGGCGACTTTAATAGTTTGGCGCTGGATCTTGCCCGCGAAATCGTTGCCGAACTGGTGATTAGGAACGTTAAGCACCCCGAGGCGTCGTACGAGAAGTCGCTCGAGGAAGCCAAGGATATGGTGCTGTGCTTTAACGCCTCCGGCTGGGAGGAGGGCTGGCGTGACGCTCAGGGGCGTCTGAAGGACGGCAAGCCGACCCTTGATTCTCATTTTCATTGCAACAGCCTCAGGACTCAGCGCAACGCGTTGCG
>CAUHCN010000026.1 GCA_959604825.1 uncultured Collinsella sp. | reverse complement strand
TTTTGGGCGACTTCCGTGCCGAGGGGATAAAGCTGGAGGTCAAACCTGTCTAGGGTCAGTTCCGAATGCGACAAGGGGACAGTCCCTTTGTCACACTGAGATCGTCGACGAGTAGCCGAGCGAGGATTTTCTCCCTCCGCGATAATGAGCGTGGATTTTCTTCCGTTTAGAGCGCACTTGAACGCTCAAAGTGGGAGAAAAACCACGCTCGATTTGTATATGGGAATTCCGACTTCGCTTATGCCTATGCTTAGACGTTGTCGTCGTTGTGCTGTGCGCGAGTAAGGTCAAATTTCTACATTTCATCCGATTTATGGCTCTAAAAACTCTGCATTTCATCGATTACAGCTGCTCGAGCATAGCAGTGCAACCGTCGAGTACGTCGCGGTAGGTGGCATCGAAGTTGCCGGTGTACCAGGGATCGGCCACGTCGCCGGGGCGCTCGGTCCAATCGAGCAAGCGCGTAATCTTGTCGTCGGGGTCGTCGCCAAAGATGCGACGCAGGCCCCGCGCGTTCTCGGCATCCATATAGACAATGCGATCCCAGTCGCCATACTCTGCGCGACGCACCTGGCGCGCGCGGTGGGCAACGACGGGAATCCCGACCTCGCGCAGCTTGGCAACGGTACCGTGGTGCGGCGGGTTGCCGATCTCCTCGGTTGAGGTCGCGGCGGAATCGATGACAAACTCCGCCTCGCGCCCGGCGCGGCGCACGAGCTCGGTAAACACCGACTCAGCCATCGTCGAGCGGCAGATATTGCCGTGACAGATAAACAGTACGCGTTGCATAGGACGATACCTTTCATATAGAGGGCTGCTAAAGGGTCGAAGCCGGGCGCATGCCAAGTTTTATTTCTTGGCCAGCTTGAAGTAGCGCTCAAATATCAATTCGAAAACGTAATAGAACATCAATCGACTGTCGAGGTCCATGCTGGCCAAGCGGATTTCTTTTTGCACGGTGTAGATAGGGTAGTCGGCTAGTTTCGAGAGAGAATTTCGAGAAAAGCCGGTGAGTGTGACGACCTTGCATCCGCGCGTTTTGGCTATCGATGTAGCGTCAATAGACACCTGCGTCTCGCCGCTTACGGAAACGCTGAAGACCAGGTCGTTTTTGCCGAGGAGTTCTGCGTAATGCCTCATGACGTGGCGTTCACTAAGCGTGTCGGTATTCTTGCCCATTATTTTGAGCTTTTCAGCCATCTCGAGGCACGGGTATTTCGAAAAGCCCGAGCAGAAGAACACGATATGCGAGGCGTCCTGGATAAGGCTTACAACCGAGTCGATGACCCGGTCGTTAATCAGGTCTTTTGTTTGTACGAGCTGGGTGTCGAGCGGAAGTGTCTCGATTGTGAATCGATTGCGGTCGAGCGAGGCGGAATACGATTGTTTGAGCTCCGTAAACCCCGAGAAGCCAAGCTTGTGAGCAAGCCTGACGATTGTATTGGGAGCGACGAAGAACCGTTCAGCAACGCTCTTAAGCGTGACATCGTCAATATCATCACGCAGCTCGATGATGTAGCGCATGATCTCGCTTTCGAGATCGTTGAGCTTGCTCTCGCCAGCCCGCACATGATCATAAAAAGATGCTTGATCTTTCATAAGATGTTCCAGCCCCTCGCACCTCGTCGTACATATGGTACCGCTTTGTGTAGCCAGGTGAGAAATCGGTAATCGGTCAAGATCGCCAATTGCCCATGAACTGGGCAAACGCGCGTGTTTGCCTACACATATCTGTGTCGTGAGCGAAATCATGTGTCCCCGTTTCGCATTGGCCCACACGGGGACTCGCAAATGACCTTATGTCGCAAAATGACAATCGAAACGAAGCAAGCCGAGGACAACCGCGGAGCCCAAGGTCTTCGAGAACACCGATCAGCCAACCCTGGAGGGACGGAACATGAAGGATAAGCTCAATATTGTGATCGTTGGCGGCGGCTCCACGTGGTGCCCTGGCATTCTTAAAGCCCTGACCAAGCACATGGACATTCTGCCGCTGAACCGCGTGATGCTCTATGACATCGATGCCGAGCGTCAGCGTCCGATTGGCGAGTTTGGCAAGATCCTCTTCGCCGAGGAGGAGCCCGGTGTGGAGTTTGGTTACACCACCGATAAGGACGAGGCTTACACCGACGTCGACTTTGTGCTCTGCCAGATTCGTACCGGCGGCTACGAGATGCGTAGCAAGGACGAGAAGATTCCGCTGCATATGGGAATCATCGGCCAGGAAACGGTGGGCCCTGGCGGCATGGCTTACGGTATGCGCTCCATGCATGACATGGTTGAGATCGTCAACGACGTTCGCGCTCATAGCCCGGAGGCGTGGATTATCAACTACACCAACCCGGCTGCTATTGTGGCATATGGTCTCGAGCGCGTCCTGCCCGATGAGCATCGCGTCCTCAACATCTGCGACCAGCCCGTCAACCTCATGCGCTCTTACGGTCGCCTGCTCGGTCGCGATATGAGCAAGACGGAGCCCGTGTACTTCGGCCTCAATCACTTCGGTTGGTTCAAGCACATCTACGATGAAGAGGGTCATGACCTCGTCCCGCAGATTAAGGAGTACACGGAGAAGAACGGCTTCCTTCCTGCCGATGCCGAGCAGCGCGACCAGTCCTGGCTTGATACCTACGCCATGGTCAAGGACATGCTCGAGGACTTCCCCGACTATCTGCCCAACACTTATCTGCAGTACTATCTGTATCCCGAGTACAAGGTCGCTCACCTCGACCCCGACTACACTCGCTCCGACGAGGTTATCAACGGTCGTGAGAAGCGCGTGTTCGCCGAGTGCGAGCGTGTTGCCAAAGTTGGCACCGCAAAGAACTCCTCGGTTGTGCAAAACGACGCTCATGGCGATATGATCGTGGAAATCACGTCGGCCATCTATCGCAACACCAACAAGACTTTCATTGTCATTGTGCCCAACAACGGCATTATCGAGGGTATGCCCGATGACGCCATGGTCGAGGTTGCGGCAAGCGTGGGCGCCAATGGCCCGCAGCCCTATGCTGTTGGCAAGATCGGTACCTTCTATCGCGGCCTTATGGAGAACCAGTACGCCTATGAGCGCCTGACTGTTGAGGCTTGGATGGAGGGTTCCTACGAGAAGGCTCTGCAGGCACTCACGCTTAATCGTCTGGTCGGTGACGCCAAGAAGGCTCGCAAAGTGCTCGACAAGCTCATCGAGGCCAATAAGGATTACTGGCCGGAGCTTAAGTAGCTAGTTCCATAGCGCTTGATAACTGTTATGGGGCGTGTGGGCTGTAGAGCTGCACGCCCCGTTTCTTTAAGAGGGGTATCCCATGAACAAAGATGAGCTGCTGGCAAAGTTCCAGCGCCTGGGCAAAGTCCTCATGACGCCTGTCTTGATCCTGCCAATCGCCGGCATCCTTCAGGGCTTTGGCAATGCCTTTACCAGCCCCACCCTTACGGCAGCTGTTCCCTGGCTTGCTGCTCCGGGCTTTGCGATCTTCTTTTCGATTCTTAAGGCCGCAGCCGGCATCGTTATGAACAACATCCCGGTTATCTTCTCGATTTGTCTCGCCTATGGCTTTGCCAAGTCCGAGAAGGCTACCGCGGCGCTTTGTGGCTTTTTGGGCTACATGTGCATGAATTCCGTGATGGGCACGTTCCTTACGGCGACTGGCGTTGTCGATCCCGCGAATCTTACGACGGGCCAGAGCACGATCCTCGGCATCACCACGCTCGACACTGGTGTTATCGGCGGTCTTCTGGTGGGTGCAATCGTCGCATGGTTGCATAACCGTTACTACAAGATTGAGCTGCCTGCCGTGTTCTCCATCTTCAACGGTACGCGCTTTATCCCGGCGGTGACGCTGCTCTCATGCAGCATCCTCGCATTGGTCATGTCCTTTGTTTTCCCGTTTATTCAGAACGCTCTCGGCGCGCTGTCCGAGTTCATCAAGACTACGGGTGCCTTTGGTGCATTTGTTTACGGCGCCGGCGAGCGCATGCTCCTGCCTTTTGGCCTGCATCACTTTGTCTATTTGCCGTTCTTCTTCACGTCGCTTGGTGGCGTCGAGACCATCGACGGCCAGACTGTTCAGGGCGCTATCAATATCTACAACGCGATCCTGGGCTCTCCCAGCACGCCGTTTAACATCGAGGTCAGCCGTTTTGTCATGAACGGCAAGGTTATCTTCGCCATGTTCGGCCTGCCCGGCGCTGCACTCGCCTTCTACAAGACGGCGCTTCCCAAGAACAAGAAGAAGACCGCAGCGCTCATGATTGCCATCGTGGTGCCTTGCATCCTCTCCGGCATTACCGAGCCGCTCGAGTACTCCTTCCTGTTCATCGCGCCCATCCTCTACGTATTCCACGCTCTCATGGCTGGTCTTGCTTATGCGCTGACCTATATCCTGCAGTTCAACGTGGCCGGTTCCGCATCCTTTGGCGGCCCGCTCTTGTCGTTGATCTTTAACGGCATTATGGGTGCAGCCAAGGGCTCCAACTGGCAGGTTATCCTGTTCCTCGGCCCCATCTACTTCGTGGTGTACTACTTCGTCTTCAAGTTCATCATCCTTAAGAAGGACCTTAAGACCCCCGGCCGCGAGGAAGAGTCCGACGATGAGGCCGAAAAGGCTCCCAAGACCGTGATCAGCGACCTCATTCCCGCCATCGTTGAGGCAGTGGGCGGCGACAACAATATTAAGTCTGTCGAGGCCTGCTTCACCCGTCTGCGCATCCAGCTCAATGACTGTGACAAGGTGGTTGATGACGCCGAGTTTACCGAAAAGCTCGAAGCGCGTGGCATCGTGCATGTTAACGGCGGCGTGCAGATTGTCTACGGTAACATGGCATCTAACTACGCAACTCAGATGCGCGAGCTGCTGGGTATGGAGTAAACGCCCCACATATCTATAAAATCCGGTATAAAAGGCGGCGACAGACAATGCGTCTTCCGCCGCCTTTGAGTTGCCCCGCGCGCATTTCGTGTACTTCATATACACGAAAACTGGAAAATCGTGCATTCGAAGTACATGAGATCGAACCACAGCTAAAGGAGCTGGCCTAGCCTGTCGTCAGGTAAGCGTCGCGACCGGAACGATAGGCGTTTTAGAGGGAACCTCGCTCTACGCCCTCGCCCGCCTGCGCTCCCAGCGAGCCAACTTAATCGTCGCCAGCGTGAGCGCCCAGGCCACAAGTGAGAACGCGGCGCCCACGGCACCCACGTACGCAATGCCAATTCCGTTTACCACGGCGCCGCCCACTGCGGTGCCAAACGAGATGCCGACGTTAAACGCCATGGGCTCAACCGAACTTGCGAGTACCATCGACTTGGGATGGCGGCTGCGAGCCACGTCCATAAAGTGCGTGATGCATGACACCGAGAACAGGTACATGAGCAGCGCCAAGCTAAAGACAAAGACCAGCGCGAGCGGCATGGTGCCGCCCACGGCAAACAGCCCGAGTAACGCCGCGGCCTGCAGCACAAACGTCACAAGCAGTGCCTTCATGCCAAAACGCGCGTCGATCCATCCGCCCAGGATGTTCGAGATCAGGCAGAACACGCCGTAGGCCATAAGCGTGGTACTGGCTTCGACCGTGCCCATACCCAGCACCTGCTCAAGATAAGGCGTAACGTAGCCGTAGAATACATAGACCGAGCCCACGCCAAACAAAAAGATAAGCATGCCGGTGATGATGCTCGGTTCGCGTAGCAGACCCGCCTGCTCGCGGAAGGTAGCGGGTTCGTCGGTCTGTCCGGCGCGCGGCATAAACGCCACGAGCGCTCCGCAGATCAAAACGGCAAAGGTCAGCGTACCGTACATGGCCACGTGCCAATCGAGCGTGTCGGCCACAAACTTGCCGATCGAAGTGACAAAGACCATCGCCACGGAAAACGCGCCGTACACGACCGAGATGGCAAGCGAAGTTTGCTGCGGGGACAGCAGCTCTGGGATGTACGTCACGCCCACGGCGAGCAGCGCGCCCGAGACGGATCCCAGGACAATGCGCGAGATAAAGAGCACCTGGAAGTTGGGCGCCAACGCCATGACCAGGTTGCCGAGCACAAAGACGATGCTGTAGTACACGAGCAACTGGTAGCGGCGGAATCGCCCCGTGCTGAGCGCAAGCACCGGCGTGGCGATGGCGTAGACGAGCGCGAACACGCTGATGAGCTGGCCCGCAGTGGCAAGTGATACGCCGAGTTCCGTTGCCAAGTCGCTTTCGATGCCGATGACCACGAACTCTGAGCAGCCGAGCGAGAATCCCAACAGCACGAGCAGCGCCAGGCAGAGCTTGGTGCGCGCGGGGGAGAGCGCGGCGGCGGTTGACTTACTTTTAGACGTGGTTGCGGCGGTCAAGGTTGTCACTCCAATGTCGCATGAATAAGCGGGATTCAATCCCTGCAACTCTAACAGAATGTGCCAGGTGCCTGCCCCCTTTGTCGCAGGCTGTGCTTGCCTGTATAGTCGCAATACAGGTGAAAATGGTCTCAGGTACATTGCGGGCGACAGGAGATCCCATGGGTATGCACACGACAAAGGTTGCAGCAGGCGAGGGTAAGTTTGCGCTCGAGGCCCAGTTGACGGTGACGCCGCGAGGCATGGCGGTGTACGCCTGCTCGCCGGAGTTCGCGCACCTGGGCGCCACGGCGCAGGCCATTCCGCGTCCCGAGCCCGGCCGCACGGCGACAGTGAGCATCCTGGCTGTTCCGTGCCATCGAGACGAAATTCCGGCGCACGATATCGCGGCGGCGCTGGCCACGCGCTTTGGCGTGCCGGTCGTTGCGAGCACGGGCTTTCATGTTGAACAGGCGAGCGGGGGCGACCTGCAGCGCGTGCTCGACACCACCAAGGAGCTCATCGCCGCGCTCGAGGAGGCCGCAGCCCGCATTCTGCGCGCCGGCTGGGATGAGGGCGGCGCGGGCGCCGAGGTCGTGGCGGTCAATGCCGCGACCGGCGAGACGCTTGGCCCCGTCGACCGCATCGATGCCCATGCCGGTGAGGGCATTCTGCATCAGGCATTTCTGACGCTTCTGGTCGAGGGCCAGGGCGAAGACGCACGCCTGCTGCTCTGTCGTCGCAGTCCGCTCAAACGCCTGTGGGGCGGGGTGCTGGCCGATAGCTGTGCCGGCCATCCGCTCCCCGGGGAGGACGTTGTCGCCGCGACGGCGCGCCGCATCAACGAAGAGCTCGGCATCACGCGCGATCCCGATCAGCTCAAGTACCTCGGACGCGTGGTGTACCGCGAGGACCACGGCGACGGCCGCTGCGAGTGCGAGTGGTGCGAGGTGTTCGCAGCCCATGTTGAGCCGGGCGAGCTGCACATCAACCAAGAGGAGATCTCGGAGGTACGACGCGTGACCCCATCCGAGCTCGGCGGCTACCTGCAGGGTCGCCCCGAGCAGCTGGCACCCTGGCTCCGCGAGGCCCTGGAGGTCCCCTCCATCCGCGCAGCCCTCGCTATGTGAAAAAAGACAGTCCCTTTGCCACATCCAAACCGTCACAACATTTGATGAAAATCTCGAAAACGAGGAAAAGCGTCGAATGTTGTGACGCTTTTTGTCCAGAGGATCGCTTCTCATCCAAAAATCCCGCTTGACTGTATTGCCACAACACAGCGCAACGTAAGGGGTGTCCGATAACGGGCGCCCCTTTTTAAGTGGCAACGTGGCCGCGAATCCGGAGCGCCCCCAACAAGAAAGGTGGGGAGATGGAAGCGGAAAAGAAGGCGTTTAAGATCACCAAGCGCGAAATTGGCTTTGTGCTGGGTATCGTTGTCTTTTTGCTGGTGAAGTTTCTTCCTTTGGCGGAGCTGAGCTCGACGGTCGAGCTTACGGTCGGCGGTCAGACCTGTCTGGCGTTGACGCTCGCCACGGTGGTGTTCTGGACGTGTGGCGTGGCACAGCCGGGCTTTGTGGGCCTGCTCTATTGCGCGCTGCTCGTTCTGTTCAAGGTGTGCGTGGACGACACGGGTGCCGCGAGCATCTCGGCGACGGTCGCCTCCACGTTTAGCTCGTGGACCAAAGCCACCATGTGGCTCGTCATCGGCGCCTACCTCATCGCCAGCGCGGTCAAGGAGTCGGGCCTGGGCGAGCGCATCGCCTATGCGTTTATGCTCAAGTTCGTGCGCGATGCCAAGTCGCTTATCATCTCAATCTTTGCGCTCACCTTTGTGCTGTCGCTGCTGATCCCGCATCCGTTCCCCCGCGCCTTCCTCATTCTCGCCGTCGTCTCGGTCATTGCCGAGTCCGCCGGCTACGGTGACGACGACCGCGGCAAGCTCGGCTTCCTCGTGTTTGCCGCTGCTGCCCCGGGCTCCATGTTCTTCCTGACGGGCGACTCCACGCTCAACCCGCTTGTCGCGCAGTACAGCGCCGAGGCCGGCGGCATGAGCCCGTCCTTTGTCGACTGGTTCCTGTACATGAGCGTGCCTATGCTGGTCGCGCTGCTGTGCACCCTGTTCTTGGGCCTCTTCCTCTTTAAGCCCAGCAAGGAGCTCGTCTACGATCGCGAGCAGATCGTGGCCAAGCAGGCCGCGCTCGGCAAGCTCTCCGTCAAGGAGATCCGCACCATCGTGTGGCTTGTCATCGCCATCGCGCTGTGGCTCACCGTCTCGGGCGACTATATCGGCTGGGTCACCCTGGCCATTGGCGTCGCACTCGCCATGCCCATCATCGGCGAGGTCCTCACTCCTGCCAGCTGGAACGCTGTCGACATCAAGTCCCTCATGTTCCTGACGGCCGCCTTGCCCGTGGGTTCCGTGGGCGGCGCCACCGGCATGAACGCCTGGATCGCCGACGTCGTACTCCCCAGCTCCGTGCCCGAGAACATCTTCCTGTTCGCCCTGCTTGTCGCCGCGCTCTCCATGGTCATCCACATGTTCATGGGCTCGGTCATGGCCGTGCTCGGCGTGTGCGTGCCGGCGTTCATCAGCTTCGCGGCCGGCTCCAGCGTGAGCCCGCTCGCCGTGGCGCTCATCGTCTTCACGTCCATCAACATCCACTACATCCTGCCGTTCCACAACCTGCCGATCCTTATCGGCGAGGGCAAGGACGCCGGCGGCTACACCTCCAAAGAGGCCATGCGCATGGGCATTCCCCTCACCGCGGTCGTCTTTGTCGTCGTGCTGGTCGAGGCCGCCTGGTTCCACCTCTTTGGCCTGATGTAAACGGTCGAGCGCCTCATCTATGAGCGCCGCGGCCCCACTACGTTACCCAGCCCGGCGGCATCCCCGCCGCCGGGCACTCTCCCGAAAGGAGCATGCTATGTCCACTACCGATGCTTCCCAGATCCACGACCTGCGCTCCGCACTCGACTTTTTGCGCGAGATGCCGGGCCAGCTGCTCGAGACCGACACCCAGGTCGACCCGGACGCCGAGGTCTCGGGCGTCTATCGCCACGTCGGTGCCGGCGGCACCGTTATGCGTCCGACCAAAGAGGGTCCGGCGATGGTCTTCAACAACGTCAAGGGCTTTGACGATGCCAAGGTCTGCATCGGCATGCTTGCCAGCCGCAAGCGCGTTGCCGCCCTGCTCGACCTGGACGAGGAGCACCTGGGCCTCGAGATCGGCAAGCGCTTCGAGAACCTGATCGCGCCCGAGCAGATCGCCGAGGGTGCGCACGTCGACTGCCAGGAGGTCGTGTACAAGGCGAGCGACGAGGGCTTTGACATGCGCAAGATCGTTCCCGCTCCCACCAACACGCCCGTCGACGGCGGCCCCTACATCACCATGGGTCTCGCCTATGGCACGAGCCCCGACGGCTCCCAGTCCGACGTGACCATCCACCGCTTCTCCTGCGTCGACAAGGACAAGCTCGCCATGTGGATTACCCCCGGCAGCCGTCACCTGGGCGCGTTCTTTGACGAGTACTGCCAGCGCGGCGAGGACATGCCCATTTCCATCTCCATCGGCCTGGACCCCGCTGTGTACATGTGCTGCGGCTTCGAGGCTCCCACCACGCCGCTCGGCTTCAACGAGCTGCAGATCGCCGGCGCCCTGCGCGGCCACGCCGTCGAGCTTGCCGACTGCGTCACCGTTCCGCAGAAGTGCATCGCCAATGCCGAGTACGTGCTCGAGGGCTACCTCATGCACGACGAGACCATCAACGAGGACGTCAACGGCCACGGCTACGCCATGCCCGAGTTCCCCGGCTACACCGGCGGCGCCAAGGTCTGTCCGGTGATCAAGATCACCGCCGTCACCACGCGTGTCAACCCCATTATGGAGAGCTGCATCGGCCCTTCGCACGAGCACGTGTCCATGGCCGGTATCCCCACCGAGGCTTCCATCTACAAGATGGTCGAGACCGCTATCCCGGGCCGCCTGCTCAACGTCCACGCTGCACCCTGCGGCGGCGGCAAGTTCGTTGCCATCATGCAGTTTAAGAAGTCGAGCAAAAATGACGAGGGCCGTCAGCGCAACGCCGCCATGCTCGCCTTCTCGGCATTCTCCGAGCTCAAGCATGTGATCTTGGTTGACGAGGATGTCGACATCTTTGATATGAGCGACGTGATGTGGGCCATGACCACGCGCTTCCAGGCCGACGTGGACCTCATCACCATCCCCGGTTGCCACTGCCACGTGCTCGATCCGTCCAACGACCCCGCGTTCGACCCCACGATCCGCGAGCACGGCATCGCCTGCAAGGCCATCTTCGACTGCACGGTCCCGTTCGACCTCAAGAAGAATTTCATTCGCTCGCAGTTCATGGAGATCGACAAGGACAAGTGGGCCAAGGAGATTGCTTTCTAGTAAGTAGCCCTACCAAGTAGTTAAGGAGTTGTCATGCCTGAGTCTTCTGTCCGTCCCCGTCGCATCGTCGTTGGCGTTTCGGGCGCCAGCGGTGCCGCGCTGGGCCTTGAGTGCCTCAAATGCCTGCGCCAGGCCGGCGCCGAGTCGGCGCTTGTCGTCACGCGCGGGGGAGAGATCACCATCGAGCAGGAGCTCGGCATGACGCTCGACGAGTTTGTCGCGCACGCCGATGTGGTCTACGACAACAAGAACATCGGCGCCGCCATCGCAAGCGGCACCTATCCGGTCGACGGTATGATCGTGGCCCCCTGCTCCATGAAGACGCTCGCCGGCATTGCGAGCGGCTACAGCGAAAACCTGTTGTTGCGCGCGGCCGACGTGCAGATGAAAGAGCAGCGCCGCCTGGTGCTCATGGTGCGCGAGACGCCCTTCAGCGCCATTCACGTCGACAACATGGCGCGCCTGGCGCGCGTACCGGGCGTCATGCTCATGCCGCCCATGCTCACGTTTTACAACGGCCCCGCCACGCTCGACGACGCGGTGCATCACATCGCCGCCAAGGCGCTCGAGGCCGTCGGCGTGTCATGCGCAAACTATAAGCGCTGGTCATGGGCGTCTTTAGGGTAGGATACGAGTAGTGTTTGAGCCCGCTGCCCCTGTGGGCGGCGGGCTTTGTGCGCTAAAAGGATGTGTCGGGAGGACTTATGCAGACGGGCATGTATGCGATTAGCGAGATGGCGAGCTTGTTTAACGTTTCGCGCCAAACGCTCATCTACTACGACAAGATCGGCCTGTTTAAGCCCGCCGTGGTGAACGAAAAGGGCTACCGTTTCTATTCGCCTACGCAGATCCCGCTCATGCGTCTGATCTGTATGCTGCGCGACCTGGGGCTCGAACTCGACGAGATTGACCGCCTGACCTCGACGTTCGACATTGGCGAGATGACCGATCACCTGCGCTCGCGGGTGCAGGCGCTCGACAAGCAGATTGCCGGGCTCAAGGCTGAGCGCGCGAGTGTGCAGGAACGCCTGAGCTTTTACGACGAGGCAGTCTACTGGCGCGAGCGCGAGGGCAGTCCGGAACTCAAGCAATTCGAGCGCCGCTACGTGGTCTTTGAGGAGTTTCCGGGCGATATCGAGCGCGGTCGCTCGATGCTTCACCCCACGCTCATGCGGGCAATCCTGCGCATGCGCACGCTGACGGGCACGCGCCCCATGCGCGGTTGGGGCGCCATGCTGCGTCGCGAGGCGCTGCATTCCGACGATCCCATCGCCGGTGCCGGCTCCTTTGCCGTACTGCCGCGCGGTGCCGAGGAGCTGCTGCCGAGCGACGCTGCCGAGCTGGCAGAGATCGGCATCGAAGTGCTGCCCGAGGGCACATACCTGTGCATGAGCCGCTGGGGCATGCTGTACGAGCCCGAAGGCATCCGCGCCATCGTGGCCTGCATGGACGAGCACGCGCTCCAGCCCATCGGCAACGCCTTCGACTTTTGCTACCTCGATACCACGAGCTACGACGAGTCCCACCAAGAGGACTTCTGCTGCATCCAAATCCCCGTCGCCCTCCAGATGTGACAAGGGGACTGCTCCTTCGTCGCATTCGTGGTGTGGCTGCTGCCTAAACCGTCACAACATTCGATGAAAATCTCGAAAACGAGGAAAAGCGTCGAATGTTGTGACGCTTTTCCTGTCTGTGCCGGCGAGCTCCCGTGTCATCTGGGGGTATAAGGCTAGCAAGTGTTTATTTGCGAGGCCAAGGGGGCGCCCCGTATGGATATCGATAACTTTGAATGGTGGTATAGCGAGGGCGAGGCTCCGGACGAGGAGTGGGACGAGCCCGCGCCGCGTGACGTGTCGAGCGACGAGGACGAGACCGGCAGCGATGCTGCTGTCGAGCCTGACGCCGTCTCCGATGCCGCCGAGCCTCTGACCTTTGAGCAGGCTTGGGCCCAGGCTGAGGCCGACGAGGCAAAGGCCGATGCCACGGCCACACTGGGTGAGCCAGCCGACATGTCCATCTCGCCGGCAAAGACCCCGCAGCCGCGCCATACCATCGACCCCGGCAGCACGGCATCCTTCAGCATACTCGACGTGCCCGCGCAGGGTGCCCAGGCGCCCGCCCCCACCCATCGCCCCAACCTGGCTCGCGAGGAAGACGCGGGCCGTCGCTCTCCGCTCGGCCCCATTCTCATCGCCTTTATGGCCGGCGTCATCGCTTGCTCGGCGATCGGCAGCATCTGGGGTCATGTCGAGCAGCAGCGCCAAGACGCCGCCAAGGTCGAGATGTCTGTCGAGCAATCGCTCAGCCGCACGCGCTCGGTGCATGTATCGGTCGAGGTCAAGGACGGCGCGACGTGGGACACCGCGCGCGGCGACAGCCAGATGCTCGTCCATATCGTGGGTCGCACGCTCAAGGGGCAAGCGATCGACGAGTACCAATACGTCAATTCCGAAGGTGACGGCATCGAGCTCAAGCCCGGCGACTACGAGCTCACGGTCGATGAGCCGCCCGTCGCCACCGACGGCACGCGTTACCGTGCCTCAAAGCGCATGGTTCCGGTGAGTTTTAATTCACAGGCGCCCGATACGGTCGATAGCACGCCGCAGGGCGGGTTTGACCTTTACGCTATTGCTCAATAACTGCACCTGTCGCTCAACCCCGCCGCCAAGAGTGGGACAATAGCCCTCGACACCGTTGTTTACTATTGGAGGAAGTAGCATGTCCACCGTCACTACCATCAAGCGCGGCGGCCTCATCGCGGCCATCGATTCCATGGGCGCCCAGCTCACGAGCCTTGCCCTCAACGGCAACGAGTATCTGTGGCAGGGCGACCCGGCCTTTTGGGGCAAGCATGCGCCTATCCTGTTCCCCATCGTGGGATCGCTGCGCAACAACATGGCGACATCTGCGGCCGGCACCTGCGAGATGCCGCGCCACGGACTCGCTCGCATCGTCGAGCACAAGTTGGTCGAGGTTTCGGAGGACGGCTCCTCGGTAACGTACGAGATCACTGACACGCCCGAGTCGCTCAAGGCGTTCCCGTTCCACTTTAAGCTCAACATGACCTATGCCCTGACCGGCGACGCCACGCTCACGCAGGCCTTTGCCGTCACCAACACCGGCGACGTGGCCCTGCCGTTCTCGGTGGGCGGTCATCCTGCATTCAACGTGCCCGCCCCCGGTGCCGAAGACGAGGCGTTCGAGGATTACGAGCTGGCGTTTACCGAGGCTTGGACCAACGAGGCTCCCATCATCACGCCCGACGGTCTTATGACGTTCGAGGGCAGCTACAAGGCTCCCGATAACTCGGACGTGCTGCCCATCACGCACCGCAGCTTCGATAGCGACGCCATCATGTTCACCGATGCCCCGGGTTCCACGCTCACGTTGCGCGGCCGCAAGTCGGGCCACGGCGTCAAGATCGACTTTGAGGGCTTTAAGTACATCGGCGTGTGGTCTGCCGCCAACGACGCCCCGTTTGTGGCGCTCGAGCCCTGGACCGGCCACACCACCATGGACACCGAGGACGACGTCTTTGAGCACAAGGTCAACACCATTACCTTGGCACCGGGTGAGACGGACGTTCGCAGCTTTAGCGTTACCCTGCTCTAGAGGTTCCGCCGTTCTAACGAACGACGGACCGGTCGACGCTGCGCGCCACCCAGAGCGACAATTTGGCATGAAAAAGGCAAGGCATGACCAGAAGGTCTATGCCTTGCCTTTTTCATGCCAAGTGGTACATGGGGACAGGTTACTTTGTGCCAATCGTCCTCGTGTGTCTATTAATTTTTCGCGCACATGCCGCGCTGCTGGTTGTTGACGTATATCCTGTCTTATTGTCAGCAAAACGACATAGGGAAGGCATCAGATGCAACCTCGACTACAGCGCGACGCGCATCCACAGCCGGTATGCAGCCGTCGCATCTTTTTGGGTAGCGCTCTCGCTGCGGGTGCTTCCGTCGTCGCCGGCGCACTTGCCGGCTGCCAGCGCCCGTCCACGCTCAAGGTGGTCCAGACCACCACGGGCGGCGGCCGCGACGACCTGTCCGATTCCGTGATCGGCAAGGACAAGATTCGTATTGGCATGGAGGCGGCCTACGCCCCATACAACTGGCAGGTCTCCGAGGCCAGCGAGTACACCATCCCCATCGACAACGTGCAGGGCGCTTACGCCGATGGCTATGATGTTCAGATCGCAAAGATCGTCTGCAAGGCCCTTGGCGGCGAGCCCGTTGCCGTCAAACAGAGCTTCTCGGGCCTCATCGATTCGCTCAACAACGGCCAGATCGACCTTATCATCGCCGGCATGAGTGCTACGCCCGAGCGCGAGGAGTCCGTCGGTTTTTCCGACCCGTACTTTATCGGCTACTTTGGCCTGTTCGTAAAAGAGGGCTCGCCCTACCAAAACGCGACCAAGCTCAGCGACTTTAGCGGCGCCACGGTGCTCGGCCAAAAGGACACGATGCTCGATACCGTCATCGACGAGATCCCGGGCGTCGTTCACAAGAATCCGGTCGATTCGGTGCCCACGGTGTTTTCGAACCTGCTGCAGGGCACCTGCGACGCCGTGACCTACAACACCGAGAACGAGAAGGGCTATATGGCCCAAAACCCGGGTATCGTGCCGATTCAATTTGCCGAGGGCGAGGGCTTTAAGCAGGAGGTCACGGCAAACGTCGGCTGCCGCAAGGGCTCGGACAAGCTGCTCAAACTTATCGATAAGACGCTCAAGGGCATTAGCCAAGAGGAGCGCGACCAAATGTGGGACGCGTGCCTCGACCGTCAGCCGGCATAGGGAGGCAGCATGAAAGCCATTAATCGTCTGGCCTCCTTTATCAAGGCCGACCACCGTTATGTATACCTGGGCACGAGCGTTATCGCGGCGCTCGGTCTGGCGTTTAGTCAGCGCAACCCCACGCCGCTGAGCTTCTTGGCGCCCACGGGTGTGTTCCAGGACTGCCTCTGGGCGATTCTGTGGGCTTGGATTGTCGTATCGGCGGCAGCGCTCGTCACCAAGCTCATGCATTGGAATGACTATCGCCAAAAGTCGCCGTTTGCATCCGAGCGTTGCCGTCGCGGCGCGCGCCTGGGCAGCTATGTCGTGGTTGCCATCGCGGCGATCTTCTTCATCGACCGCTGCGTCATGTCGTTTATCGACCTGGTACAGGTGAGCATTGTCTCGGACTCCAACCCCAGCGACTTTTTGTCGAGCCTGGTCTACATGACCTACAAGAGCGGCGACTTCTTCATTCGCGGTATCGAGATCACCATCGCGCTTGCCACCTTCGGCACGGTCATCGCCTTTTTCCTGGCACTGCTCTTTGTGTTCCTGCGTATTCAGACGTTTGACCGCGTGGATAACGACCTGGTGCGCTTCTTTAAGAGTATCGGCCGCGGCTTTGCGACCGTCTACTCCACCATCGTGCGCGGCACGCCCATGATGGTCCAGGGCCTGCTCATCTATTACGCGGGCTTCACCGTTTTGCGCGGTATGGGCTTCGAGACCGCCCAGGCCAACCAGATTTGGAGCACCTTCACCGCCGGCCTCGTCACCATCTCGCTCAACTCCACCGCCTACATGATGGAGGTCCTGCGCGGCGGCATCGAGTCCATCGATTCCGGCCAGGCCGAGGCAGCGCGCTCGCTGGGTCTGTCGCAGTGGCAGGCCATGCGCAAAGTCGTGTTCCCCCAGGGCATTAAAAACGCGATTCCGGCGCTCACCAACGAGCTCATCATCAACATCAAGGACTCGTCGGTGCTTTCGGTCATCGGCGTGTTCGACCTCATGTACGCCACCACCACCGTCGCCGGCGTGTACTACCGCCAGATGGAGGTCTACTGCGTGGCGCTCGTGGTCTACCTGATCCTGACGCTTGTGGCGAGCCGCCTGCTCGAGGCCTTTGGCAAAAAGCTCGGCGCCGAGGCTCCGGCCACACTGCCCAGCTCCAACTAGGCGCAAGACGAGGAGAATCATCATGGCAGATACCACTACCACCGGCGCTGTGACCGCTGCACAAACTAAAGAGCCGCTTATCCGCGTCGAGGGTCTGCGCAAGAGCTTCGGCTCGCTCGAGGTACTCAAGGGCATCGACCTGTCCGTTAATCCCGGCGAGGTCGTCACCATCATCGGCGCCTCGGGCTCGGGTAAGTCGACCTTCCTGCGCTGCCTCAACCTGCTCGAGACCCCGGACGCGGGCCACATCTGGTTCCACGGCCAGGACCTTACGGCCGAGCGCTGCAATATCAACAAGCTGCGCGAGGACATCGGCATGGTGTTCCAGGGTTTTAACCTGTTCAACAACATGGATGTGCTCGACAACTGCACGCTCGCGCCCGTCACGCTCAAAAAGATGGGCAAGGCCGAGGCCGAGAAGGTCGCAATGGAGCATCTGGCGAGCGTGGGGCTCGAAAAGTTCGCGCACGCCGCCGTGGGTCGCCTGTCCGGTGGCCAAAAGCAGCGCGTGGCCATCGCCCGCGCCCTGTGCATGAGTCCGCAGATCATGCTGTTCGACGAGCCGACTTCGGCACTCGACCCCGAGATCGTGGGCGAGGTGCTCGAGGTCATGCGCAAGCTCGCGGCCGACGGCATGACCATGGTTGTCGTCACGCACGAGATGGCCTTTGCCCGCACGGTGTCCGACCGCGTGGTCTTTATGGACAAGGGCGTGGTGCTCGAGGACGCCGCGCCGGCCGAGCTCTTCGGCAGCCCCAAGCACCAACGTACTCGCGAGTTCCTCTCTCGCTATCTCGAAGACAAATAACCGGCGCAAACGTTTACGTTGCAGGGCCGCTCCCGTGGGGCGGCCTTTGTCGTCACAATCGAAAGGATGTCATGGCCGAGGTTTGGCGCTTCTTTGCGCATGAGGACGATTTTGCCGATATGGACGAGGCCGGCGCGTGCGAGCGCTTGGGTCGCGTGCTGTCGTTTCCGACTATCTCGAGCATGGATGCCGAGGCGGTGGACTGGCGGCCCTTCGACGACCTGCGCGCCTATATGCAGCAGGCCTGGCCGCACGTGTTTGCGGCGGGCGAGGTCGAGCTTATTGACCATTCGCTGCTGGTGGCGCTTGCCGGCAGCGATCCAGCTCTTAAGCCCGTTATGCTCATGGGCCACATGGATGTGGTTCCCGTGGTGCCGGGTACCGAGGCCGACTGGACGCACGCCCCCTTTAGCGGGCACGTGGACGACACCTACATCTGGGGCCGCGGCGCGATCGACATGAAGGACCAGGTCGCAGGCATTCTCGAGGCTGTCGAGTATGCGCTGGGGTACGGTTGGCAGCACGAGCGCACGCTGCTCCTGGCCTTTGGCCAGGACGAGGAGACGACGCAATACGGCGCAGGCGCCATCGGCCGCGTGCTCGAGGAGCGCGGCATTGAGCTTGAGTACCTGATCGACGAGGGCGACTACCGCATCGTTCCGGCTGCCGAGTACAGCGCGGGCGAGGGTTGGCTCATGCACGCCGACCTCGCGGAGAAGGGCTATGCCGACATTGTGCTCAAGACAAAGAGTGAGGGTGGACATTCTTCCAACCCCTACGGCGGCACGTCGCTCGAGGTGCTCAGTCGTGCCATTACCGCAATCTGCGATATCGAGTGGCCGACGCGCGTGACCGATCTGCTTGCCGCCCAGCTTGTCAAGTTGGGGCTCTACACCGCCGATGAAATTGCCGCCAACGGGGATGCCATTGTCCGCGATTGCCTCGCCAGCAAAAAGCTCTATCCGCTGGTGACGACCACCTGCGCGCCCACGCAGATCGAGGGCGGCAGCACCGGCGCCAATGTAATGCCGCAGGATATGTGGGCCAACATTAACTTCCGCATGCTCGAGGGCATGAGCGTGGCCGACGTTGTGGCGCGCTGCCGTGAGGCGGTTGCCGGGGCGGACCTTGCCGGGCGTGTCGAAGTGGAGCTGGGCCCCGGCAGCTCCGAACCCTCTCCGTCCCCGCGCATCGGTGGTTCCGGCCTCGAGACGGTTCGCTCCATCGCCGCTCGCTATTTCCGTGATCCAGAGGGGACGGAGGAAAACGGATCATTCGAGCCAGTGGCAATTGTGCCCTCGACTGTGATCGGTGCGACCGACGCTGCCAACTACCAGCACATTTGCCCCGAGTGCATTCGCCTCTCGGCCTTTGTGGTCGACGATGACGAGTGCGAGCGCGGTGTCCACGGTACCAACGAGCGCATCACCCGCCGCGCCTACCTCCAGGGTATCCGCTTCCTCGTCGCTCTACTCCAAACGCTCTAGAATGTGACAAAGCGACAGTCCCTTTGTTAGCCGTTGGGGACGTTCTTAAACGACTAGCCGTTAAGGAACGTCCCCAACGGCTACGTCCGCTCATTCCGTGCGGGTTATATGCAGGTTTGCCTGCGCACGCTATCATGTATGGGTTAGACCGCAACTATGTACCCCATACGCGAAGGGATGCGCATGTATCTGAAGATCGACATGTTCTAGCCGGGCTTACCCCCGCAGTGGCGCCGCGCGCCCCATCAACTCTGCCGATTTTCACCTTCACGCATATAAAGGAGTCCCGCCATGCGCGACAAGCTCGAAAAGATTATCAAGGCCTACGAGGAACTCGAGAAGAAGCTCTCCGACCCGGCCGTCGCCTCCGATATTAAGGAGTTCACGCGTCTCAACAAGGAGTACGCGCACCAGTCTGACCTCATCGCCGCCTCGCGCGAGTACATCGGCGCGCTCGATGACATCGAGGCTGCCAAGGAAATGCTCCACGATACTACCGATGCCGATGAGAAGGAGATGCTCCAGATGGACATCTCCGAAAACGAGGCCAAGCTTCCCCAGCTCGAGGAAGACATTAAGTACATGCTCATCCCAAGCGACCCCAATGACGACAAGAACACCATCGTCGAGATTCGCTCCGCCGCCGGTGGCGACGAGGCGGCCATCTTTGCCGGCGATCTGTACAAGATGTACCAGCGCTTCTGCGAGTCGCGCGGCTGGAAGACCACCGTGCTCGACTCCAGCCCCAGCGAGGCCGGCGGCTTTAAGTCCATCGAGTTCAAGGTCGAGGGTGACCGCGTCTACTCCGTCATGAAGTACGAGTCCGGCGTGCATCGCGTCCAGCGCGTCCCCAAGACCGAGTCCCAGGGTCGCATCCAGACCTCCACGGCAACCGTCGCCGTGCTTCCCGAGGCCGAGGAAATCGACGTCCAGATCAACCAGTCTGACCTGCGCATCGACACCTACTGCGCCTCCGGCCCTGGCGGTCAGTGCGTTAACACCACCTACTCCGCCGTGCGCATCACCCACCTGCCCACCAACACCGTGGTGCAGTCGCAGGAACAGCGCTCCCAGATCCAGAACCGCGAAGTCTGCATGCAGATGCTGCGCGCCCGTCTGTACGAGATGGAGCTCGAGAAGCAGCAGGCGGAGCTCGGTGCCGAGCGCCAGAGCCAGATTGGCCACGGCAACCGTTCCGAGAAGATCCGTACCTACAACCAGCCCCAGGACCGCGTGACCGATCACCGTATCGGCTTCAACTCCACCTACAACGGCGTCCTCCTGGGCGACCAGCTCGGCACCGTCATCGAGGCACTCGCCGCCGCCGAGCGAGCCGAGAAGCTGGCACAGGCCGTGTAGGTTACGCGGTTTTACAAACCGCGTAACGACTCGACGCTGCGCGCCGCCCAGAGCGACAATTTGTCATTCAAAAGGCAAGGCATGACCAGAAGGTCTATGCCTTGCCTTTTTCATGCCAACTTGTTCGCTCTGGACGTCGCTCGCTGACATTGCCAAAACATCGGCGTTTCCTTGGTTGTCAAATGATTCGTAGGGAGTCATTGGTGACATTGCCTTGATATTTTATTCAGTCGGCTGTGATGCCATTTGAGCTGCTTACCTGCTTAAGGTAATTGACGGCATAAGTCCGCTATCGAAAATATTGCTCAAAATATCGTTCAAGAAGTCGCGGAGCGATTTTTGATGGGT
Source organism: uncultured Collinsella sp. (assembly GCA_959604825.1). Classification (GTDB taxonomy): domain Bacteria; phylum Actinomycetota; class Coriobacteriia; order Coriobacteriales; family Coriobacteriaceae; genus Collinsella. The sequence goes on along the minus strand of CAUHCN010000026.1, from coordinate 15,267 downwards.
CGTGCGTCAAGCGATGTGGCAAGTTCTTGGTTAGATATTGGTCAGTTTTGGGGCAACCTTGCCAAAAGCTTGACGAATGCAAATTTAGACGTCAGCGAATGAACACTTTGAGCGAGCTCGGTGCAAAATTCTGGGCTGATTCTCGATAATCGCCTTCAATCGCCCCTTGCCAAGCGCTGGCCTCGCTTACAATCTGCTCCGACATTCGCGCGCCGTCCGGCGCTTAAGAGGGGAGGGCCCCATGGCAAACGAGATTTGGACCATCAAGCGTTGTCTCGAGTGGACCAAGGAGTACCTGGCCGAGCGCGGCGAGGAGCACCCCCGTCTTTCTGCCGAGTGGCTGCTGTGCGCCGCCACGGGCCTGGCGCGCATTGACCTATATATGCGTATGGACGAGACGCTTAACGCGGCCCAGCTCGAGACCATGCATGCGGCCGTTGTCCGCCGCGCTAAGGGCGAGCCGCTGCAATACATCACGGGCAGCACGCAGTTTCGCATGATCGACGTCGCGTGCGCCCCCGGTGTGCTCATTCCGCGCCCCGAGACCGAGATGCTCGTCGAGGAAGTCCTCAATTATCTGGATGCCGAGGTACTGAGCCCCGAGGCCGCTGCCCGTCAGCGTGTTGAGCTGCCTTGGAACGATGAGGTCGAGGAGGCACGCAAGGCCGAGGCCGCGCTGGCCGACGAGCGAGCGACGGCCGAGCGCCGTGCCGCCAACCTCACAGCTGCCGACGAGGCGGCGCTAGGCGGCGATGTGCTGGGCAGTCGCGCTTATGCCGAGGAACTGGCCGATCGCGAGGCCGAGGAAGCCGCCGCGCAGGCAGCAGAAGCCGAAGCCGCGGAAGCCGCCGAGTCCGAGCTCGACGAATACGGCGTCGCCATCGAGGGTGCCGACCAGGAGACGGTTTCAGCTCAGGATGCCGCTGCGCCTGCCCCAGCCGAGCCCCGCACTGCCCGCGTTCTCGAGGTCGGCTGCGGCACGGGCTGCATTTCGCTCTCCCTTGCCTGGGAGCGCCGCGGCCACGTTACCTGCACCGCCACCGATATCGAGTCGCGCGCCATCGATCTGGCCACCAAAAACCGCGACACCCTCGGCCTCACGGCAGATGAGGTTGCCTTTAGCCTCACCAACCTGGTGAGTTCCATTCCCCGCGAAGAGTGGGGCACCTTTGATGTGCTCGTCTCCAACCCACCTTACATCCCGACCGACGTCATGCGCTCGCTGCCGCACGAGGTCAAGGACTTTGAGCCCGACCTGGCGCTCGAGGGCGGCGCCGACGGCCTCGATATCTTCCGCCGCCTGCTCAACGCGGCGCCTTACATGCTGCGCGCCGGCGGCCTGTTTGCCTGCGAGCTCTACGAGGGTACCCTCGATGCCGCGGCCGAGCTCTGTCGCCAGGCAGGCCTTTCGGACGTGCGTATCGTCCATGACCTTACCGATCGCCCCCGCATCGTCCGAGCCATCGTCACCGAGCCCAAGCAGCGCCAGTAATATTTATTAACTGGTTAGCAACAATTATAAATTAGTTTATAATTAGGACGGCTGAAAGAGGTCGGCCCATGCAACCTCCTACCTTTCGGGAAATCATTGCCCTACTCAAGCACGATGGATTCGTGAAGGTCGCGCAAGTCGGTAGTCATGCTAAGTATGTTTCTGGTGACCGTGTTGTCACCGTGAACGGCTCTGGTGGTGATCGACCAAAGAAGGGCACGTGGGCAAGTATTCGTCGCCAAGCTGGATGGTAGTTGGAGGCAAAATGAGGCAGCGATTTACCTATGACTGCGTTCTCATAAAAGAAGACGACGGTTACTGCGCTAGCTTCCCGCAGATTCCCGGCGCCTTTGCCGATGGCGATACGCGCGAAGAAGCGATTGCCCATGCTACCGAGGCACTGATGGCGTTTTTGGCCGACGACCTCAACAACGGTTTGACTCCGGCAGGGTACGAACGCTCGGCCGAGGTCGTGGCCCTTTCAGTCGAAATCGACCACGAGGACGCTCGGGAAGCGGCGTGCCGAACATTTAAAGACGCAGCGCTGGACCTCAAAGTCTCCGCTCCGCGGATTACCGCGCTGGTCAAAGCCGGAAAGCTCGATGTTGAACTCGTCGACGGCCGTCGGATGATAACGATAGACAGCATCGAGCGCTACGCCGCCCAAGAACGCCACGCCGGCAGGCCAAAGAAGTTCGTAGCCGTCCAATAACCCCCTCACTTTCACCGACTACTAGAGCCGCTCACCAAACCAACATGCGCTCTGGGCAAATAGGTTGAACGTTTCGTGCGAGAATGCCCCACAGTAAACAAACTTGCACCAGAGCGTAAGGGGCTGGCATACACATGCAGACGGTCTATCGGGTATACGAGGGAACGCGCGAGCCGCATCGGCTTGCCGTCGAGCGCACGGCCGAGGTGCTCGGCCGCGGCGGCCTGGCTTTGATCCCGACCGAGACCGTCTACGGTGTCGCCGTGGCAGTCAACGCCTTCTCGGACGCCGTGCCCCAAGATACAAGCGAATTCCCATCGTGGTCGCGCGATCCGCAGGCTGCCGTCAATGGCGCCGCAGTTCCTGCGCTCGGCACCGGCTATCGCCGTATCTTCACTCTCAAGCAACGTGAACTCACGCAAACCGTCGCTTGGCTGGTCGATGGCGTCGAAGCACTCGACCGCTATGGCGTGGATATCCCGGAAGATGCCCGCATACTCGCGCGACGATGCTGGCCGGGAGCCCTGACTATCGTGGTCAAGGCAGCCCCCTGCGTGCCGACCTTTATGCGCGCTGCCGACGACACGGTGGCACTTCGCGCTTCGGCCTCGCCCGTGGTGCAGGCGCTCATTCGCGCCTGTGGCAGCCCCCTTGCCTGCACCAGCGCCAACACGCATGGCGCGCCCGCGCCGGCAAGTTTTATCACGGTGGAGGGTCGCATCCTGGAGGGGGTCGATGTTGCCGTCGACGCCGGTGAGACCCCGTGTCGCGACGCCTCGACCATCGTGTCGTTTCAGCACGGCGAGCTCCAGCTCCTGCGCCAAGGCGCACTTCCCGCATCAGAGATCGAACGGGTCCTGTCCGACCCGATGCAATAGAAAGGTTTAAGCGATGTCGTTGAATCTGGGCAGCCTGGGCATGGAAGATGCCTCGTTTGACTTTGGCGGTTCCTACATCATGGCGCTCGACTGCGGCACCACCTCGGTACTTGCGACCATCGTCGACGAGTACGGATGCATCGTCGCGCAGGCACGTCGCAGCGTCAAAACCAGCTTCCCGCGTCCCGGCTGGGTGGAGCAAGACCCCATGGCGGTCCTTGCTAGCCAGATCGCCGTCATGATGGAAGTCCAGTTTAAGAGCGGTATCCACTCCGACCGCATTGCTGCCATCGGCATCTCCAACCAGCGCGAGACCACGGTGGTCTGGGATCGCGTGAGCGGTCAGCCGATCTATAACGCTATCGTATGGCAGTGCCGCCGTACCGCACCTCTGATCGACGAGCTTGTCGAGCAGGGCGCAGAAGGGCTGGTGCGCTCCCGCACGGGACTCACGCTCGACCCGTATTTCTCGGCCTCCAAGGTGCAGTGGATTCTCGACAACGTCGACGGCGCACGCGAAAGCGCGGCGGCGGGCGACCTCATGTTTGGCACCATCGACACCTGGCTCATCTACAACCTCACCGGCGGCCAGGTCTTTGCCACCGACTACACCAATGCCAGCCGCACGGCACTCTTTAATATCCATACGCTCGATTGGGACGACGACCTGCTGGCACTCTTTGACGTTCCACGTTCCATGATGCCCGAGGTTCGCTGGAGCTCGGGCGACTACGGCCGCGTCGCGAGCGACATCATGACCAACATGCCGCCCATCATGGGCGTGGCGGGTGACCAACAGGCGTCGCTGTTCGGCCACTGCTGTTTCCGTCCCGGCCAGACCAAAAACACCTATGGCACGGGTTGCTTTATGCTCATGAACACCGGCGACGAGATCGTCGAATCCAAGAATGGCCTGGTCTCCACCATCGGTATCGCTGCGGACGGCAAAGTCAGCTATGCGCTCGAGGGCTCTATTTTTGCCGCCGGCTCAACGATGAACTGGCTTCGCAACAACATGGGCATCATCTCGAGCGTGAGCGAGTCGGCACAACTCGCCGCTTCGATTAGCGACAATGAGGGCTGCTACTTCGTTCCGGCCTTTGCGGGTTTGGGTGCTCCCTGGTGGGACCCGCATGCTCGCGGTATCGTGTGCGGTCTGACCGGCGCCTCGAGCCGTGCGACCATCGTACGTGCCGCCTGCGAATCCATGGCATATCAGAGCTACGACGTGCTGCGCGCCATGGAGCAGGACGTGGGGCTTTCGATTGAGCGCCTGTCTGTCGATGGCGGTGCCTCGCGCAACGAGTTCATCATGCAATTCCAGGCCGACCTGCTGGATATCCCCGTGCTGCAATGCGAGACGGTGGAGACCACGGCAATCGGTGCCGCGTACTTGGCGGGTCTTGCCGTCGGCTATTGGGAAGACCTGGAAGAGCTGGAGCAAAATGCCCAGATCGTTAGGACCTTCCTTCCCCACATGTCCGCCGAGCGCCGCGAGCAAAACCTTGCGGGCTGGCGTGATGCAGTCAGGCGCTCGCTCAGCACCTCACAGTAGGGCTGCGATGGGCTGCTCGATACAACAAACCGCTAAACTAATGCATGGCGTGCGGCGGCAACATTGCTGCGCGCCTTGTCAGCAAGGCCGTTTTGCGGCCGCAACGAAAGGGGCAATCAATCCATGACCGTCACCTACGATGCGTCCCGTGTGACGCTTGTCGATCACCCGCTCGTCCAGCACAAGCTGTCGATCCTGCGCGACAAAAACACCGGCACCAACCAGTTCCGCCAGCTCGTGCGCGAACTCGCGCTTTTTGACGGCTACGAGGCCATGCGCGACCTGCCTATGGAAGACGTCGAGGTCGAGACCCCCATCACTACCGCCACGTTCAAACAGCTTGCCGGCAAGAAACTCGCCATCGTGCCCATCCTGCGTGCGGGCCTTGGCATGGTCGACGGCATCCTCGACCTGGTGCCCTCCGCTCGCGTGGGTCACATCGGCATGGAGCGCGACGAGGTCACCCACGAGCCGCACGAGTATTACTGCAAGATGCCCAAGGATATCGACCAGCGCATCTGCTTGGTCGTCGACCCCATGCTTGCCACGGGCGGTTCGGCCGAGATGGCCATCAGCTACCTGCGCGAGCGCGGTGTCAAGGACATCCGCATGCTGTGCATCGTCGCGGCCCCCGAGGGCCTCAAGTCGCTGACCGAGAAGGACCCAGATGTGCATATCTATACCTGCGCCATCGACGACCATCTCAACGAGGCTGCCTACATCGTTCCCGGCCTCGGCGACGCCGGCGACCGCATCTACGGCACGCTCTAGTCGCTGGGCTAAACGGCCGCGGCTGCAAATACGAAGAAACGGTGCGCGCGGACGAACAAAAGGCGACCGCGCGCACTCCTGTTAACGGACGTTTTGCCCTGCAGGGTTCGAGAAAAACGTATTACCGTACCTGCGGCATAAAGAAGGTCTTAAGAAAACGAACAGGTGCGTATTAACCGATGCTTTTTCGGTTGTACTTTAGCGATTGGCTCGTACAATAGTCACCAATGTTTGGCGGGAACTGTTCTGTGAGGCGTTAAAAAGGAAAGTGAGGACGCCAGTGTTTCAGATAGCCGATCTGCTCGCTATCGTTGCAGGCGCCATCGCGGGCGCAATTGCCTTCCTTCCCTTTGTCTTTACGCTCAAGCCGGTTCTTGACGATAAACAGAATGCGGACATGCTCAAGGGTATGGTGAGTCTGGCGGTCTCGGCAATCGCCCTGCTCGTCTTTACCTTGGTTGTGTTTGTGTTGTTCGGAGAGGCATTTCGCATGTTCCTCCTGGGCGAGGCGATCGGCTTCGTGGCCTTTATGGCCGCCTGCGCGGTTCGTGTCGCCAAGGCGCTGCGAGATCCTCATGAGGTCGAAAGGTAAGTCGTGGAAATTTTTGAAAAGCTGCCTGATGAGATTAATCATCTGGTCAGCGAGTTCAGCTCCACCCCTGTCGTGGGCGATCTGAGCTGCGGCATCACGCAGTACTCGTTTTGGCTGATCGTCTCCACGATCGTGCTCCTGATCGTCCTGGCCGTGTTCAAGAAGAAGCAGACCCTGGTTCCCAAGGGCTTCTTCGTCAACGGTTTCGAGTACATCATCGAGTACGTCGAGAACGATATCGGCAAGGGTGTCGTGGGTGAGAACTGGAAGAAGCACTTCCCGTTCCTGTGCTCGCTTTTCCTGTTCATCCTGATCAATAACATGATCGGCCTGATTCCGGGAATGAAGCCCGGCACCGGCGCAATCGGCTCCACCGCCGCACTCGCCATTTTCGCCTTCGTGTACTTCATCTACTACGGATGCAAGGCTCACGGCGTGATCGGCTACATCAAGAGCCTCGCCCCGCAGGGCGTGAGCTTCCCGATGAACGTGCTCGTGTGGGTCGTCGAGCTTTTCTCGACCTTCCTGCGCCTCATCACGCTCGCCGTCCGTCTGTTCTGCAACATGTTCGCAGGACACGTGGTCATGGGCTCGTTCGCCATCATGGCGAGCATGTTCATGCAGCCGCTGCTTCAGCAGGTTTCCGCGGCCCACGCCGTTGGCGCCCTGCCTTCGCTGGCCTGGCTTGCCATCCTCATCCTGATCTATGCGATCGAGCTTGTGGTCGGCGCCATCCAGGCTTACGTCTTCACGGTCCTTACCGCCGTGTATGTCTCCGAGGCAGAGGAGGTCGCGGAGGAGGAGTAGTCTTCCGTTCGCGCCTTAAAGGTAAGGTAATTCGTTAAACCGCCGGTGCCCGTACCCATGGAGCCCGGCAGTTATAAAAAGGTTATCCTGCGTGAAATAAGACACGCACGACAAAGGAGGAATCGTGGGAGTTATCGGTTACGGTCTCGGTGTTATCGGCGCTGGTCTTGCTATCGGCCTGTCTGCTCTGGGTGCTACGGGTGCTATGGCCCGTCAGCCTGAGGTCCAGGGCCGCGTGTTCACCGTCTTCATTATGGGCTCCGCCTTCGGCGAGGCTCTGGCTCTGATCGGCTTCGTTGTCGCGCTGATCGTTAAATAGCACGGAGCGTCAAGTATGAATCTTTCATCCCAGAAGAGCGCGATCGCACTCTCCGCGTCCGCGGCCGCGCTGCTCATGCCGGTTTCCGCGTTCGCCGAGGACGGCGCTGCCGGTGCGGACATCCTCATCCCTAAGATGGCGGAGTTCATCCCGGCGCTTATCGCCTTCCTGATTATCTGGATCGTGCTGGCCAAGGTCGCCCTGCCGGGCATCATGAAAACCATGGAGGAGCGCGGCAAGAAGATCGAGGAGAGCCTCGACGAGGCCGAGAAGACCAAGCAGGAGGCTATCGCCAAGCGCGCTGAGTCCGACTCGATCGTCACCGACGCCCGTCGTCAGGCTGCCGACATCGTTCTCGAGGCCCGTAAGGACGCCGAGTCCGAGCGCGCCCGTATCATCGAGGCTGCTCACAAGGAGGCCGAGGAGATCATCGCCAAGGCCCATACGACCGTCGAGGACGAGCGCAAGTCCATTTACGCCGGTGCCGCGAGCTCCATCGCCGACCTGTCCGTTGCCGTCGCCACCAAGATCGTGGGCGAGGCACTCGAGGACGATGCCGAGCAGAAGAAGCTCATCGAGCGCTACATCCAGGAAGCAGGTAGCCTGAATGCCGACTAGCCGCTATCAGGACAAGGTGCTCGAGACCTACGCGCGCTCCCTTCTGGAAGCCGCTAAGGCCGAGAACCATGTGTTCGAGGACCTCGAGATGATCGAGCGCTTGGCTTCTGCCAGCCCCGAGATCATCGCCGTGCTCGACACCATGTCCAAGCGCGACCAGCTCGACCTTCTTCCCAAGGTGGCAGCTGCCTTTAAGTATGTTGCCGAGGAAGACGAGGATGTAGTGGGCGTGACCGTCACCACGGCGATCCCGCTCGACGACGAGCTGCGTCAAACCATCACTAAGAAATGCGAGCAGGACTTCGGCCGCAAGGTATTCCTTATCGAGCAGGTTGACCCGTCTATCGTGGGCGGCCTGGTGCTCGAGGCCCGCGGCGAGCGTCGTGACATTTCCGTCAAGACGCAGCTGCGCATCGCGCAGGAGACCCTCGCAAACTCTGCTAATTCGTACGGAGGTGAAGCCTAATGTCCGAAACCCTCAATGCCCAGGATATCGCCAAGAAACTGCAGGAGCAGCTCACGAGCCTCTCCGCGACGGTCGATACGCATGAGGTTTCAACGGTCGACGAGGTAGGCGACGGCATCGCGCGCGTCTCCGGCCTCAAGAGCGCCATGGCAGGCGAGCTTCTGGAGTTCAAGAGCTCCGATACCGGTGAGACCGTCTTCGGCCTTGCCCAGAACCTTGACCGTGACGAGGTCGGCGCCGTTCTGTTCGGTGCCGTCGACTCCATCAAGGAAGGCGACGAGTGCCGCACCACTGGCCGCATTATGGATATCCCCGTGAGCCGTGCCATGCTCGGCCGCGTCGTCAATCCGCTCGGCCAGCCCATCGACGGCCTGGGCGACATCGTCGCCACGCACCGTCGCCCCATCGAGTTCAAGGCTCCCGGCGTCATCGATCGTACCCCGGTGTGCGAGCCGGTTCAGACCGGTCTGCTCGCTATCGACTCCATGGTGCCTATTGGCCGCGGTCAGCGTGAGCTCATCATCGGCGACCGTAAGACCGGTAAGACCGCCATCGCCATCGACGCTATCCTCAACCAGCGCGGCAAGGGCATGGTCTGCATCTATGTCGCCATCGGCCAGAAGGCCTCCACGGTTGCCAACATCCGCGAGACCCTCGCTCAGCACGGTGCGCTCGACTACACCATCATCGTTTCGGCCACCGCTGCCGATTCCGCCCCTATGCAGTACATCGCGCCTATGGCCGGTGCCGCTATCGGCGAGTTCTTCATGTACAATGGCGAGGACGGCAAGCCCGCCAGCGAGACCAACCCCGGCGGCCACGTGCTCGTCATCTACGACGACCTGTCCAAGCAGGCTGTGGCCTACCGTCAGATGTCGCTGACGCTGCATCGTCCGCCCGGACGCGAGGCCTATCCTGGCGACATCTTCTACCTGCACTCTCGTCTGCTCGAGCGTGCCGTCAAGATGTCCAAGAAGAACGGTTACGGCTCCATGACGGCACTGCCGATCATCGAGACCCAGGACGGCGACGTCTCGGCCTACATTCCGACCAACGTCATTTCCATTACCGATGGTCAGATCTACCTGCAGTCCGAGCTCTTCTTCCAGGGTCAGCGCCCGGCAGTCGACGTGGGCATCTCCGTGTCCCGCGTCGGTGGCGATGCGCAGACCAAGGCTATGAAGCAGGTTGCCGGCAACCTTCGCCTGGACCTCGCTTCGTACCAGGAGCTCGCTGGCTTTACGCAGTTCGGCTCCGACCTCGACGAGGCTACTCAGAAGCAGCTGACCCATGGTGCTCGCATGACCGAGCTCCTGAAGCAGCCGCGTTACAAGCCGTTTGAGGTTGGCGAGCAGATCGTTACGCTGTTCGCTGGCAACGAGGGCTTCCTGGATGACCTGGAGATCGCCGACGTGCTGCCCTTCCGTGCCGAGCTCATCGAGTACATGGACAATGGCTTTGGTTCGCTGCTCGACAAGGTTCGCGCCAAGAAGATCGATGATGACACCAAGGCTGAGCTCTTGCGCGTCATCGGCGACTTCAAGCAGCAGTTCATGGCCAAGCACCATTCGGATGTTTCTGGATCAGAGGAGAACTAAGCCCCATGGCCAACCTTCGCGACATTAAGAAGCGAATCTCCTCGGTTACCACGACCAAGCAGATCACGCGCACGATGGAGATGGTCTCTACGGCCAAGATCCGTCGTGCCCTCGATCGCTCCAAGCAGGCCGAGCCCTATAAGGAGGCGCTGACCGACGTCATGTTGACGGTCGCCGGCGACGCCTCCTGTTCGGGCACCGATCCCATGCTGCAGAAGCATGAGAGCGTCAAGCATGGCCTGATTGTCGTTATTGCCTCGGACCGCGGCCTTGCCGGCGGTTTCAATACGACGGTGGAGCGCACGGCCGAAAAGCTCGCCGCTTCTTGGGCGAACGACGGCATCGAGTGCGAGATCATCGCGTGCGGGCGTAAGCCGGCCACGTATTTCCGTGACCGCGCAAACGTCGTCATGCACTTTGAGGGCAACTCCTCTGAGCCCGATTTCAATCAGGCCCGCATGATCTCCTCTCATATCTGCGATGCGTATCGTGCCGGTGAGCTTGACCGTGTCGAGCTTGTCTACCACCACGCCAAGAACCGCGTGGATCAGGAGCTTCGCGTCGAGCATCTGTTGCCGCTCGACCCCGAGATGATCGCTATGGCCCACGGTCCGCGTAAGAACGAGACCGACGCCCCTAAGCGCATCTCGTCCACGTTCGAGTTCGTGCCCTCTCCCGAGCATGTTCTCGGCAAGCTTGTGCCGTCTTATATCCTGACGGTCATCTACCAGGCCCTGATCGATTCGGCGGCTGCCGAGCAGGGTGCACGCCGCAAGGCCATGCACTCCGCGACGGAAAACGCCACCGCGATCATCTCGACCCTTACCCGCACGTATAGTCGCGTGCGCCAGGCTTCGATCACGACCGAGATTAACGAGATCGTCGGCGGAGCCTCAGCATTGGAGGAACAGTAATGGCTAATAACACCGTAAAGCTTGCGGTCGAGGAAGCCACCAAGAAGACGACTGCCGGTGATGGTCGCATCGTGCGAATCATCGGCCCTGTCGTCGACGTCAAGTTTGACGGCGCGGTGCCCCCGATCTACAACGCGCTCACGGTCGAGGCCGAGACCCCGATCGGTCATCTGAGCACGATCCTCGAGGTCGAGAGCCAGCTTCCGGGCGGCGTCGTCCGCACGGTCGCCATGTCCTCGACCGACGGCCTGCAGCGCGGCCTCATCGCCACCGATACCGGTGAGCCCATGAAGATGCCCGTTGGTCCCAAGACGCTCGGTCGCATTTGGAACGTCATGGGCAAGCCCGTCGACGGCAAGCCCATGCCCGAGGTGGAGGAGTTCTACCCCATCCACCATGCAGCGCCCCGCTTTGACGAGCTCACCACCAAGACCGAGATCTTCGAGACCGGCATCAAGGCCGTCGACCTGCTCGAGCCCTACATCCGTGGCGGCAAGACCGGCCTGTTCGGCGGCGCCGGCGTCGGCAAGACCGTTCTGATTCAGGAGCTCATCAACAACCTCGCCCAGGAGCACGGCGGCACCTCGGTGTTCACCGGCGTCGGCGAGCGTACCCGCGAGGGCACCGACCTTTATCTCGAGATGAGCGAGTCTGGCGTTATCGACAAGACCTGCTTGGTCTATGGTCAGATGAACGAGCCGCCCGGAGCGCGTCTGCGCATCGGTCTGGCCGGCCTTACCACCGCTGAGTACTTCCGCGATCGCGGCCAGGACGTTCTGCTGTTCATCGACAACATCTTCCGCTTCTCCCAGGCGGGTTCCGAGGTTTCCGCACTGCTGGGCCGTATGCCGTCCGCCGTTGGTTACCAGCCCACGCTGGCAACCGAGATGGGCGACCTCCAGGAGCGCATTACCTCGACCAAGACGGGCTCCATTACCTCCGTCCAGGCTGTCTACGTCCCCGCAGACGACCTGACCGACCCGGCGCCTGCCACGACGTTTACTCACCTCGATGCCACCACGGTTCTTTCGCGTAGCATTTCGTCGCTCGGCCTGTTCCCGGCTATCGACCCGCTTGCGTCTTCCTCCGACGCTCTCGATCCCTCGATCGTTGGCGAGGAGCACTACCGTGTCGCCGTCAAGGTCCAGGAGCTCCTGCAGGAGTACTCCGACCTTCAGGACATCATCGCCATTCTGGGTATGGACGAGCTGTCCGAGGAGCAGCGCCTTACGGTCAACCGTGCCCGTAAGATTCAGCAGTTCCTCTCGCAGTCCTTCCACGTCGCCGAGAAGTTCACCGGCAACCCCGGTGTCTACGTCCGCGTCGAGGATACCGTCCGCTCTTTTGCCGAGATTGTCGACGGCAAGGCCGATGACCTGCCCGAGCAGGCTTTCCGCTATGCTTCCACGATTGAGGACGTGCGCGAGCGCGCCCGCAAGATGGGGGAGAAGTAGGTTATGCGTATCCGCATCGTGTGCCCCGTGAGCTGCGCCTATGAGGGCGACGCTGCGTTTGTGTCGATTCCGTCCACGGATGGCGAGTTTGGCGTCCTGCCTGCTCACTCCAGCGAGATCTGCACGATCGACCGCGGTTACGTTCGCGTTTCCGATAAGGCCATGGGCACTGTCGACCACACGTTTGCCGTGGCCGGCGGCTATGCCCAGGTTGCGGACGATGTCGTGACCGTTCTCGCCGAGCGCGCTTGCGATTTGGCGACCGTCGATGCCGACAAGCTTAAAGCTGATATTCAAGGTTTTGAAGAGAAGCTGGGTAATTTGTCGGAGGATGATGCACGCCGCGCCTACCTCTATAATGAAATCGCATGGTGTAAGCTCAAGCTTGCCCAATAGTCAAACGATTTAGCGTTCGACCATTTGCGAACACATCATGCCCGGGATGGCCCAGCCACCCCGGGCATGCTTTTTGAAAGGGTAGACCTTGGATATTATCCGCGTTGAGGGTGGCCACGCCATCGGAGGCTCCGTGCCCGTCTCGGGCGCCAAGAACTCCGCGCTCAAACTCATGGCGGCAACGCTTCTGGCGCCGGGCAAGACGACGCTGCAGAACGTGCCCGATATTTCCGATGTCCACGTGATGGGCAAGGTGCTCAAGGGCATGGGCGCTACGATCGATGTTCTCGACGAGCACACGCTCGAGATTGATACCTCTCAGGTCGATTCATGGGAGGCCTCCTACGAGCTCGTTGCCAAGATGCGCGCTTCCACCGCCGTCATGGGGCCCCTGCTGGGCCGCTTCCATCGCGCCAAAATTGCCATGCCGGGCGGCTGCAACCTGGGTGCTCGTAAGATCGATATGCACATTCTTGGTCTTGAGGCCCTGGGCGTTGAGTTCGATACCGCCCACGGTTACATCAACGCTAATGCGCCCCAAGGTCTGCGCGGTACCACCGTCACGCTCGAGTTCGCCAGCGTCGGTGCGACCGAGAATCTCATCATGGCCTCTGTGCGCGCACAGGGCACCACGGTTATCGACAATGCCGCCCGCGAGCCCGAGATCGTCGATCTCGCTAACATGCTCAACGAGATGGGCGCCAAGATTGTTGGCGCCGGTACGCCCGTCGTGACTATCGAAGGCGTGGAAGAGCTCCATCCCGTTATCCATCGCGTGGTGGGCGACCGCATCGAGGCCGGTACCTTTATCGTCGCCGGTGCGTTGATGGCGGACGATCGCGGTGTCGATGTCACGGGCTTTTGCCCCATTCATTTGGGCATGGTGCTCAAGAAGATGGAGCTCATGGGTATCGACTGCGAGCGCGTCGAGGATGGCGTCCATGTGAACCGTGCCGAGCGTATCAAGCCGGTCGACATCCAGACGCTTCCGTTCCCCGGTTTCCCGACCGACATGCAGGCGCAGATTATGGTGCTCTCCGCCCTTGCCGACGGCAGTTCCGTTATTACCGAGAACATCTTCGAGAATCGCTTTATGTTTGCCTCTGAGCTGGTGCGCATGGGTGCCGACATTCGTATCGAGAGCCATCATGCCATGATTCATGGCGTCAAGGGCTTCTCGGGTGCACAGGTTACCTCGCCCGATCTGCGCGGCGGAGCGGCCCTCGTCGTAGCGGGCTTGATCGCCGACGGGACGACCGAGGTTTCGGCTATCCATCACATCAAGCGCGGCTACGAGCAGTTTGTCGAAAAGCTGCAGGCGCTCGGCGCGCATGTCGAGCATGCTACCGTCCCCGATCCCGTCATCTACTAATACAGGTTGCCTATGTTTAATAAAAAGCCCCTCGCAGATACCACCACCCGAAGACCCTCAACTGGTGCGCAGGCCAAGATCTACAGTCGCGATAACGTGGCTCGCTATTCCGAGCGCGCTCGCCAACGTCGTCGTAGCCACACGATTCGTCACGTCGCGCTCATTGTCGTGCTTGGCGTGCTGTTGAGTGCCACTACCGCTGCCGGCCTGTGGTTTGCCACCATTATGGGCAAGCTCGGCGATTCTAATGTCATTACCGACAATCTGCGTCGGGTTCTGGTTGACACCGATGAGGCAAAGGATCCGTTCTACGTGCTGCTTCTTGGTACCGACGGCCGTCCGGGCGAGGATACGTATCGTGCCGACTCGATTATCCTGGCACGCATCGACCCCACGCAAAAGCAGGCGACGCTCATTTCCGTTCCGCGCGACACCAAGGTCGAGTACAAGGGCGAGACCATGAAGATCAACGCCTGCCATACCGTTGGCGGCGCCGAGGCCATGGTCGAGGCGGTCAACGAGCTGTGCGGTGTTCAGATTTCCCACTATGCCGAGGTCAGCTTCGACGGTATGCAGGCGCTGATTGATTCGGTTGGCGGTATCGACATTAACGCAACCGATGATGTTGACGACCCCGAGCACCTGGATATTAAGATTACCGCTGGCCAGCAGCATATGGACGGTGCCACCGCCCTTACCTATGCCCGCTGCCGCTACACCTATGCCGACGGCGATTACACGCGCATGCGCCACCAGCGTCAGGTGCTTGGCGCCCTTGCCAACCAGATTCTCAATAACTTCGATGCCACGAAGATCTTTGGCCTGGTTAATTCGCTGTCCGATATGCTCGTAACCGATATGAGCGTTCAGGATATCGTGGCTACGGTCAACGCCATGCGCGGTATGGATGTCGACGGTATCTACTCGGCCAACCTGCCCTCGTACGCCGACGACAGCACCATGATCGACGGTGTGAGCTACGTCTTTGTCTACGAGGACGAGCTCAAGGAAATGATGGAGCGCGTCGATGCTGGCAAGGATCCCAAGGGTCCCAACACCATGGGTCTTTCCGACGGTTCCAGCTCTACGATCGGCGACCTGAACAACAACACGTCTGACGATTACGCAAACGGTACCGCAACCTCATCGGTCAGCTCTGACGATTCCGATGACTCAAGCGATTCGAGCGATTCGGACTACTACGAAGAGCCCACCGGCGACGGCAACGGCTACGAAGCCAATTATTAGGGTTACGCGGGCTTACCAGCCCGCGTAACCAGTTGACGCTGCAAACCCGCCAGAGCGGCAATCTGCCTTTCAACT
>CAUHCN010000025.1 GCA_959604825.1 uncultured Collinsella sp. | reverse complement strand
TGCGAACCTCCAGTCCGGACCGCCCCGCGGTCCAACTTTCTGTCCGCACCCCCGATCGATAACGACAAAGAACTCAAAAAGGCGCCTTTTAAAGACGCTAAGATGCAGGAAGATGTCATCGCCTATCTCAACCTGCTTGACAATCAGCTTGATGTTACCAAGAAGTATGCGGAATCTGATCCTAAGTACTACGAGGAATGGGAAAAGGCCTACGACGCACGATCCGCACAGCTTAAGAAACTGGTCGATCGATATGACTTAACAGTCGATGACGAGTATCAAGATGAGTTTGACGAGCTAATTAAGAACGGTAGGACCGTAGAGGAGAAGACGCATAACGATGAGGTTATCAACGGTTTGCTCTCATCGGCGAATTTTGAGAAAAGTGATGATGGCTACGGTCTCTATACGTACACCGCAATCGTCGAAAATACCTCTGACATATCGTTCGAAAACGTTTATCTAAACGTTGCCCTTTACGATGCCGATGGTGTGAGGGCGGAAGAATGCTACGCAGATACATCTGCCTGGGCGCCTGGCGAGAAGGTGAAGTTTGAGGTAATGAGCGAGGTTGACGCCTCGAGGCTTGCGCCGACGGTGTCGGGTTACAGCGTCAAGGAATAGTTCGCGGGAATTGAAAAGAAAGCGCGGCCGTTTTCTTTGAACGGTCGCGCTTTGCATTGAGCCGTTGACGGAATGATTCGTGCCATCATGCTCGCGCTGGAAGATGATGGGAACGTCGGGGCAATAAAGGAAAGGTGAAACAGGATGGCAAAAACAAAATTTCTTACAACGATACCGCAAAAGGTTGCCTTTGGCGGGTTAGTCGTTGTTACGGTTCTAGCGGTTGCCTGGGGTATCTGGATGTCATTGACGCGTAATCCTACAACGATCAGCGATGATTCGATTCGCGAGGAGATCACGCCAGTCGTTAAGCTCGTGACGTACGAGTACAACTTCACCCAGCTGCTTTCAATTGATGAGGCGGGCAATCCGCTTGGGTGGGAAAACCCCTTTACGTCTAAGCGATATGTCGCAACGATTGACGGCAAAGCTGACATCGGGATCGATGCCGATAAGATGAAGGTTACAATCGTACGGGCTAATATGGCCGATAAGAATTCAGAGGTCAAGAGCGTAAAGGTTATACTGCCTCACTCGGAGATCACCTCGTTCTCGACAGACCCCAATACGCTTAAGAAATATGTTGAGGACAATGGCTTTCTTAACTGGAATCAAGTAAGCACGGATGATCTAAACACGTTATTGAAACAGGCAAAGAAAGAGCAGACCAAGAAGGTCAAGGAAAGCAATATGCTCCAAGAATCTGATGATAGAGCCTGCGCCCTTATCGAAAAACAGGTCAAAGCCTTATGCGGCGATGACGTCAATGTTGACGTTGCGTTTGAGTAGGGGTGAATAGCATATTGGATAAACGGAAACAGATCGCTGGGGCCGGCTCGCTTCTGATCGGGCACTACACCACCTTTCTCGACACTACCTTCAACTCGGCATTTGGCGATGAATATACGGTTGATTTCGACTATCGGAAATAGGAGGTCACAATGGAGGATAAAGACGATCTGGCTGTTGTCGAAAGGGAGGAGCCGCCGCGACATAAGCAGAGTTTTGATATCCGTAAGGCCGCTGCCGGGTTGGTTGATGGCGCCGGAAGCGCGATGGCGGGCGCGGTTGCAACCGTACAGAAAGTTGCCGATGGTGCAATGCGTGCTGCAACTCCGCTGGTTGATGACGCCTTGGCAGCTATTGCTGATGCGGCCGATGGTGCGGCAGGTACTGCTGCGGATATCGGTGACGCGGTCAACGATTGGGCATACCAGCAGCAGCTTAATAGATACAGGCCGGTAACCAAGGAGACCTATCAGAGTCCTTCATTCCATTTGCCGAACATGATTCGAATTGTTGACGGAAATGAGCGCCGGGGCATCGACGCCTGTAGAGATGCTATTGGTTGGCTGGATACTGTTAAGGGCACGCAGATTTTCAATCTGTACCGCGAGGCAATCGGGGATAGCGAATTGTCTTTCTATCCTAAACCATCTCTTTACTCCACATATTACATAGATGCTTTTGATCGGTCTCGCTTTGTTGACCTTGACTCTTATTTTGCAACCATGCAACAAGACAAGATGGCCGAGTTGAGACGGATTGCGTTCATGCTTGGCGCGAAGCGCTGCAAGCTGGAGGTGACGGAGTATGAGGAAACTCGGCGAGGCCGCCAGGTTAAGGGAAATGCCAAGGCGGGAAAGAAGGGCTCGGTTCGAATCGACGGTTCCTTGAGCGATTCAACGAGAAGCGAGAAGAAAATTCTGTTTACACAGGTATTTGAGGGCGACATGGTTCCACAGCGCCCTGAGCTCCATTGGTATGCCCATGACTCAGATGTTCTCTTGTTAATTGAGACGAGATGTGGTGGAGAGGATAAAAACAAGGCGAAGAGCTATCGGGTCGAATTGAAAAGTGAAACGACCATGACCATGTCTGTATCACTTGCTATGGCTATCGACGAGGCATGCAGCAAACTGAACATAAGGGCGAATTCGAGCCTGACAAGCCAAGCTAAGCGAGAACTCCGGCAATCGTTTGTATTTGAAGTTGAATTCTGATGTGTGGGGACCATTTGCTGCGGGGTTCCTGTCCTTTACGGGGTGGAAGCATAGAAACCCATACGGTGCAACTCAGTAAAAGTTAGTAATATACTGGCATCTTTTCTAGTTAAAAGCGTTTAAAACCGGTTAATTCCATTTAAATCAGTAGGTGCAATATGTGACAAAGGGACAGTCCCTTTGTCACATTCCAGGAAAGCCTGTCTGGCGCAGGGCCTCGTAGAGGACGATGGCGGCGCTGTTGGAGAGGTTGAGGGCGCTGATGCGGTAGTCGTCCGGGTCTACAAAGTTGCCGCAGATATCCTGCCGAAGGATGGCCTCGTGGCTGTCCTCGGTATGCCCTAGCGATTCCTCGTGGGCTTCCCATGTCTCGGCGTTGTCAAGCGAATCGCAATCGCGCAGCATCGGGATGCGCTCGCAGCGCTCGGACTCCGCGGCAAGCAGTGGCTCGGGGATGCCTGAGCTCTCGCTGCCAAAGACCAAGTAGTCGCCGTCGCGGTAGGTGCTTTGCGCATAGGTGCGGCGTGCCTTTTTGGTCAGCAGATGCAGGCGCTCGTCGGCGGGGGAGAGGCCGTTGCGCGCAAGGAAATCCTCCCAGCCGGCATAGGTCGTCACGTCCAAGTTTTGCCAGTAGCCCAGGCCGGCGCGACGCACTGTCTTGTCGTCGAGCGAAAACCCCAGCGGCTCCACCAGATGCAGGCGGGTACCGGTAACCACGCAAGTGCGGCCGATATTGCCCGTATTGGCCGGAATCTCGGGCGCATACAGCACAATGTTGAACATGAATCTCCTTGGCTCAGAACGAAAAACCACCACGAAGGGCACCTTCGTGGTGGTTTGGCGGTTACGTGGGCGGAAAACGCCCGCTTCGATAGCCTAGGCGCGGTGCCAGTCGGTCAGGCAGGCATCGAGGGCAGCGATGAGCGCATCCTTGTCCATGTGACGGCCGATGATGCACAGGCTCGTCATGCGGTCGCCCGTCTCGTCGTCCCAAATCTGCATGATCTCGGGGTTCTCGTCGATAATCTTCTGCTTCTCGCCCTCGGGCGCAGAATCGACAAACAGGCCGTTCTCCATTAGGCGCATCTGGTGGCCGGCCTGCTCGAACATGTAGCACATGTCCGGATCGCCGGTCTGCCACAGCGGGCCCTTGACGCGAATGACCTCGTCGGGCCACTCCTGCTCAACAAAATTGGTGAACTTCTGCAGGTCAAACGGCTTGCGGCGGGAGTACACAAAGGTCTCGATGTCGTACTCGAGCACCTCGGGGTCGTCGTGCTCCTCGGGATGCTCCATGGCCTCGATCCAGGCGGCGGAGTTGTAGGCGCGCATAAAGTCGAAGCGGTCGGTGTCGAGCAGCTCCTCCATGGGGACCTCGCCGTTTTGGGCCTCGACAATCACGGCGTCCTTCTGCAGGCTGCGCACGATGGCCTTGAGCTCGGCAATCTGCTCAGGCGTGACGGTATCGGTCTTGTTGAGGATCAGCGTGGAGCAAAACTCGATTTGCTGAATAAGCAGGCTCTCGATGTCGTCCTCGTCGATATCCTCGGCCAGGAGGTCGCGACCGCCGTTGAACTCGTCGTACATGCGGGCGCAGTCGACCACGGCCACGATGTTGTCGAGCGCGAGCTTGGGCTCGCCGCCCACCTTGGCCTCGTCGCAGAAGCTCGAGATGGTGTAGGCGATGGGGATGGGCTCGCAAATACCCGAGGCCTCGATGATGATGTAGTCGAACTTGCCCGAATCGGCGATGTCCTGCAGCTGGTTGGCCAGGTCGTCCGAAAGCGTGCAGCAGATGCAGCCGTTGGTGAGCGGGATAAGGTCGTCGGTCTCGGAAAGGCCGCCGTCAGCGATGAGGCTGGCGTCGACGTTGATCTCGCCGATATCGTTGACGATCACGGCGGCGCGGATGCCGCCGTCGTTTGCGAGGATGTGGTTGAGCAACGTGGTCTTGCCGGCACCGAGGTATCCGGTAAGCATGATGATCTTCACGGGTTTGTTGGGCATGTGCCCTCCTTTGTTAGACATGGCTTACAGTTGAATCTTATGCCAAACGCCTGCTCTTATACCCACGCGCCGACAAATAACACAGGCTACTCCCAGGCTCCCCATACGTCGGGACAATAGCCGACGGTGGCCTTCTTGCCGTTGCGCACGATGGGCTCGGCCAGAACCTGCTGATTCTCGAGCAGCTTATCAAAACGCTGGCTGGGGGTGAGGTGCTGGATGAGTGCGAGCGTCTCCTCGTCCTTGGCTTTGGGGTTGAGCAGCTTGTCGATGCCGCCAACCGCCTGCATCACGCTCGTGAGCTCGCCCTTGCTCATCTCCTTTTCCTTAAGGTCGATAAACTGCACCTTAATGCGGCGCTCCTTAAAATAACGCTGGGCCTTCTTGGTATCGAAGGACTTTTTGGTACCGAAGATCTGCACGTTCATTGTTTGGTTCCGCCGTTCTACCTGATGAAGTTGGTCCTAGCGCGATCGGCCTGGGGAGCTTCGATGCCGGCGGCCTTTCCCGCCTCGATGCAACGCAGTAGCCAGGCCATGTTTTTGCCGATGTTTCGCATGGTGGCAAGGCCTTCGGCGTCTTGGGCGGCCTCGCCCGGCATGGCACCGAAGACGTTGTTCCAGTAGGTGGATGCTACCACGGGCATCTGGTTGATGGTGAAGTACTTGTTGAGCACGTCGAAGGTGGTCGACGTGCCGCCGCGACGGGCAACGGCGACAGCGGCGCCCGGCTTGTGCGCAAAGGCCTTGCTGCCAGCATAGAATGCACGGTCGAGGGCAGAGAGGATGCGTCCGCTGGGATGCGCGTAGTAGACGGGCGAACCAAAGACAAAGCCGTCTGCCTGCTCGGCAGCGGCAATCAGCTCGTTGACTACATCGTCGTCAAAGGTACAGCGGCAATCGAGCTTGCCGCACTGGCCGCAACCGATGCAATCGCGAATGGGCTTAGCGCCTAGCTGAAACACCTCGGTATCGATACCCTCGGCGTTGAGCTGCTCGGCGACCTCGGCGAGTGCGCGGGCGGTGTTGCCGTTTGCCTTGGGGCTGCCATTGACCAAAAGAACCTTCATCACTAACTCCCTCTGCTGTCGGTGACTTCTGCGGAGGATTATCGCACGAGCGGGCAGATGGCGTGGGGCACGATTCCAGCCCCGAGGGCCCACGGCAGGCACGCTCACCAGGTACGAGCGGGATACGGTCCAGAGGATGTTGGAGTGCGGGGCCTCGTGCGAGCAGATTGTAAGGGGTCTGGGCAGGTCGCATTCGATGGCGAACTCTGAGGTCTTAGAAGGCGGGCTGCTGTGCGGCTATGGTTTATACTAAGGCGGTTGCTATCGAGTAATTCATACTTGGTTTGATTCGATTGTGAATGCGTAACTAGGATGGAAAGCAAAGGAAACTCTATGGAAACAGAGGATGCTGTTTGCTTGATGACTTCGATTGCCTTGATTGTCCTTTCAATCCAATACCGAAGAGGAAGATGGCTCTGCTCAATTGCTGGATATGATGTCACAAAAAGGGAGAGCGAGATTGATATACGCCCTTACGCAAAGCTGATTTCTTCTGTGACGTTATGGATGGGGCTGCTGTTTTTCTTGTGGGCGGTAGAGGGCTGGGTACGTGATTGGAATACCAGCGTTTTTGAAGTTTTGGTTCTACTTCTGTTCAGCTTGGCTTCTTTGTCGTTCGTGCGGCTCGTTAGGTTTGTGTTTATGAGGCGATAGCCAGCGGAAGTGGCTGGACGACAAAATGGACCAATGCAGCCAATTGTCAATAGAATTTGATAGGCTTGGCTTAACAGATTTGCTCGAGGGCATATCCGTGGCGGGGGATAGGTTCTATCTTGTTGAGCACTTATTTGCATCAGGCAAAGTAAACCAAGAGTATCGAAACGGTGCCCCCGGGCCCCGGGAGGGACTGCGGGGACGTTCGGCTAACTGCGGGTACGACCTATTTGCCCAATGTGTTCGGTTGAGATCGGAAATTAACCATCATGCGCCCCATAACGCTAGTCCAGCTTGGTGCCCGGTACCTGCGGCGCCTCTTTAATCAGCGCATTGAGTTCGTTCAAAATGGAAACGGGCTGTCGGTCGACGGCGTCCAGATGAAGCGTCGCCACGCGAAGGGGCGGCTGATATTCAAATGAGCCAAGGAGCACGGGCGATCCCAAGAACCGTTCGATTTCGTCTGCAACCGCGTCGGTCTCTTCGGGATCAAGCTCGTCAAAGAGCGCCACGAACATCGGTCCGGTCGAGCGGAACAGACGACCCTTGCCGCGCGAGCAATCCATGAGGCAGGCGGCGCTTTCTGCCAAAACGCGGTCGCCTGCATCAAAGCCAAAGCGGGCATTGACCTGTGCGATTTCGTCGATTTTAATGGCGATCAAGCCCGCGTTTCGTGCCACGCGACGCATCTCGCCAATGGCGTTGACCAGGGCGTGGATATCGCCCAGACCGGTCACGGAATCGGTCGTATCTGCCAAGCTTCGGTTGGTGACAATGCCCACATACATGTTGGGCTCGGTATCGGTGCCGTCCAGGCGGTAACCCGTGCAGTCGCAAAGCGCGTATTTTCCGGCGGTATTCATGACGCGATACTGCATGCAGTGGAAGTGCCACGTGCCGTTTACCACCATATCGAGCTCGGCACGTACGTTGTCGCGGTCCTCGGGGTGAACACGGGCAAGCCATATATCGAGCGAGTTGTAGGGATGCTGGGAAGGTAGGTCAAAATCGCGCACGGCATTAACCGACCATTGCGATTCGCCGGTGTCGAGGTTAATGATGAACGGATAGCGCGTCTCGGAGCTCATGGAGATCGCTTGGAACACTCGGTCGTTGCAGGGGGGGGGTTGTTCGGTGACCGGGCGTTGCGGCGCATCGCCTTCTTCCGGTTGTTGCACACGGTACATGAGCTTGTAGCGATACATTTTGCGGTCGGCGTCCTTTGTCATCTGGCGACGCGTATCGCCTGCAAGTGGGTCGACGCGCGAGCAGCCAAAGCTAAAGCTGGCGATCATGGGCGCCTTGCCGTCCGATGTTGCCTCGATAAGATTGGCACGCGTCCGCTCCAGGCGCTGCTCGAGCTCGGCTTCGTCTGTCGCGGGGGATATAAGTACAAATTCGTCTCCACCGATACGGAACAGCAACTCATCGTGCTCCATTGTCTCGGTGAGTGCGCGGCAGATGCTCAGAATGTAGCAATTGCCCTCGGTGTGGCCAAACTTATCGTTGCAATGCTTAAGGCGGTCGATATCGATATAGGCGCAGGTGAAGGGGGTGCCTTTGCGCCAGAGCTGATCGACATGGCGGTCGAGTCCGCCGCGGTTGCCAAGATTGGTGAGCGAGTCGATATAGGCGCCGCGCTCAAGCAGCTCGCGTTCTTGTTGCAGGATGGCGAGCGTTTTCTGCAGTTGCTCACCGATGGCACGCAACTCCGGGGGCAGCGCGGCAACATCGAGCTCGGTGGTTGAGGCCCCGTTCGCAAGTCGCTGAAGATGAGCGATGATTGATTGCTCGCCCAGGCGATACGACTCGTTCATGATGGATGACCTCCTTGGATGGAACAATAGTTTGTATCTTACTCCCAATTTGGTTTAGATTGGGGTATTAGTTAGCTCATGGGAACAAACGCTCCCTCGACGGTGGCGTTTGCGCACGAGCGTATTAGTTGCTGTCGCCACCGTCGAGCAGTGCCTCAAAATCCTCCGCCTGCATGGGACGGTAGTAGAGGAAGCCCTGAGCGTAGCGGGCGCCCATTTGGCGTAGCATGTTTGCCTGCTCATTTGTCTCGATGCCTTCGACCACAACGGGCAGATGGAGCGACTGCGCCATCTCGAGCATTGATGAAATGATTTGCACGCTGCGGCCTTGATCGCCGTCGACGGGCACAAACGTGCGGTCGAGCTTGATGACGTCGACGTTGACGTTCTTGAGCATCGCGAGCGTGGACTGGCCGGTGCCAAAATCGTCCATGTAGGTCGAGAAGCCGCGGTTGTGCAGGTCGGCCGTCAGCTTATCCACAGCTTCGGACTCTCCCGTATAAGCCGTCTCGGTGATCTCGATGCGCATGAGCTCGGGCGGCAGATTGTATTGGTCGGCGAGCGCTCCCATATGTTCGGCAACGTCGCAGGCAAGGATATCCACGCGCGACACGTTGAGCGAGATCGGAACCACGCGAAGCCCTCGATCGATGCGCCCGCGCAGCCACGAGGCAACGCCCTGCCAAACGTATTTGTCGAGCGTCACCACAAAACCACTTTCCTCGAGAGCGGGGATAAAGGTGACGGGTGAAATGAGGGAGCCATCCTTGTCAATCCAGCGCGTGAGCGCCTCGGCGCCAATAATCTCGCCGGTTTCCATGTCGACCTGGGGCTGCAAGTAGTAGGTGATGCGGCCGTTTGAGAGCGCGTACTGGAATTCGGTCAGCGTGCGGTGGAACGAGACTTCGCGCTCATACTCCTCGGGGCGGAAAATGGCAATGCGCTCCTTAAAGTCGTTTTTTGCGCGTCGATTGGTAAACATGGCCTTGGCCTGTGCATCGATGGTGATTTCCTCGTTGGAGTCGATAGGGCAAACGCCCATGGACGGCCAGAAGCCTACGCCGTCATCGTGCTTGGCCACGGTCTCGCGAATGCGACTATAGATTTGATGGACGGTGTCGTGCTCAAAGGGGATGAGTATGCAAAAGTCGTCTTGGCCCCAGTACCCTGCGACGCCCATGTCGGCATTCTCGATGTCTTTGAGGACTGTACCTACGTCGGCGAGCACGCGGTCGCCCTCGGCCTGTCCGTGCCATTCGTTGAACAGTCGCATGTGCCCCATGTCGACGGTGGCGATACACCAAGCGCCGTCGCGCCTTGTCTGGAGAAATGCGTTGGCGCGGCGCATAAACTCGCTGGGTCGACAGAGGCCCGTGAGCATATCGATGCGCTCGGCGATGGCGCTTTTGCGCTCTATCTCGGGTATGGGGAGGCTGTCGTTGGGGACAAGTCCGCCGGCCGTGCGAAGGCGACGGTCGAGTTCGCCTAAAACGGCGGTCGCTTGATTGGTTAGGCGCTCGTAAAAGGCCGGAACGACTAGACAGACGGGGGTAATGGTATCGCCCGCGATTCGAACGGGAGCGAAAACGGCCTCTTTTAGATGACGGACCAGTTGCTCGAATGCCTCGTGGTCTAAATCGTTGCTGAGCACGACAAACTGGACGCTTCGTGAGCGGTAGACGCGACTCCTGCCACGGGTGATCGACAACATGCGGCCTGCGTATTCGGCGAGCATGTTGTCGACAGCCTCGGCTCCGTAAAGCTCGTTGAGCTTTGTCGTGCCGCGAACGCGCACCGCTATAAGCCCCGTCTCGCAACAGTCGCGACGGCAGGCATCGATAGCGTTGAGCAACATGCGCTGCGTTCCAAGGCCCGTGGCGGCGTCGACGGTCTCGGCAAGCGAGTGGTTGACGAGCTCGCCAACATAGAGCGAGGGGACATTTCCGTCGCCGTCGATACGAAACCCGCGAGCACGGCAGAGAACGTAGTCGCCGGCGGCGTTGCGTACGCGGTATTGCATGACGCGACGGTGCTTGGAGCCGTTATAGATCTGGTCGATATCGTCGCTATAGGCCTCGAGGTCATCGGGATGGACGCGCGTTTTCCAGTAATCGTGGCAGTTGTCTATATGCTCCGAAGGAAGGCCAAGGTCGCGCATAGCGCCTTGTGACCAAAGGGTGCGATGTTTGTCCAGGTTCTCGATAAAGAAATAGCGGCCTTCGTTGAGCATCGAAAGGGCGTCGAAAATGCGATCGCTTACTTCGAAATCGTCGGCGTGGACTTGCGTGATATTGCGTCGATCAAGGTGCACGGCATGGCGCAGCTTGTAGTCGTACATGCGATGGTCGGCATCGAGCGTCATGCGATTGGAGGCTTCGCCCAGGGCGGGGTCGGCGTGTGACACTCCGTAGCTAAACGAGTGAGGCATCTCGGAATCGTTATTTTTGAGCAGGACCTCTCGACAGTGCTCCAGACGTTCGGCAAGGTCATCCTCGGTCGCGATTGCGGACAGGATGGCAAACTCGTCGCCTCCCAGGCGAAATGCCGCCTCGTCCACCTTCATATACAGCTTGAGATAGAGGCTCACCTGCAAGATATAGCGGTTGCCCTCGTCGTGTCCAAAGATGTCGTTGCAGTGCTTAAGGTTATCGATGTCGATAAACGCCATGGTTACGGGCAATTCCTGCTCCCAGATTTCCTCGAGGGAACGGGTAAAGCCGCCGCGGTTGCCAAGACCGGTGAGCTCGTCGGTAAAGGCAGTCCTGATCAGATCGTCCTGACGCTCGAGAAGGTCACGGATGGTCTTTTCGAGCGTCTCGGTGTAATTGCTGGCGATATCCATGCTGTAAGCGGCTTCCTGAGGTCGGGGTGTATTGCGTCGGGCGAGCTCGTTGTACACACGCGTTGCTGCTCAACGCTTTGCGTGTATCCAGGCCCCCGCCTTGCTGCGTCGCTGGTTTAATATGTCGGTCCGTGTTCGCTGCTGATAACTATTGAGTAGTATAAACAACAATAGAGGATTGTATATGGGTGCCCCTGCCGCGGGCGGCTATTATTCGCCAATCGGTAGCGTGACGATGCGATGCTCGATATAAATGCGACTGAGTCGATATATGTTGGCGGGTATACTTGTTCCGCTTTAAAACATGGGAACGGAGATGGTCGCATGGCACAGCCAGACACGACGCGCACGGTGGGGCTTGCGCTCGAGGGAGGCGGCTACCGCGGTATGTATACGGCGGGCGTGCTCGACGTATGGATGGAGCACGGCTTAACCTGCGACCATATGGTGGGTGTCTCGGCGGGCGCGGCGTTTGGCTACAACTTTAAATCGCGCCAGATCGGCCGCGCCATTCGCTACAACAAGGCCTATTGCGCCGACAAGCGCTATGCGAGCGTGACGAGCTGGTTGCGAACCGGCGATATGTTCAATGCCGAGTTTGCCTATCATGAGGTACCCATCGAGCGCGATCCCATCGATCTGGAGGCATATCGCGCCTGCCCCATGCGGTTTACGTGCGTATGTACCGATCTTAAGACGGGGCAGGCCGTCTACCATGACCTGCCCTATGGCGACGAGCGCGATATTGAGTGGATCCGGGCGTCGTCGGCGATTCCCGTGGCGACGCGTCCTGTTGCCATCGAGGGTCGTAAGTACTTGGATGGCGGTGTTGCCGATTCCATTCCCAGCGCTTGGCTGTTTGAGCAAGGCTATGACCGCAACGTGGTGGTGCTGACGCAGCCGGCGGGCTTTGTAAAGCAGCCCAATAGCGTGATGCCTATGCTGCGTCGCGTGTATCGTCACTATCCGGAGTTTGTTGCGGCGCTTGAGCATCGGCACGAGGTCTACAATGCCACGCTCGATGACCTGGCGCGTCGCGAAGCCGCTGGCGAGATCTTTGTGGTGCGGCCGAGCGAATCGGTGAAGGTGCCGTCGCTGTGCCGCGAGCCCGAGGAACTCGAGCGCATCTACCAGATCGGCCGCCGCGATGCGGAGGCGACGTTGCCCGCGCTGGAAGCGTATCTGGCGGGGTAAGGGCTGCTACGGAAAGCGCATTCCGGAATATGCGCTCAGACTGGGATGCGGTTTCCGCGAGGGGGCGGTCGCGGAAACCGCATCCCAAAATTTGCGCTTGGAATGGGATGCGTTTTCCGCTATTGAAGATATGGGACTGCGGAGCAACTGCTCGGTCTAGGCTTATGCCTGCTGCCAGGTGTCGACGAGCTCCTTGGCTGCGGCGTGGGGGTCGTCGGCACTGCAGACGGCGCTCACCACGAAAAAGCCGTCGACGCCGGTTGCCTTGAGCTGCGGCAGGTCGGCTTTCTTGACGCCGCCGCCCACCACGATGGGCACGGGGCTTGCTGCATGGAGGGCAGCCAGGTCCTCAAAGCTCTTGGTGATGATGGAGCCATCTGCCGCGCGTCCGCAGTCGCGCTTGGTTTCGGTCTCGTGGAGCGGGCCCACGCCCAGGTAATCGACCAGGCTCATGTCAGCGGTCTTGACGTACTCGAGCATCTCTTCGCAGCGGGCAGAGAGACCCACGATGGCATCGGGGCCCAGAAGCTTGCGGCAGACCTCGACGGGAATATCGCTCTGGCCCACGTGCACGCCGTCGACAGCGATACCCTGCTCGCGCGCGGCGAGTACACAGTCAAGGCGGTCGTCGATCAGCAGGGCGACCTGCCCGGTCTTGCCGGCCTGTGCGATAGCCTGCGCGGCATCGCCCGTCAGCGCGATGATCTCGCGGGCGCTTGCCACCTTGGAGCGCACCTGGATGCAGGTAAAGCCGGCGTCGAGTGCCTGGGCCACCACATCGCCCACGGGTCGCCCGAGGGTGTTTTCGGGGCCGAGTACCAGATAGGCCGAGATATCAAGGTTGTCGCGGATGCTCATCGTGCTTCCTCCTGCTTTTTGATCTGCGCTTCCATACGCTCGAGTTTGCCGGTCATGGTATCGGTAAATCCGGGTCGAATATCGGCTTTGAGCACGACTTCGGTACGGATGCCCTTGCTCGCCAACACAAAGGTTGCGTCGCGCACGACCTGCATGACCTCGTCCCAGTCGCCCTCGATCTCGGTGAACATCGAGGTGGTGCGGTTGGGAAGGCCGCTCTCGCGAATGACGCGCACGACCTCGGCGACCTCGGCGGAAAGCTCGTCACCGGTGCCGCACGGGGCGATGGCCACAGCGACGAGCGTGTTCATGCCGGCATTGGTTGCGGGCTCGGACATGGCTTATGCCTCCTCGAGCTCGAGTTGGTTGTCGGCAATGTCCCGGGCGGTTGCGCGGTAGAGCTCATCGATAAAGGCGACCTTAAAGCTTGCCGGGGCATCGGCAACGGCGGCGGCACGCGTGCCGGCAACGTTGTAGACGGCGGTGCCGCAGATGGCCGCCGTAAATGGGTCGGTGGCGCAGGCGTACACGGCCAACACGCCGCCCTGCGAGCAACCGCAGCCGGTGATCTTGGACATGAGCGGGCTGCCGCCGTGGGACTTGGCCATGGTCGTGCCGTCGGTAATCAGGTCGACTTCGCCCGAGACCACTACGGCGCCGCCGGTGTAGCGGGCGAGAGCCGCGGCGGCACCGCGGGCGGCGTCAACCGTATCGGTGGTGTCGACGCCGCGCACGCGGCTCAGATCGGCGGCTTCACCCTCAAGACCCCACAGGCCGGCGAGCGCAATGATCTCGGAGGCGTTGCCGCGCACGATGGTGGGCTTGTACTGCTTGAGTTCGCCTACCAGCTGGGTGCGCAGACTGCCGATGCCCAGGCCCACCGGATCGAGCACCCAGGGCTTGCCGGCGTCGTGTGCCGCCTTGGCCGCGCGGGGAATCGTCTGCTCGTAGATGGGGAAGAGCGTTCCCATGTTCAGATAGATGGCGCTGCCGCCGGCAACGAGTGCCTCGCCCTCGTCGGGCAGATAGACCATGGCGGCCGAACCGCCCACGGCGAGCTGCGCGTTGGCGACAAAGTCAATCGTTACCGTGTTGGTGATGGAGCCCGCCATCGGATTGGTGGCGCGAATCTCCTCCACGGCCTTGACCACGTTTTGCTTGAGCTGTTTCGAATCGATCACTGCACATGCCTCCTTGGCATAGAAAAGGGGCGCTGTGCATAGACAGCGCCCCTAAAAAGGCGGCATGCTCCCTACGCCAGCATTAACTGACAGGTTCAAAGGATTGGGCCCCATGCCCTCTCAGCCTTGTGGTTTGCACCGCCGGCACTCCCGCATCGAATCTGTTGTTCCCTATACTAGCGCACCTGCCAAAAAGGGACAGGTTTATTTTGGCAGGTAACAACTGGGGCTTTGCGTTTTCCCAGATAAAACCTGCCAATATAAACCTGTCTCTTTTTGGCAGGTCGGTACAATAGACGGGATTAAGAATGACCGAGGGGGCCTTATGATTAAACTTGTGCTGACCGATATGGACGATACGCTGATTCCAGCCGGGCATGACGGCGCCAGCGACTACGCCATCGAGGGCATTCATGCCATGCAGGCGGCGGGTCTGCACTTTGGCCCGGTTTCGGGTCGCCAGCCCTCCGCGATGGGCTGGATGTTCCGCAATCGCGCCGAGTGCTTCTCGACCGGCGCGTTCTGCAACGGCCAGGTCATGTTTGTGGACGGCGAGGTGGTAGCCTCGCATGCGACCGACAACGCCGCCCTTATGCGCTTGGCTGACTACTTGGAGCAAGAGACCGACGATACGTATCTGAAGGTCTACGGCCTGGGTGATGACTTTTGGGGCAACGATGCCTATTGTGTGACGAGCGACCCCGAGCGCGTGCGCCGCGCCATGGAGTCGGGCGGCAACGCATGGCTCAAGGGCGAAGAGGCCCCGTGCCGTCCTGTCGTCGATGACGCGTCGGTGTTCAAGGCGAATATCTGGAGTGCTCGTTCGCGTGAGGAGCTCGCGGAGCTACGCGAGCGCGTTGCCGCTGAGGTGCCGGAACTCTCGCTCGTGTTTCCCAACAATCGTGTGCGCCTGTTCGACATTCTTCCAGCAGGTTGGGACAAGGGTTGCGCTGCGCTGGAGCTGGCGCGCGCTTTGGACCTGACGTCCGACGAGGTGGCCGTATTTGGCGATTCCGATAACGACCTGCCCATGATCGGTGCCGTCCCCAACTCCGTTGCAGTCGCCAATGCCAACGAGGCCGTCACGGCTGCCGCGCGCTGGCATATCGGCGCTGCGGCAGACGATGCGGTTGCCGGGGCTCTGCATCAGATTGCCGCCTGCGCCGCGACGGGGGAGATGCCGTCGTTTATGCGTCAGGCAGATGCGGCGGGTTCGGGTTTCGCGGACGTCTAGGGAGGCCATCATGAAGCTTCAACAGCTCAGGTATGTCGTCAAAGTTGCCGAATGCGGCAGCATCACCGAGGCCTCGCGCCGGCTCTTTGTGTCGCAGCCTTCGATTACCGCGTCGATCCGCGATCTCGAAAACGAGATGGGTGTGCACATCTTTGAGCGCACCAACAAGGGTGTCATTGTGTCCGAGGAGGGCGAGACCTTCTTGGGCTACGCGCGCCAGGTGCTCGATCAGGCGGATCTGCTCGAAGGCAAGTACAAGGGCGCGTCCGAGCAGGTGCCGCACTTTAGTGTGAGCTGCCAGCATTATTCCTTTGCCGTCAACGCGTTTGTCGATGTGATCCGTGAGTTCGATGCCGCGCGATATGACTTTACCCTGCGCGAGGAGCAGACTCACGAGATTATCGAGGACGTCGCGCATATGAAAAGCGAACTGGGCATCCTGTACTTATCCGAGCATAACCGCGAGGTTATCGAGCGCATGCTGGCGGCCAACGAGCTCGTATTCGAGGGGCTTTTCTGCGCCACGCCGCATGTCTTCGTCTGTGCCGACCATCCGCTGGCGGACCGCTCCAGCGTGACGCTCGAGGATCTGGAAGACTACCCGTTCCTGTCCTATGAGCAGGGCAGCTACAACTCGTTTTACTATTCCGAGGAACTGACCTCGACGTTTGAGCGCCGCAAGAACATTCGCGTGCGCGATCGTGCGACGCTGTTCAACCTGGTCATGGGCCTCAACGGCTACACGGTATGCTCAGGCGTGATCAGTCACGAGCTCAACGGCCCCGGCATTATCTCGATTCCGCTCGATGTGGATGAGTACATGGAGATCGGCATCATCACGCGCAAGAACACGACGCTTACGCGCTACGGTCAAGCCTATATCGACGCGATCCGTCAGCATATCTAGACTGCTGCGTCCTGCACAGGTCAAATCTCTTCATGGCAGTCCCAACTGATATAGGAAGCATCTATATCAAACTGTTATAAACGTATATTTTACGATGGCTATATGAGCGCTCATACTCTGTCCCAGTAAAGCAACCAATGCAAAGGGAGATATCTATGAGCACTTCAATTCAACCGAACGCGCCGTTTCGCGCTGATATCGTCGGCAGCTTTCTCCGTCCGCAGGCCGTAAAGGATGCCCGCGCTGCCTATGCGGCAGGCACACTTGATGCCGAGGGGCTTAAGGCCGTCGAGGATGAGGCTATTCGCGACCTGGTGGACAAGCAAAAGGCCGCTGGCCTGCAGGTGATTACCGATGGCGAGTTTCGTCGCAGTTACTGGCACCTCGACTTTATGTGGGGGCTCAACGGCATTGAACGCCGCACCTCGCGTACGGGCTATATGTTCCACGACGAGGAGACCACGGCTGACACCGCCGTGGTGACCGGCCCCATCAGCGGCGAGAACCACCCCTTCGTCGAGCACTTTAAGTTTGTCAAGGCACTCGAGGGGGAGGGTCAGGTTGCGCGCCAGACCATTCCGGCGCCGATCCAGACGTTCTCGGAGGTTACGCTCGACCGCTGCGATGGTCAGCAGGAGAGCCTGCGCGCCGTCTATAAGACCGATGAGGAACTTGCCGACGCAATTGCAGCCGCTTATCGCACGGTGATCGCCGACCTGTACGCCGCCGGTTGTCGCAATATCCAGTTTGATGACTGCACCTGGGGCATTTACTGCGATACCGACTTTGTGTCCAAGACTGGCATGAGCCCGGTTGACCTGCAAAGGGTGAGCGAGCTGGGCGTGGCGCTCAACAACGCCGCCATCGAGGACAAGCCCGACGACCTCGTCATTAACACGCACGTGTGCCGCGGCAACTACCACTCTACCTATGCTTTCGAGGGCGGCTATGACCCCATCGCGCCGTACCTGTTTGCACATGAGGATGTCGACGCATTCTACCTGGAGTTCGATACGCCGCGCGCCGGCGGCTTTGAGCCGCTCAGCTACGTTGCCCCGGGCAAGAAGGTCGTGCTGGGCTTGGTAACCACCAAGGCGGCAGAGCTCGAGAACGAGGACGTTATCGTCGAGCGCATCCGCGAAGCCGCAAAGTACGTGCCGCTCGAGAACCTGTACCTGTCGCCCCAGTGTGGCTTTGCCAGCTGCGAGATCGGCAACAAGCTGACCGAGGACGAACAGTGGGCAAAGATTGCGCTGGTTAGGCGCATTGCCGAGCGTGTCTGGAAGTAGTGCTGCCGTTCGCAGGGGCGTCGTGGTCGGAGCGGCATGCATCGCGTACAATGGTTCGGATCGTATCGTTCGGGCAGGTAATCCGATATGCCCGGGCGCCCTTCCATTATGAAAGGACATCCATGTCCCAATCCTCGACGCCCGCCGTCGCCGATGCCATCTACGATGCGTCGTCGCTCGGTCGCCCGCGCATGTTCTTGCTCGGCCTGCAGCACCTGTTTGCCATGTTTGGCGCCACGGTGTTGGTGCCCGTGCTCACCGGCCTTTCGGTTTCGGCAACGCTTTTATTTGCCGGCCTGGGCACGCTGCTCTTCCACTTCCTATCGCGCGGCAAGGTGCCAGCGTTTTTGGGATCTTCGTTTGCCTTTATTGCCGGTTATGCCGCAATCGCGCCCAACGGCGAGGCCGAGCTTTTGCCCTACGCCTGCCTAGGTGTAGCCTGTGCCGGCCTGCTCTATCCGGTGCTGGCGGCCCTGTTTCGCGCGTTTGGTGCCAAGCGCGTTATGCGCTTCTTCCCGCCGGTAGTGACTGGCCCCATCGTCATTTCCATCGGCCTGATCTTGGCAAGCTCTGCCATCGCCAACTGCCAGACCAATTGGCTTGTTGCCGTTGTCGCTGTGGCGGTGATCGTCATCTGCAACATCTGGGGCCGTGGCATGGTCAAGATCGTGCCGATTCTGCTGGGCGTTGTGGTGAGCTATGCCGTTGCGACTGCGCTCGGCGAGGTTGATTTCTCGGGCGTCGCAGCCGCGCCGTGGGTCGGTCTGCCCATCGTGTGGGACAACACCGTGTTTGCACTCTTTGGGCCGCAGTTCGATAGCGGTCTTGCCACGACGGCCATCATCACCATTATGCCGCTGGCATTTGCGACCATGATCGAGCATATCGGTGATATCTCGGCTATCGGCTCCACCTGCGAGCGTAACTACATCGCCGATCCCGGTCTGCATCGCACGCTGCTCGGCGACGGCCTTGCCACGATCCTGGCTTCGCTCTTTGGCGCTCCGGCCAACACCACCTATGGCGAGAACACCGGCGTGCTCGCCCTGACGCGCGTGTTCGACCCGCGCGTGATTCGCATTGCCGCGTGTTGCGCCATTGTGCTCTCGTTCTGCCCCAAGTTCGCGGCTGTCATTGCGGCCATGCCGGCGTGCGTAATCGGCGGTGTGTCGCTCGTGCTCTATGGCATGATCAGCGCCGTGGGCGTTCGCAACCTCATCGAGAACCAGGTCGATTTCCAAAATAACCGCAACGTGCTGGTGGCCGCCCTGGTGCTCGTGCTTTCGCTCGGCATTGCGTACAGCACCGCCGGCGCCATCGTGCTGGAATTGGGCGGCGTGACGATTTCGCTTTCCGGTCTTGCCGTGGGCTCGCTGGTGGGCATTGTGCTCAACGCCATCCTGCCGGGTAACGACTTTGAGTTTGATGTCTCCGAGCTTGAGGAGGCTGCTGAGTAACAACTGCGTCCAGCTGAATCAAAAAATGGCGCCCATGCGTACGCGCGGGCGCCATTTTTAATGCGTCAATATCCAGTGGATGCCACGTGCCATGCGCAGATCGGTTTGGGCGAAGTGATTGCCGGGGTTGAGCTCCAGCGTTGTTGGAATGCCGCGCGCGATGAGCAGCACTTCCGTCGCGCGCGTGT
Organism: uncultured Collinsella sp.; assembly: GCA_959604825.1. GTDB lineage: Bacteria > Actinomycetota > Coriobacteriia > Coriobacteriales > Coriobacteriaceae > Collinsella. The sequence goes on along the minus strand of CAUHCN010000025.1, from coordinate 17,278 downwards.
CGTCGAGCACATGCCGCATCATGCGGTTGGGCGTCTTGGTCTCTTTTTTGCCGAGCGACAGATAGACGGCTTGCGGGCTGCCGGCAAAAGGGGCCGTGCTGGCACGGTCGACAAAGTCGGGAAACCATAGCGACCCCGATGCGCTCGCGGCGCGGTCAAAGGCGTCGGTTTGCCAGAGGGACCAGAGTGCGAAGAGGCCCGCGAGCGAGTAGCCGGCAATGCCGCGCCAGGTGGGCGGCTGAGGAAGCGACGACTCGACCTGGGGGATTATCTGATTCAGCAGCTCATCAAGAAAATCGGCAGCTTGGCCGCCGAAAGGTTCGGCATCGCGTACGGTCCCGTCGCATGCCCAGGGGCTCAGCTCGCGATTCCAATCGAGCCCGCCAATGGTGACAAGGGCGAATGGCGGACAGTTGAGCTCTCGGCAACACTTATAAACCTCGCTGCCGTCGCCCACGACCACAGGAAGGTAGATGACAGGCGCGCTTTCCGTATGATTCGAATAAACGGTTATCTGCTTTTGATGCGCTTCCATGACGGGCTTCTCTCAGTGTTGTGATATCGGCAGCCCCAATTGTCGCACGCCAGCGTATGCCGGTTGGGCTAGACCAAAGACAATCTCGTGCATCCCCTGCGGACGCATATGGAAAACGCCACCGCCGGAGGGGAGCTCGGCGGTGGCGTTGTTAAACGGTGCTGGGGCTCGGGGCCTTCGCGGGAGCTGCCATGTGCGCAGGGGCGTCTAAGAGCGCTTACGGCTCGCCATGGTGCCTGCGGCGATAGCGGCTGTTCCCGCAAGGACGGTTGCCACGATGGCTGCACCCGAGGTGTCGCCGGTTGCCGCGAGCACGCCGGTAGTCTTGGCTTTCGTGGTTGAAGCCGCAACGGCCTTGGCCGGCTTTGAGCCCTCAGACTTGGGGTCCTGCTTGGACTCCGCGGGCTTGCTGTCTGCGGGCTTGGGGTCTTCCGGCTTGGCTACCTCGGGAGGTGCGATGGTCGTGCTTTTGGCGACTGCTTTGATATAGAGGGAGTCGACCGTGGCGTCGCCCGTGCCGATGGCTTGGCCTGCCTCGTAGATGCCGTCACGGAGCTTGCGATAGTCAATGACCTTGCCGACTTCGGGCGTCTGGATGGCGGCGTTCTCAATCTTGATGGTGCCGATTGTCTTGCCGTCAGCGCTCATGGCACGGGCAAAGATTGCCGCTGTATCTCCTTCGGCCGTTACCTTGCTGCGGATGATCGAGATGACTGCGGGTGTGACGCCCTCGCTGGTCTGGGCGATGATGCCGATGTTCTCGCCTTGGGGTTCGCGCCTCGTCTCGCCATCTTGGTTTTCGCTGTAGGGGATGGGGCCGTCGCCGTTCTCGACATAGCGGGCTATGGCCTTGACAACGGAGTCGCTGATGTAGATGTGGCCACCCTTCTCGTTGGGTCGATCGTTTCTGGTGGAGAATGCAGCCGAAACCTCGCCTTCCGCAAACGCGTCCACGGTGGAGCCGTTCTTGACGACGATGTCGTCCTGGTAGGTGAAGAGGGCGATGGCGCCACCGTATCTGCCTTTACTTGCACGGACCGTCACGTTTGCATGATCGAGGGTGATGCCCTTGTGGGCATAGACGCCATATTCAACACCGTTTACGTTGAGGGAGGCGTTTGTGGCTGCGAGGCTGCCCTTGGCCTCGACGGCAGCGTCTTTCTCGGAGCTTGCCTCGACCGTCCCGCCACCCTTGATGGTGAGGTTCTTGTCGGTTCCAATACCCTTGTCCTTGGTAGCCCTGGCGGTGACGGCTCCGCTGTCGTCAATCGTGATATTGCCGTTTGCCCTGATGCCATCCGATGCACCCGTGGCGTTGACGTTGCCCGAACCTTTGATAGCGAGATCACCCCCGGCATTGATGGCATCAAACCCTGTGCTCGTGGCGTTGACGGATCCGGCTCCGTCGATGTTGATATTACCCGTGGAGAGGATAGCGTCCTCAGTAGATGTCACGCTGAGCGTGCCGCCCTCGTCGCCTTGGATATTGAGCTCGGCATTCTCGTTAGTGCCATGAGAAACGTTGATGCTTTCGATCCATTCGGCAGTGACGATGTTGGTTCCCGAGTAATTCACGTTGAGCTTGCCTGCGGCCTGGATCTCGCCGCCGTTATAGTTGTTGAGCTTCAAGTCGTCGGCGCCGTCCCACGACCAGGTACCGGCTTCGTCGCTCGCCGCGGTGTTGTACTTGTTGCCGCCGACCTTGATCCATTCCGCTGCGAGCGAGACGCTCGGCATGAGAAGCGAGCTTACCGTGAGCGCGCATACGGCTCCCACGACGATGCGGCGCGTCACGCGGCGCCAGCTGCCGTGCGCGAGTCCTATGCGACGGCGAACGTCGGGTTCGGCAACATGGGTTCCGGCGGTAGTGTCATTGCGTTTGGGGGTCGTGAACAAGGCTGCCATGGTTGCTCCCGTTCTCATAGGGCCTATACGACTAGATTCAGCGTATCTGCTGGATGTTGCCGGCGGTAGTGCCGTTTGGAGGGCAAAATGGCCAAAATCCGGAAGAGGAATAAGCTGCGCACCTACGCGTTGTCGGGCATTAATCACAAAGCGCGGAGCCGCTTGTTGCGACTCCGCTCGCGTGTGCGCCATACGAGTGCAAACAGGAAACGCCACCGCCGGAGGGGAGCTTGGCGGTGGCGTTGCTAAACGGCGTGCGGACTAGGCGTATTCGGGGGTGCCGCCCCGTGCGTTAAAGATCGAGGCGTCTATGCACGCTTGCGACTCACCGCGGCGCCGGCGGCGATGGCGGCTGTTCCCGCAAGGGCGGCTGCCACGATGGCTACGCTCGAGGCGTCGCCGGTTGCCGCGAGCTTGCCGGTGGTCTTGGCTCCCGTGGCTGCAACTGCAACGGTCTTGGTTGTCTTCGTGCCCTCGGACTTGGAACCCTCGGGCTTGGTCTCGCCTGGCTTCTCCTCGGGTTTGATCTCCTCGGGAGGCACGATGACCGTGCTCTTGGCGACAGCTTCGTTATAGGGGGAGTCGATCACAGCGTCGCCCGTGCCGATGGTTTGACCCGCTTCGTAGATGTCGCCGTTGCTGAGCTCTTCTTTGTTGCGATAGTCAATGACCTTGCCGCCTTCAGGCGTCAGGATGGTGGAGCCTTCGATTTCGATGGTGCCGATTACCTTGCCGTCCGCGCTCATGGCAAGGGCGAAGATCGCCGCCGTGTCTCCTTCGGCAGTGACCTAGCTGCGGACGATCGAAATAGTCGCGGGCGTGATGCCCTCGCTGGTCTGGGCGAAGATACCGATGTTCAGACCCCTAGGCTCAGGGATGACCTCGCCGCTTTGGTCGTTGCTGTAGTGGTCAGGGCCGTCGCTACCGGACTCGACATAGCGGGCTATAGCCTTAACAACGGAGTCGCTGATGTAGATGTGTCCGCCCGCGTCGTTGATCTGGTGGTTTCTGGTAGAGATTGCAACCGAGAATTCGCCTTCCGCGAACGCGTCCACGATGGAACCATTCTTGATGACGATGTCGTCCCCGTCAGTGATGAGGGCGATGGCCTGGCCGCCGCTCGCGCTTGTGCGGACCGTTACGGTCGCGTGATCGAGTATAGCGCCCTTGCAAGCATAGACGCCATATTTAACACCACTTGCGTCAAGGGAGGCGTTCGTGACCGCGAGACTGCCCTCAGCGTTGACGGCAAGATCTCCCTCGGAGTTCGCCTTGACCTGGCTGCCGCCCGAGATGTCGATGTTGCCGTCAGCCCAAATCGCCGCTTCTTCTATCGAGCTTGCTTCTACCTTGCCACCGCCTTTGATGATCAGGTCACTGCCCGCGGCGGCGCCGTAACCTTCGCCTCCTTTAGCGATCACTGTGCCAGAGGAATCGATGGTGGTCTTGCCCTTGGATTGGATGCCTTCGGTACCGCCCGTTGCATTCACGGTGCCCGAGCCCGTGATAGAGAGATCGCCCTTTGCCTCAATTCCGTCGGAAGCAGTGCTTGTGGTGTTCACAGTGCCTGGGCCAGAAATGGAGAGGTCGCCTGTTGATTTAATTGCATCGGCCTCGGCTGTCACATTGAGCTCATCCGTGCTATTCGAGCTCGTTATGTTCAACTCTGCTTTCTGGCTAGTGCCGTCCTGCGTCTTGATGGCGGCTCCGGTGTAATCAGGCTCGGTTTTCACGGTGTTCTTGCCCTCATAGACAATGTTGAGCTTGCCTGCAGCCTTGATCTCACCGCCGTTATAGTTGATGAGCTTCATGTCGTCGGCGCCGTCCCAGCTCCAGGTGCCGGCGCCGTCGCCCGCCGCAGTGCCGGCGTTGTACTGGGTGCCGCCAACATCAATCCACTCCGCCGCGAGCGAGACGCTCGGCATGAGCAGAGAGCTCACCGTAAGCGCGCATACGGCGCCTACAACGATGCGGCGTGTCACGCGGCGCCAGCTGCCGTGTGCGAGCAGCGTGCGACGGCGCACGTCGGGCTCGACAAAATGGGCTCCAGAGGTTTTGTCATTGCGCTTGGGGGTCGTGAACAAGGCGGCCATGGTTACTCCCATCCTCATAGGGCCTATGCGGTTATATCCAGCATATCTGCAGGATGTAGCCGTCGGTAGTGCCGTTTGGAGGGCAAAATGTCCAAAACTTGGGAAGCAATATATCGCGCGTCCGTGCGATGCCTGGCTTTAAAAGAAAAGCGCGGAGCCGCTCGATGCGACTCCGCGCTTTGGTGTTCTGCTTTGGCAGCTTTGCCGCTACGCTACGAAGAAGTAGACGAGGAAGGCAAGGGCTGCGATCCACATGAGCGGCTTGATCTTGGAGGCCTCGCCCTTAAAGAGCGCGACGATCACGTAGGCGATAAAGCCCAGACCGATGCCGGCAGAGATGGAGTAGGTGAAGGGCACGCCGGCGACAATCATGAACGCCGGGAAACCCTGCGACACGTCGGACCAGTCGATCTCGGAGGCCTCGCTCATCATGAGGTAGCCGACGTAGACCAGAGCACCGCAAGTGGCGGCGCTGGAAACGATGGAGACGACGGGGGAGAAGAACGCGGCGAGGATAAACAGCACGCCGGTGGTGACGGAGGTGAGACCCGTGCGGCCACCGTCGGCAGCGCCAGAGGTGGACTCGACGAAGGTGGTGATGGAGGAGACGCCCATGAAACCGCCCACGGCAGCGGCGGCGGAGTCGACGATCAAGATCTCCTTGATGTTCTCGACGTTGCCGTCGTCGGTGAGGAACTCGCCCTGCTTGGCCACGGCCATCGCGGTGCCCATGGTGTCGAAGAAGTCACTCATGAGCAGCGAGAACGAGATGACGAGGAGCGCGGGGTCGGTAAGGACCTTGACGATGGCGGGCACGCCGCCGGCGTCGGCGATGGGGCCGCCGATGCTCGAGAAGTCGAGCGGGGCGATGATACCGGTCGGAGCCTGGGTCACACCCAAGGGGATACCGGCGATAACGGCGACGATGATGCCGATGAGCAGCGAGCCCGGCACGTTACGAGAAGCCAGAGCGACCGTCACGATGATGGAGATGATGCCGACGATAAAGGTGGGGGAGGTGATGTCGCCCAGGCCGACAAGCGTGCCAGCACCGGCGGTGATGATACCGGCGTCGCACAGGCCGATCATGGCGATGAACAGGCCCAGACCCACCGAGATGGCGTGACGCAGGACAACCGGGATGGCGTCCATGATGGCCTCGCGCAGGCCACAGAGCACGAGCAGCAAGATGACGACGCCCTCAAGGAAGATGACGCTCATGGCCACGTGCCAGTCACCGCCGCAGACGGTGGTGGTGATTCCAGCGATCATCGCGTTGACGCCTAAGCCCGACGCGCAGGCGAGCGGGCGGTTAGCGAAGATGCCCATGCAGATGGTCATGATGCCGGCGCCCAGGCAGGTGGCGCAGGCGAGCGCTCCCGCATCGATGCCAGCGCCCGAGAGCACTGCGGGGTTGACGGCGATGATGTAGGCCATCGCCAGGAATGTTGTCAGTCCAGCGCGAAGTTCGGTCCCGATTGTGGACTTGCGCTCACTGACGTGAAAAAGTTCGTCCATGCATACCCTTTCCTTGTTCGGCCCCGAGTTTAGGCCGATTGACACGAACGCTCCCACTATAGCCCCTTTGCGACGCTGTTGTTCCTCGCATGTTGATGTTCGGCGCTTTGTAGCAGACGGACGGTATTTTTCGCATGAAAATGTATGGGTACCGTATACTTAAACGGTTACAACGACCCCTATGGAGGAACGTATGATTAAAGAGCTTTGCCACGACGAGGCTATCCTGTCCCAGCGTTGCGAGGTTGCGACCGTCGAGGACGAGTCGGTTGCTCAGGACCTGATCGATACCATCAAGTCGCTCGACGATGCCGGCTGCCTTGCCGCTAACCAGATTGGCGTTACCAAGAAGGTCTGCGTCTACCTGGACGATGCCGGCGAGCCCCACGTGCTCTACAACCCCCGTCTGGTGTTTGGCCTGGGCGCCAGCAAGATGGAGGAGAGCTGCCTGACGCACGAGGAGGTCACTAAGTCCACGCGCTATATCAAGTGCAAGGTCGCTTATGACGTGATCGTCGACGGCAAGATGCGCGAGCGCAAGCAGGACTTTGTGGGCTTCGAGGCACAGATGGTCCAGCACATGATTGACCACTGTCTTGGAAAACTTGTCTAGAGGGATTTGATCGGGGATTGAACCTGTGCTTTTGGTCCGGGCATGACATTGTTGTCATGTCCGGACTTTTTTGTTTAGCGCTCTTTTGTTTGGTGACAATGAACTTAGTAAGAACGTAAAGCTAGGAGGCGCTATGTGTACGAGCATTCGATTTACCGATAATTCTGGCCACATGTATCTGGGCCGCAACCTCGACTGGAGCTTTGACTACGGCCAACAGGTTCGCGTGATGCCGCGCGGGTTTCACATTCCGTATTCGTTTATCGACGACGCGACAGCGGCACACGCGGTAATCGGCATGTGCATCGATTACAAGAACTATCCCATGTTTTTCGACTGCGGTAACGATGCAGGTCTGGCTGTGGCGGGACTCAACTTTCCCGGCTATGCCGAGTATGCCGAGGGTCCGGTTGACGGCAAGAACAATATCGCGGCCTATGAGTTTCCCCTGTGGGTGGCAGCGACGTTCTCGACGGTCGATGAGGTCGAGGCCGCGCTGCGCGATACGGTGATTGTCGCCAAATCTGCCGGAGAGGGGCTGGGCGTGTCGCTGCTCCATTGGATTATCGGCGACAGCCGGCGTAGCATCGTGGTCGAGATGATGGCTGACGGCCTGCATGTATACGACGATCCGGTCGACACCCTTGCCAACCAGCCGACCTTCCCGTGGCACATGGAAAACCTGCGCACCTATATCACCGCCACCAGCGATTTTCCGCAGACGGCGACATGGCGTGGCGCCGAGCTCAAACCCTATGGCGCGGGTGCCGGCATGCGCGGCATTCCCGGTGACTGCTATTCGCCGAGCCGTTTTGTAAAGGCGGCGTACCTCAATGCCAATTACCCGCAAAAGGAGAGCGAGGCCGAAAACGTCGTCCGCATGTTCCGTTCACTCGAGGGCGTGGTGATGATTGAGGGGGCGTCCAGGATGGGCGATGGCAAGTTCGAGAAGACTATCTACACCGGATGCTTTAGCGCGCGCACGGGCAATTATTACTACGCGATGTATGAGGATCCGTCGATTCGCTACGTGAGCCTGATGGATGCCGAGGGCGCGAGCCCCGATAAACTCGTGGTTCCCGAGCCGCGTCGTTCGTAGCCGATAGCTTTACTGCAATGCAAAGCGGCCCTGCATCTCCTGTGAGGTGCAGGGCCGCTGTTGTTGATATGCGATGTCGCTAGAAGTTGGCGTCGTTGAGTTGTTCGCTCTCGAGGCCGTCGAGCTGTTGCTGTTCGGGCGTATCGGCGACGCTCTCGAGCAACTCGGTGGGGTCAACGTTCATGTTTCTGCCGGCTTCGTTGCCGTTGACCAGGTCGTCCGAGAAGATGTCGACTTCCATTTCCTCGGCTTCCTCGATCTGGATCTCGAGCGGCACATGGGTGCGTACGAGTTTGACCGCCGGGCGCATGCGGGCAAAGAGGGGCACGTACTCGATGATGATGGCCGAGTTCTCGAGACCGTACCAGCGTGCCGGGCTTCCGCAGGCGCGGCGGACGGCGTACTTGATGGCCATGACGCGGTGGTCATTGCGGTTGATGTCCGTTTCGGGGGCAAGCATCTTGCGCAGCATGCAAAAACGGAAGTCGCCCACGTTGCCACGTGTCTCGTAGATGGAGTAGGTGTGATGCTGTGGCGGCAGCTCACCCGAGGCCATCAGGTCGCCAACAATCTGACGCAGATAGGCATTAACGCGCTGGTTGACCTTAAAGCCCAGGTCCAGGCGTACGCGGAACAGAAAGTCCGTGCCAAAGGTCTCGACGGAATACTCGTGCGTATAGGGCTCGTCGGTAACGTGCACGTTGATGAACCAATATGCCTTGGCGCGCTTGGGGTGCTTGTCCAGGATGGAATAGAGCACGTCGCGGTCGAGCGTGAGCGGGTCGGGGCTGTTGGTGAGAAATACCAGATTGTCAGCGAGCACGGGATAGGTCTCGTCATTGCGCAGGCGATTGAGCTGGTCGATGTACTTGGAGACGGGCAGCAGAATCGTCTGCGTGCGCTCGATGGCGGTGCCGCGACGCCACACATACATAAGGCCGAACAGCAGTGCCGCCAGGAAGATCATAACGTAGCCGCCGTCAAAGAACATGGTGAGGCACGAGGCGAAGAAGCACAGCTCAATGGCACCAAAGAGCAGAGCGAAGACGCAGGCACCCAGCTTGTGCTTGAGGATGCCGGCGATGTAGCTCGTCAAAAGCGTCGTGGTCATGAGCATGGTCACGGTAATGGCGAGGCCGTAGGCGCTCTCCATGCGCTCGGAGTTTTGGAACAGCAGCACGATGAAGATGCAGCCGACCCACATGATGTTGTTGACGAGCGGAATATAGAGCTGGCCCTTGGTGTCGCTGGGGTAGTGGATGCGAAGGTGCGGCATAAGGTTGAGACGGGTTGCCTCGGATACCAGCGAGAACGAGCCGGTGATGAGCGCCTGCGAAGCGATGATGGCCGCCACGGCCGAAAGCACGATGGCAAAGGGGCGCAGGGGCTCGGGAAGCATCATATAGAACGGGTTGACAATATCCATCGCGAGCATTTGGGGATTGGCGTTATTGGCGAGCAGCCAAGCGCCCTGACCCAGATAGTTAAGGATGAGGGCCGCCTTTACGAACGGCCAGGATGCATAGATGTTTGCCTTGCCCACGTGACCCATGTCCGAATAGAGCGCCTCGGCGCCGGTTGTCGACAGGAAGACGAAGCCGAGCACCATGATGCCCGAGTGGTTGATGGGCGAGAACAGGAACATGATGCCGCGAATGGGGTTGAGCGCGCGCAGGATGGACAGGTTGCCGAGCATGTTGAACAGGCCGGCGCCAGCCAAGAACAGGAACCACAGCGTCATGAGCGGGCCGAACAGCTTGCCGATTGACGAGGTGCCGGCGCGCTGCATGGCAAATAGGCCGCAGATAATGATGATGGTGATGATGATGACATTGGTCTGGCCATCGCCCAAAAGCGCATGGCCCCACTCGATAGTGCGCAAACCTTCGATGGCCGTGGTAACCGTGACGGCGGGGGTGAGGATGCCGTCGGCGAGCAGCGCCGCGCCGCCGATCATGGCGGGTAGAATCAGCCATGGTGCCACCTTGCGTACGAGGCTGAACAGGGCGAAGATGCCGCCCTCGTTATGGTTATCGGCCTTCATGGCGATCAGCACGTACTTGACCGTGGTCACGAGCGTCATGGTCCAGATAACAAGTGAAAGCGCGCCCAGGATCATGTCCTCGCTGACGGTTCCGATGCCGCCGTTGTTGGCGACGATTGACTTCATGGTGTACATGGGGCTCGTGCCGATGTCGCCATAGACGACGCCGAGCGTTACGAGCAACATGCCAGCGGAGAGGGGGATGGCGCCATGCCCGCCCTGACTATGCTGGTCTTGGAGGCTTGCCTCCAGCTTGTTGTGTGCCACGTGGACTCCCTTAGACATCTGGCCTCTGAAAAGAACAGCAGACCTTTATGCCATCTTTATACATATAAAAGCAGTTTGGCACATCGGGGTATTTTAGACAATAATCCCCAGCTGGGGATTATTCATATACGCAGGTAGCATTTCAAAGCAGGGGCGTATCCGCTGTATGGTTTGCTGCAATGTGTTAACCGCGGACGCACCCCTGCTTTGAACTGAAGAGGGGCGTTTAGGCGCGTACTGTCTGGGCGATACCGGCCTTGGTGTCTGCGCGTTTGCCGGCGACTTCACAAAAGAGCGCGCCGCCGATGATGAGCGCGGCGCCCATCAGGCGGATCGGTGTTATGGCTTCGCCCAAAAGGACGGCCGAGAACACGACCGCCGAAAGCGGCTCGAGGTAGCCGACGACGGCGACGGTCTGCACGGGCAGTTTGGCGACGGCGCTAAAGTAGAGCAGGCAACCGATGCCGGTGTTGACGACGCCGAGCATAGCGACGGCGCGCCAATCGATGCCTGCGGCGATGCCGGGGGAGAAAAACGAGGGAGCGCCTTGGGTGACGAGCGTAAGGACCAGCGCGGTCACAAAGGCGGCGCTCAACTGGAGCGCGGAGTTCTCGAGACCCTCGATGTGTGGCGCACCCTTGCTAGCGATGACCATCAGCGCATAGCAAAATGCTGAGGCGATGCCGCAGATGATGCCCGCAATGGGCATATTGCCGCCGAGACCTTGCGCTGCAATGAGAAAAGCGCCGCAGGCGACGGCGATAAAGCCGGCGATTTTGCTGCCGGTCAGTTTTTCGCCAAAGATAAACGGCGAGAGGGCCATGACGATGATGGGGCCGCAGTAGTACAGCAGCGAGGATACGCCGACGCCGATCGTCTGGTAGGCGCGGAACAAGAAAATCCAGCTGGCGCCCAGCGCGGCTCCCGAGACGATGAGCGCTGCGGCCTCGCGGGGGCGAGATGGAGCCTGCAGGTTATGGCGCTTGGTTATGAAGAGGATGGCGGCAAGGGTGAGAGCGCCCAAAAACGTGCGTAGTAGCACGATGTCGGAGCTCGGCAGCGCGATAGCAGCGGCGATGATGCCGTTGGAGCCAAACAATAGCAATGCTGCTAAGTACGTAAACAGTCCGTTGTTCATGCGCAGCCGCCCCTTTCATATCCCTGCATGTTCACTATGGGTGAGGTGACTTTAGAAGAAAAGCGAATATAATGCATGGATAACATGACAAAACATCATGCAAGGGCGGAGGCGCTCCGTGGAAACAAATATCCAAAAGATGCAGGTGCTGCTCGAGACGGTACGCGCCGGAAGTTTTACGCGCGCCGCCGAGCACTTGAGCTATTCGCAATCGGGCGTGAGCCGCATGGTGGCCGACCTCGAGGCCGACTGGGGTTTTAAGGTACTCGACCGCAGTCGCGAGGGCGTGACGCTTTCTGCCGACGGGCGGCAGGTCATGCCGGCTGTCGAGGCGCTCTGCGAAGAATTCATTCGCTTGCAGCGGCGGGTGGATGAGATGCGTGGGCTCATGCGCGGCAAAATCTGCATCGGTACGTTTTCGAGCGTGGCGACCCACGTACTGCCGCCGGTGATTGCGCGTTTTCGCGCCGATTATCCAGACATCGATTATGAGTTACTGATGGGCGACTATTCAGAGATTGAACAATGGGTGACGGAGGGCCGTTGTGATCTGGGCTTTATCCCGCATGAGCCTCGAGAAAATGGGATGACATCGCGATCTTTGGTGCGCGACGAGTTGATGGCGGTGGTGCCGACAGACTCTTTGCTTGCCAGTGCGGAGGACGTTTCCCTTGCCGATTTGGCCAACGAGCAGTTTATTCTGCTGGAACGCGGTAGCGACGACGAGATTACGCCGCTGTTTCGTCGGGCGGGTCTGGCGGTGCGCTCTAAGCTGTCGACCTGGGATGACTATGCAATTATGGCCATGGTTGAGGACGGTCTGGGTGTGAGCATCCTTCCGGCGCTCATCTTGCGGCGCTGCCAGTTCGATGTTGCCGTGCGTCCGCTCGAGGGGCATCCCCATCGGCAGATCAATGCGATATATCGCACGACCGATGTTTCGCTTGCCGCCGCCCGTTTCCTCGAATACCTCTAAACGAGCGCGCGTCGATATCGCCTTGGGATAAATCTCGAGGTTTGGCTCATTTTATTTTTGAAATTGAACTTTTCGAAATAGCACGGCGTTATACTGCTGCCTAAATTGAACTCAGGTTCAATTAGTGTTCTATAAATTGAACTTTGCCAGCAAGGAGGTTCTAGTGGCCCAAGAGACGTTTAGCGATCGCCTGCGACAGGCTATGTCCGATCGCGACGTTCGACAGTCGGATGTGATTCGTGCATCGGAGATGCTCGGCAAAAAACTCGGCAAGAGTCAGATGAGCCAATATGTGAGTGGCAAGACGATTCCGCGACACGATGTGGCAGAGCTGCTCGCCCGTATTTTGGAGGTCGATGTTTCCTGGCTGCTCGCCAGTGACGCCGATCAAGGCGAGACGTCCTCGTCCCATAACGTTGCCAAATCCGAACCTAATCCCACGGCTCAAATTGCAAGGAGCACCACCATGCGTACCTTTTCTAAATCCACCAAGCTCGACAACGTCCTCTACGACGTCCGCGGCCCTGTCGTCGACGAGGCCGCCCGTATGGAGGACGAGGGCGAGCGTATTCTCAAGCTCAACATCGGCAACCCCGCGCCCTTTGGTTTCCGCACGCCCGACGAGGTTATCAAGGACATGCGCCAGCAGTTGCCCGACTGCGAAGGCTATTCCAACTCGCGTGGCCTGTTCTCTGCGCGCAAGGCGATCATGCAGTATTCGCAGATCAAAGGCCTGCCCAATGTTCAGATGGAGCATATCTACACGGGCAACGGCGTGTCCGAGCTCATTCAGCTTTCGATGAACGCGCTGCTCGACAATGGCGACGAGATTCTGATCCCCAGCCCCGACTATCCGCTTTGGACGGCGTGCGCAACCCTTGCCGGCGGTCATCCTGTGCACTATCTGTGCGATGAGCAGGCGGATTGGTATCCCGACCTGGAGGATATGGAGTCCAAGATCACAAGCGCGACCAAGGCCCTCGTCATCATCAACCCCAACAACCCCACGGGATCCGTCTATCCGCGCGAGGTGCTCGAGGGCATCGTCGAGGTTGCACGCAGGCACCAGCTCATGATCTTTGCTGATGAGATCTACGACCGCCTGTGCATGGACGGCTACGAGCACGTCTCGATTGCCTCGCTCGCCCCCGATCTGCCCTGCGTTACCTTTAGCGGTCTGTCCAAGTCGCACATGATTGCGGGCTATCGTATTGGCTGGATGGTGCTTTCGGGCAACCAGCGCTGCATGAGCGACTTCATCATGGGCATCAACATGCTCTCCAACATGCGCCTGTGCTCCAACGTGCCGGCTCAATCGATCGTTCAAACGGCACTCGGTGGTCATCAGTCCGTCAACGACTACATCCGTCCCGGCGGCCGCGTCTACGAGCAGCGCAACTTTGTGTATGAGGCGCTCAACAAGATTGACGGCATCTCGGTGGTCAAGCCGCGTGCGGCGTTCTACATCTTCCCCAAGATGGATGTTAAGAAGTTCAACATCACCGATGACGAGCAGTTTGCCCTTGACCTGCTGCACGAGAAGAAGATCCTGATCACGCGCGGCGGCGGCTTTAACTGGGCCGAGCCCGACCACTTCCGCATCGTGTACCTGCCGCGCATGGAAGTGCTCAAAGAGTCCCTCGAAGACTTGGCTGACTTCTTCGATCACTATCGCCAGTCGTAGGGGATTAGATATGTGCCGCCGCGAGAACTGAAGCGTCGCAGGATAGGCAAACGACAGCGAGCGAGCCGCATTTGCGCCAAGGTGACGTGAAGCGAAAGGGCGCTGACCTTTTGGTCGCGCCCTTGAAGCTGAACGTCAGATTGGTGTGAATGCGGCTCGCGCAGCGTCAAGCGGTCCGCCGTTCGGTAGAACGGCGGAACTATACAACGATTCCGCAACAGTGGTCGATTTCGTGTTGGATGATCTCGGCGGTGTAGCCCGAGAAGTTCTTGATGCGGTGGACGAAGTTCTCGTCCAAATACTCCACCTTAATGCGACGGTAGCGGGTACAGGGGCGCTCGCCGATCAACGAGAGGCATCCTTCGCTCGTCTGATAGGCATTGACCTGCTCAAGAATTTGAGGGTTGTACATCAGCAGCGCCCTGTTGCCGTCCTTTACGCAGATGATGCGTTTGCGCACGCCGATCATGTTGGCGGCGAGGCCAACGCACTCGTGCTCATGCTCGAGGAGCGTATCCAGGAGGTCCTGCCCGGTCGCGGCATCATCGGGCCCTGCGTCTTCGGAGGGCAGGCGCAAAAAGAACTCGGATTTCATGATGGGCTTAATCATGGCGGGCTCCTCATGTCTCATGCTTTCGTGGACTTTTGATAATAGCGCGGAAGGAAAGCTGTGCGTCCGCGTTACAATCTTTCGACGTTGGACCATGTTGCCAAACTCGTCGCGTGCGGCGTCTGGCGTAAGTCTAGGGCTCATCCTCGCCCTGGACTGTTCCTCTGGGGCGATACGACTGTCGTTCCAAGAGGAAGGAAATGCAAGGGGAGCAAATCTCAGCAACAAGTTAGGGCAACGCCATCGGGCACTTCGGCGTTTCTCATCGTTATGTATATCGCAGCCTTTGTTGCCGCGTTTAACGAGAACATCATTAACGTGGCGCTGCACGACATTATGGCGGCCTTTTCGGTGAGTGCCACCACGGCGCAGTGGCTTGTTTCGGGCTACATGATCGTGACGTCGATCTTTACGGCCATCATGGCCTTTCTGTCTGGTTGTTTTTCGACGCGTAAGCTGCTGTTTTTCGCATGTGGATGCCTGGTCGCCGGAGAAGTCCTGTGCTTGGTCGCCCCAACGTTTACCGTCTTGCTGCCAAGTCGCATTTTGCAGGCTGCGGGATCGGGCATCTTGTTTCCGCTCATGATGAACGTGGTGCTGTCTTGCGCCCCGCGTGAGAAGCTCGGTCTGTACCTGAGTCTGGGCGGTGCCTGCATTACGCTAGGGCCGGCGTTTGGACCCGTGATCAGCGGTCTTATGTGCACGTTGTTTGGCTGGAGAGCGGTGTTCGTAGTGCCGTTGGTGGGCGGCATTGCGGTCGCTGCGGCGGGCGTAAAGCTTGTTCAGAATGTCGGAGAGCGCTCGAACACCACGCTTGATATTCTGTCGGTTGTTTTGCTCGCTGCCGGCATTACGGCATTTGTGTATTCCGTAGGCGAGTTCTCGACCAATCTGATTTCCGGCATCGGGACGCTTTTCGCCGCCCTTGTGCTGCTCAGCTTGTTTGCGGCCCGTCAGCTCAAGCTCGAGCATCCGGTGCTTAACGTGCGTCCCATGGCGAGCGTTCGTTTTTGGCCTGCGTGCCTGCTTGTGGTGGTGTCGATGATGACAACGTTCTCGATGAGTGTTTTGTTGCCGCTCTATTTTGAGGGCGCATACGGCATGACCGCACTTGTTGCGGGCTTGCTCATTTTGCCGACGATTGCCTGCAATGCCGTGACCTCGATTGTAGGCGGGCGCGTGATGGATGCCCGTGGCGCATGGCCGCTGCTGCCGGTCGGTTTTGCCCTGATTGCCGTGGGACAGACTGCGATCTCGATGACCGCGGCGACCATGAACATCGGCGTTGTCGCGGCACTGACCGTTGTAGTGTATGCCGGCGTCGGTTTGGTGCTGAGCCCCTCGCAAACGGCCGGATTGGAGACGCTACCCGCTGCCGAGCATCCTCACGGAACGGCATTGCTCAACACGTGGAACATGATTGCCGCGTCGTTTGGCCCGTCGCTGTTTATCGACCTGCTTTCGAGTTCTGCAGCGGCTGCCGGTGCCGCCGGCGTCGCGACGGACGTTGCCCAGGCGATTGGATTTGCGGCTGCCGTGCGCGTGGCGGCTGTGATTGCCGTTGTCGGGTTCGCGGTGTCGGTTGTGTACGCTCGCCGCGAGTCGTACATGTCGCATTAATGTGTGCACATAGATTCTGCAGCTAGATTGGATGGCGACACCATAAACTAATTGACGTTTTGCCGAGAGGCATGAATGTTTAAAGCGCAAAGAGTGCGCGACGGGCCCCGCGAATGGGGCGATGATGCCCGAGAGGGCCAAGAAGGAGTCTCATGTCCGAGAACGAAGAGATCATGAACGAGACCGAGAACGAGACCATGGCTGCCGAGGTTGAGGCAGTCGAGACCGTGGAGACCGAAGTTGCCGAGGTTGAGGCTGCTGACGAGGTTTCCGCCGAGGAGGAGGCCGAGGTTGTCGAGGCCGCCGTTGATTACGATGACGAAGAGCTGATGGACAAGATGCAGAAGGCCGCCCGCCTGCTGCGTAGCCGTCGCTTTGCTATTTCCAAGGAGGAGGAGGCCAAGGCCGAGCGTATGGCGAACATCGAGCGCGCCATCAAGCTGCTTGACCTCAAGCCCAAGATGGAGCAGAAGGAGATGTCCGACCTGCTGGGCATGCGCCTTCGTGAGCTCGATGGCCTGATGGCCGAGGCCGAGGCTGCCGATCTGGTCGGCCGCATCGACGACGCCGAGGGCGATATGCGCAAGATCGTCGTCTTCGCTGCCGAGGATGCCGCCGAGGGCCTGGTCGAGCTTGCCAACAAGAAGGAGAAGCTCCTGCCCGAGCTTTCTTACGAGGAGGCCACCGAGTTGATGGCCGCTCTCGATAAGGTTATCGCTCCGCTCGTCGCCATGGGCCTGGACGAGGACCGCGGTCCTCGCGGTGGCCGTGACGATCGCGGTGGCCGTGGCGGCGACCGTGGTGGCCGCGGTGGCTTTGGCGATCGCGGTGGCCGCGGCGGTGACCGTGGCGGTCGCGGTGGCGATCGTGGCGGCCGTGGCGGCTTTGGTGACCGTGGCGGCGACCGTGGCGGTCGCGGCGGCTTTGGCGGCAACCGTGGTGGCTATGGCGACCGCGGTGGCAACCGTGGCGGCTTCGGCGGCAACCGTGGTAACGACCGCGGCGGTCGCGGTGGCGACCGTGGCGGCCGCAACGGTGGCGGCTTCCGCGGCAACCGTTTCTAGTTGGGTTACGCGGTTTTACCAAATCGCGTAACTAGTTGACGCTGCAAACCCGCCAGGGCGGCAATCTGCCTTTCAACTTCGGCGGCATGACCAGAAGGTCAATGCCGCCTTG
>CAUHCN010000024.1 GCA_959604825.1 uncultured Collinsella sp. | reverse complement strand
CGGAATTGGTCAAAATCGTTTGACTATTAGCGGCTAAAATCGCCCGGCGCTAACAGGCTCCCGGTATGCACGTACGAAGCAATTGCCATCAATGCCCCATATAAGTGGCGATCAAGTTCGTATAAAGCGACCTTGGTTCCGCAAAACAAAAGGCAGGATACCATCACCACGATGATACCCTGCCTCTGTTCGTTCCTGTTTACCGTTCCGAGTAGTCCTTCCGCAGAACCTCCGATAAACAAAAAACGTACCCGAACCCTTTCTCGTAAAGAATCGGGTTCGAGTACGAACTGAATGCTGGAGCAATAAAAAACCACCAGAAAGGTGCCTGTCCCTTTGTGGTGGTTTTGGGCCAGTCCTAGAGCTTGTGGCCGTAGGCGTTGGCGGCCTTGATGGCGGCGGCGAACTTTTCGTCGGTGAAAGGCTCGGGATTGCCTTGCTTCCACTCGTTGGTGGCGTGTGCGAACTCGCACAGGGCCGGGATATCGGACTCGGAAAGCCCGACCTGCTCAAGCGTCACAGGCAGACCCATCTGCTTGTTAAAGGCGGCGTAGCGCTCAAGGTTCTCGGTATCGCCCGTATAGGCAAATAGCACCAACACACCCAGGCTCACGACTTCGCCGTGCAGGTAAGAGCCCTCGCGCGGAATACTGCAGGTGGCGTTGTAGAACGCGTGCGCCACGCTCGAGTTGTAGTAGTAATCGTTTTGGTTGGTCAGGTTGGAGACATAGCCTGTGTTGACCACGATGTCGAGCGCGATCTGTTTGACGGCCTCGGACGACAGGTCCTGGCGAACATCCTCAAGACCCTGCACGCCATAGGTAAACAGCGGCGCGGAGCAGGTGTGTGCGAGCGCCAGGCCAAGACCGGCGGTGTGCTCCAAGTTGCCGGCACTCGTGGCGTACTCGACCTCGGGCTGCTTGGACAAGGCATCGCCCACGCCGGCCCAGAAGTATTCCGCCGGTGCCTCGGCGATGATCTTGGGGTTGATGAAAATGTGCGCGGGGCGGTTGGGGTACGAATAGCCCTCGAGCGAGCCGTCGTCGTTGTAGACAACGGCAATGGCGGTCGCGGCCGAGCAGTTGGAGCAGATCGTCGGTACCGTAAAGACGATCTTCTTGAGCTCGATGGCCGCCGTCTTGACGGTGTCGAGCGCTTTGCCGCCGCCGCATGCGATGAGCACGTCGGCTTCCTGGCAGGCAGGGGAGTTCACGACCTTGGCGATATTGGCACGCGTACTGTTGGTGCCATAGACGCGCGTCTCCAGAACCTCGACATCGGTACCTTCAAGCGCCGCCGCGATACCCGGCAGCGCCGCAGCCAGGGCTCGCTTGCCGCCAATGATGGCGACCTTGGTCGCTCCGTACTCTGCTAGTGCGGCGGGCAGCTCGATAAAGCAATCCTCGCCAACGGTGTAGTCGCTCATTCCGATCGTGCGCATAGCAACCTTCTTTCGTTCGATAAAGTGCTTACAGGTATTTTGCTCCAGGAGAAAGTCCACGGCCGCAAGAAATTTCGAACGTATAAAACCAGTGTTGAGGGTTTTTCGCTGGCGCGGAACGTGCTAGCATACTCCGCATAAGCGTTGATGGGGACGAGTAGTCGGCCGTCCGCATGCTACAGAGAGCGGGGAGCGCTGAGAACCCGTGCATGCGACCGATGAAAATCACCCCGGAGCTGCGGTCCCAACGGACGTGCCGCGCAGGTTCGTCTTAGTAGATATCGCCGAGATGGTCGTCGATACAGGCCAGCCGAGTAACGGATGCGAGCGCGCGAATACGCGGGCGAGGGCATCTAAGCTGGGTGGTTAAGCGAAGAGCTTTTGCGGGCGTACAGTCCGTTTTGCGGCGCTTCGTCCCAGCTTGTAGGGACGGGCGCTTTTTTGGTGCCCAGAGGGCGTGCGCGCCCATGACATGAAAGGGGTACCGTGGCAAACGAGTACAAGCAGACGATGAATCTGCCTAAAACCGGATTTCCCATGCGTGCCGGTCTTTCCAAGTCCGAGCCCAAGCGACTCAAGGACTGGCAGGACAACAAGGTCTACGAGCAGGTTCTGAAGAAGAACGAGGGTCACAAGAAGTTCGTGCTGCACGACGGCCCTCCGTACGCCAACGGTCCGATCCACATCGGCCACGCCATGAATAAGATCTCCAAGGACATGATCAACCGCTACTGGATGATGCAGGGCTATGAGGTTCCCTACGTCCCCGGTTGGGACTGCCATGGCCAGCCGATCGAGCACAAGGTCGAGGAGAAGCTCGGCACCGAGAAGTTCAACCAGACCTCCACGGCTAAGATCCGCGAGCTCTGCAACAAGTTCGCTGTCGAGAACATCGAGCTGCAGAAGGCCGGCTTCCGTCGCCTGGGCGTGCTCGGCGACTGGGACAACCCCTATCTGACGCTCTATCACCAGCATGATGCCGCCGACATCGAGGTCTTCAAGGCCATGTTCGATAAGGGCATGATCTATCGCGGACACAAGCCGGTTCACTGGTGCAAGCATTGCCACACCGCACTCGCCGAGGCCGAGATCGAGTACTCCGATGAGACGAGTCCCTCCATCTTTGTTCGCTTTGAGATGACCTCCAAGCCCGCCGGCCTCGAGAACTTCGACGGCCCAGTCGACTTCATCATCTGGACGACTACCCCGTGGACCATCCCCTCCGATCAGGCCGTTTCCCTCAAGCCCGGCGCCGCCTATGTCGCCGTTGAGCACGACGGCCGCGCCGAGGTCATGCTCGAAGACCTGGCTCCCAAGTGCTGCGAGGAGTTTGGCTGGGAGTACACCCCGGTCATGGTCGACGGCAAGCCCTACGTGGTTTCCGCCGAGACCTTCCACCACATCCACTACAAGCAGCCGATCTTTGACGGCGTTGAGGGCGTGGCGCTGCTGGCCGATTACGTCGGTGTCGATGACGGTACCGGTATCGTCCACAACTCGCCCGGCCACGGCGTCGACGACTACTTCGCCTGCCTCAAGGAGGGCATCACCGACATCTGCATGCCGGTCGATGACGACGGTAAGTTCTACACCGGCGAGGAGTTTGGTACCGGTGGCCCCTTCAGCGGTATGGACACCGATGAGGCCAACCCGCACATCATCGAGTTCCTGCGCGAGCGCGGCACCCTGGTCCTCGAGAAGAAGATCACGCACAGCTATCCGCACTGCTGGCGCTGCAAGCACCCTGTGCTCTTCCGTGCTACCGACCAGTGGTTTGTCTCGATGGACAAGACGGGTTTGCGCGAGCAGGCTGGCAAGGAGGTCCGTGAGAACGTCAAGTGGTATCCGGCCCACGCGGCCAACCGCATCGGTGCCATGGTCGAGCAGCGTCCCGACTGGTGCATCAGCCGTCAGCGCAACTGGGGCGTGCCTATCCCCAGCTACACCTGCGCCGACTGCGGCGAGAAGGTCATGAACGACGCTACGCTCGACGCCGTTATCAAGCTCTTCCACGAGAAGGGCTCCGATGCCTGGTTCACCGACGCTCCCGAGAGCTACCTGGGCGAGGCCTGCGTCTGCCCCAAGTGCGGCGGCCATCACCTCAAGGCCGATAAGGACATCCTCGACGTGTGGTGGGATTCCGGCGTCTCCTGGAAGGCCGTCTGCGAGTACCGTCCCGAGCTGGAGTATCCGGCGGATGTGTACCTCGAGGGCTCCGACCAGCACCGCGGTTGGTTCCAGAGCTCGCTGCTCACCTCGGTGGGCGCCAACGGCCATGCTCCGTACAAGGCGGTCGTCTCGCAGGGCTTCACGCTCGACGGACAGGGCCGCAAGATGTCCAAGTCGCTCGGCAACGTCATCGACCCCAACAAGGTCTGCGACGAGATGGGCGCCGACATCATCCGCCTGTGGGTTGCATCCGTCGATACCAGCTCCGACGTGTCCATCGACCACGAGATTCTCGCCCGTACGTCCGATGCCTACCGTCGTTTCCGCAACACGCTGCGCTTCCTGCTCTCCGAGCTCGAGGGTCAGTTTGAGCCCGAGACCGACGGCGTTGCCTTTGCCGACCTGCTGCCACTCGACAAGCTCATGGTTGCCCGCCTGACCCAGGTCCAGGCCGAGGTTGACGACGCCTACGCCAGCTACGAGTTCCCGCGTGCCTACCGTGCACTCTACGACTTCGTGGTGACCGAGCTTTCCAACGTGTATCTCGACGCCCTGAAGGACCGCCTGTACTGCGAGAAGCCCGGCTCGCTCGAGCGCCGCAGCGCCCAGACCGTGCTTGCCGAGCTCTTCTCGATGCTCATGCGCGACCTGCAGCCGATCCTGTCCTACACGGTCGACGAGGCCATGGCCTATGCGCCCGCCGGCTGCGTCGATCACCAGAAGTACGCCGCGCTGCTCGATTGGTATAAGTCGCCCATTACGGTCGACGAGGCCAATGAGTTTGAGGGCGTGCTCGAGGCTTCACTCGAGCTCCGTAGCGCCGTGACCAAGGCCCTTGAGGATGCCCGCTCCGCCGGAACCTTCACTAAGAGCCAACAGGTCCGCGTCAAGGCGGTCGTTCCCGCCGAGATGTATGCGCTGCTGACCGGTGATAAGGCCGTCGACCTGGCCGAGTTCTACATCGTCTCCGATGTTGAGCTGACCCAGGGCGAGGAACTCTCCGTTGCCATCGAGGCAGCCGAGGGCGAGTGCTGCGATCGTTGCTGGAACTATCGCAGCACCGTCGGCGAGTACAACGGTCACGCCCACATCTGCAAGCGCTGCGCGAATGCCCTTTAAGGCACGGTAACTCGGCATTTTAGTTATAGGGAGAACCTGGGCGCCTTCGGCCCATTTGCTCCGCTGAATAAAAGCGGCATTCCGTTTTTCGGAATGCCGCTTTCTTTTATGCTGGTTATTTATCTGACGTTAGCGAATGTGTCGTGCGCTCTGCGTGTGGCAATATAAGATGGTTAATTGCACTTAACGTTATTTGAGCTTTGAGGGTAGGGGATTTCTTTGGGTCGTTCTGCGGATATGACGCCGCCTTTGCGTTGGCGGTTGGGTGTTGCTGGTAGCGTGGCGTTGGCCGTGCTGCTTGTTGACCAGCTGACCAAGCTTGCGGTTCGTGCCGTTGGCGATGCTCTGCATGTGACTGTTATCCCCGGTGTGATCGACTTCCTTTTCGTGCGTAACATCGGTGCTGCCTTTAGCATGGGCGAGGGACATGGCCTCGCGTTTGCCGTGCTGGCGTTTGTCGTTATCGTTGCGATCGCGGTGTACTTGCTTCGCGCGCCCCAGCTTGCTCGCTTTGAGGTTGTGGGCATGGCTATGGTCGTGGGCGGCGCCATTGGCAATGCGATCGACCGTCTGGCTTTTGGCTTTGTGACCGATTTTATCGCCACCACCTTCATCGGCTTCCCCGTCTTCAATGTGGCCGATGTCGGCATTACGGTCGGTGTGGTGCTTGCCCTCTTCGGCTACATGTTTTTGAGCCCCGCCGCCCGTGAGGTCGATGCGACCGCCGAGCTTAACGCCCGTGACGAGGCCCGCGCCAAGCGCAATGCCAAGCAGCGTGGGGAGCGTGCCCGCAAGATTCGCGAAAGGAATGAGCGTTAATGGCCGACATCCATATTCTTGTTGCCGACGATTCCGCTGGTCAGCGTCTTGACGCCTATCTGGGCGCCAATGACGGCTGCCCTACGCGCTCTGCCTGCGCGCATCTGATTGAGGGCGGTGCCGTAATCGTGAACGGCGAGACCTGTCTGTCAAAAAAGTATGCCGTACGCGCCGGTGACCGCATCTCTGTCGACCTGCCCGAGCCTCACGATCCGACTGACGTGATTCCTGAGGCCATTCCCCTCGATATCCGCTACGAGGACGACTATCTCATCGTGCTCTCCAAGCAGCGCGGCCTGGTGTGCCATCCTGCGCATGGTCATGAGAGCGGTACGCTCGCGAATGCCTTGGTCTATCACTGCGGTATCGACCATCTGGGCACGGTGCAGGGCGAGGACCGCCCCGGCATCGTGCATCGTCTGGATCGCGACACTTCGGGCCTTATGCTTGCGGCGAAGGACGACGACACCCAGCGCGCGCTCCAAAATCTCATTCGCACGCGCACGCTCGACCGCCGCTATATCACGCTCGTTCACGGTCATATCGCTATGGATGAGGGAACCATTAACACCGGCATTGCCCGTTCCACCCGTGACCGTGTCAAGATGGCGGTTTCGGACGATCCTTTCGCGCGCCAGGCCATTACGACCTTTAAGGTCCTCGAGCGCTTCGATTCCACACGCTTTGACGACGGCTACACGCTCGTCGAGTGCCACCTGTTTACGGGCCGCACACATCAGATTCGCGTGCATATGCGCCATATCAGCCATGCCTGCGTGGGCGATCCACTCTACGGCAAGTGCGATGCGCGCGCCGATCAGGGCCTGACCAGGCAGTTCCTGCATTCCTGGCGCGTGGCGTTCGACCATCCCGTGACGGGGGAGCGCATTGAGTGCCGCGACGAGCTGCCGTGGGATCTCGCTGCGGTTCTCGACGATCTGGCTCCGCGTTCGCTTGGCCGCACCGCTGCCGGCGACGAGATCGTTCCTCAGCTCGGTCTTCTCGAAGCCTAGTTAGTATTAGGTGGTTTCTTGAACGCCCCTAGCCTGCGGTAAGATATACGGTTGTTTACGTAACGCGTTCCTGGGAGCCTGCATGCTCGCCTTTTTACAAACCAACACGCCCATCGTGATCTTTAACCAGATTGTGGTTACGCTGCTCACGGTCTGCTTTTTGTACCAGGTGGTCTTCTTTGTCATTGGCGCCCTGCGCGGTGAGGTCGCACCTCCCAAGGCCAAAAAGCTCCACCGGTATGCTTTCTTTATCGCGGCGCATAACGAGGAAGCCGTGATCGCCAACCTCGTTCGCTCCATCAAGGATCAGGATTATCCTTCCGAGCTCATCGAGGTCTTCGTGGTCGCCGATGCCTGCACCGACAACACGGCGCAGCTTGCGCGCGAGGCGGGCGCCATTGTCTATGAACGCAACGACCTGGCCCGCAAGGGTAAGAGCTGGGTCATGGATTTTGGCTTCGACCGCATCCTTAACGAGTATCCCGACACCTTCGAAGGCTACTTTATCTTCGATGCCGATAACGTCATCGCCCGCGATTACGTGTCCAAGATGAACGATGCTTTTGACCAGGGCTTCCATGTGGTCACGAGCTATCGTAACTCCAAGAACTTTGGCAGCTCTTGGATCTCGGCGGCTAATGCTACGTGGTATCTGCGAGAGGCGCGCTTTCTTAACAACGCTCGCAACATCTGCAAGACTTCTTGCGCTGTTTCGGGTTCTGGCTATCTCATTTCTGCCAGCGTGATCGAGGGCATGCACGGCTGGCAGTTCCACACGCTGACCGAGGACATCCAGTTCACTACGTTCTGCGCCATTCACGGCATTCGCATTGGCTATGCGCCGGCGGAGTTCTTTGACGAGCAGCCGGTGACGTTTAAGGCGTCCTGGAAACAGCGCATGCGTTGGACCAAGGGCTTCTACCAGGTCTTTTTTACCTACGGCAAGCATCTTGTCAAATCGACGTTCCGCTATCATCGCTTTGCCGCATATGACATGTTTATGACCATCGCTCCGGGTATGCTGCTATCGTTGATCTCGATGCTCGCTAATGCCACGTTCCTGATTGTGGGCGGTCTTTCGCACGGCTTCCTGGCCACCGAGGTCGAGATGCAGGCGTGCGCTGCTTCGCTCATTATGACCTTTGCCATGATGTATCAGACCTTCTTTATCCTGGCGCTGCTTACGACTATCTTTGAGTACAAGCACATTCACTGCGCGCAAAAGTGGCGTCTGGTGACTAACCTGTTTACCTTCCCAATCTTTATGTTCAGCTATATCCCCATCACGGTGGCCGCGCTGTTCCTGAAGGTCGACTGGGTCCCGACACAGCACGCCGTCAACGTTACCCTCGACGAAGTCATGCAAGGAGCCAAATAACCACCATCAAAACCACCATAAAGGGGACAGTGCACCTTTGTGGTGGTTTTTACGTTTGAGCGCTCAGTCGGGAGGTTCGATGGTCTATATCCCATTTTGGATCTGCGTCTTTGCCGGTGCGGTGGTTGATGTCCGTGAGCGGCGGTTTCCGAATGCGCTTGCCGGCACGTGTGCCGTGGCGGCGTTTGCAGGCGTTTGGCTCGACAAGGGCGTTAGCACGGCGCTTGACCATGTCGGTCTTGCGGTCATCGTCTGCCTTGCCCTTGTGCTTACTGAGTTGCTCTGGCGTCGTGTTCGCCACGCTCCCGGCATTGGCATGGGAGATGCCAAGGCATTCTTCGCGCTTTGCACGCTCGACCCTATGGGCGGCATCGTGGCATTTGCCGTTGCGCTCCTGGCCCTTGCCCTCTCTTGCCTCTTCACAAAATCGCGCTCCCTGCCTTTGCTGCCGTTTTTGGTGCCGATTTTTGCCATAATCGAGGTCGTGGGCTGCACATTGTAACCGATTGCGCATCCTTCTTAAGGAGCATGCCATGGCAACTAATCAAGAAACGGCCGTCATTAAGGCGCGCATGGACCGTATTCCCTCGGCGTTGTCGCCCGAACTTTTCGAGCGCATTGCCACCGATCGTGCTTCGGGCTATGTTAACCCGTATCGTTGCAACGACGATCAGGTCATTCGTCGTATTGATCGCGCCGCCGACAAAGGCACGCTTATGCGTCCGGCGTTTATGCGCGATACCGAAAAGATACTTCATCTTCCGGCGTACACCCGTTATGCAGGCAAAACGCAGGTCTTTAGCTTCCGTAGCAATGACGATCTGTCACGCCGCGGTTTGCACGTGCAGCTTGTCTCCCGCATTGCGCGCGATATCGGTCGCGCCCTGGGGCTCAATTGCGATCTGATCGAGGCGATTGGCCTGGGCCACGACTTGGGCCACACGCCTTTCGGCCATGCCGGTGAGCGTTTTCTCAACGATATCTATCATGAGCGCACGGGTCGCTACTTTTTCCATAACGTTCAGTCGGTCCGCGTGCTCGACGCCCTGTATGGCCGCAACGTGTCGCTCCAGACGCTCGACGGCGTGCTATGCCACAACGGCGAGTACGAACAGCGTGTTTTTGAGCTTTCGGACATGGGTTCCTTTGACCAGTTCGACCGAACCGTCGAGGAATGCATTGCCACAGGCTATAGCGCGATTGAGCACCTGCGTCCCATGACGCTCGAGGGCTGTGTGGTGCGTATCTCGGATATCCTCGCCTACGTCGGTCGTGATCGTCAGGACGCCATTGCGGCGGGCCTGCTGTCGCCCGACGCTTTTGACGATGGTCGGGGCGGCGCCTATAACAGCTGGATTCTCACGCACGCTTCCATCGATATCGTTGAGCATAGCTACGGCAAACCGCGTATCGAGATGAGCGAGGACCTGTTTGAGGAGATCCGCCGAGCCAAGCGCGAGAACTACGAGAAGATCTATAGCAAGGGCGGTATCGAAGGCGACTCCGAAGCGGAACTGCGCGAGGCCTTTGAAAAGCTCTACGACCGTTGCCTGCAGGATATAAACGAGGGTGACGAGTCCTCCTACATCTTTAAGCACCACATTTCGCGTATTGAGCAGCAGCTTTCCTATTATGGCCGCATCTATGCTTGGCAGGACGACAAGGATCAAGCGGTGGTGGATTACATCGCGAGCATGACGGACGGCTATTTCTGCGAGCTGACGAGCAAGCTATTCCCTGGTCTGGAGTTTCCGCACCGCACCTATATTAACGAACGGTAGTTCGTATTTATTCGGTATACTGTTTGTGGAAAACGTTTTTGATTGATGCACGGGATGGCTATGGACGACCTTTTTTCTGCTTCGACGCGCGAGCGTTCCTTTCAGAATGCGCCGCTTGCGGTGCGCATGCGCCCCAATTCGCTCGACGATTATGTGGGCCAGCAAAAGGCCGTCGGTAAGGGCTCATGGTTGCGTGCCGCGATCGAGCACGACGTGCTTTCGAGCGTGATTCTGTACGGGCCGGCCGGTACGGGTAAGACGACGCTGGCCCACATTATCGCCAACCATACTAAGAGCGAGTTTGTCGAGGTCAGCGCCGTGACGGGCACCGTAAAGGACTTGCGCCGCGTGATCGATGAGGCCAAGACGCGCCTGAATACGTACGACCGCCGCACCATTCTATTCATCGATGAGATTCACCGCTTCTCTAAGTCGCAGCAGGATGCCCTGCTGCATGCAGTTGAGAACCGTACCGTCATTATGATTGGCGCTACGACGGAGAATCCGT
The DNA here is from genome assembly GCA_959604825.1 of uncultured Collinsella sp. Classification (GTDB taxonomy): domain Bacteria; phylum Actinomycetota; class Coriobacteriia; order Coriobacteriales; family Coriobacteriaceae; genus Collinsella. The sequence continues at coordinate 27,346 of CAUHCN010000024.1, read as the reverse complement.
ACTTCGAGGTCAACTCGGCGCTGCTCTCACGTGGTCGAGTCGTGGAGCTTGAGCATTTAAAGGACGAGGATATCGCCATGCTTATCGAGCGTGCGCTCGAGGCGCCTCAGGGCCTGAACGGCAAATTCTCGGCCGATGATGATACGGTCAAGACCATTTGCACGCTGGCAGCGGGTGATGCACGCTCGGCCCTGACGACGCTTGAGTTGGCGAGCGAGATTGCCGTCACGCGTCCCGATACCGAGGGGACGCCGGCTCCGGCGGCGGGGGAGCGGTATTCCATCACGGTCGACGATGTGAAGATCGCCAATCCGCGCCGTGGGTTTTCGTATGACAAAAACGGTGACATGCACTACGACATTATCAGTGCGTTCATTAAGTCCATGCGCGGCAGCGACCCCGATGCCACCATTTATTGGCTCGCGCGCATGATCGATGCAGGGGAGGATCCTAAGTTTATTGCACGCCGTATTATGATTCAGGCTTCTGAGGATGTTGGCAACGCCGATCCGCAGGCGCTTTTGGTGGCGCATGCCGCGTTTAAGTCTGCCGAGGTCATTGGCTATCCCGAGTGCCGCATTAACCTGGCTCAGGCTGCACTCTATGTGTGCTTGGCGCCTAAATCCAACGCGTGTGAGGCTTCAATCGATGCGGCGCTGGCCGATATCCATTCTAGTGGGCTTCGCGAGGTGCCGAGTTATCTACGCGATCGCCATCGCCCGGGCGGCGATGAATACGGTGTGTATAAGTATCCGCACGATTATCCCGAAGGCTGGGTCGACCAGCGCTATTTGCCCGAAGGCTTAGAACGCGGTGCATTTTGGCAGCCTGCCGGCCGCGGTTGGGAAGAATGGCGCGTAGAGCAAAGCGAACGCGACCGCAGCGGGAATGCACCGAAGTAGCTGCTGATTATTTTGTCCCACGTTGCTGCTCTTGGCATGTTCGGTCCCCTTTGGGGTACCATGGAAAGCGTTTGTATTTCGATTCCTTTGGGAGGCTTGTATGAGTCCCATTCAAATCGCCTTGCTGCTGCTCGCCGTTGCCGGCGTGTGGGCTATCGTTGAGCTTGCGCTCACCCTGCGTAAAACCCGCACCGTTGTCGACTCGCTCGACAAGACGGTAACCGACCTCAATAATACGATTGCCGAGGCGCAGCCCGTGGTGGCAAAGCTTGATGGCGCCGTTGACGAGCTTACGCCGGCACTTGCCCAGATGGAGCCGCTCCTCAAGTCGAGCAAGACTGCCATTGACGCCCTGACGTCCAACCTCGTTGAGGTTGAGGCGGTAGTTCGCGACATCTCCGAGGTCACGGGCAGTATGGCCGAGGCCAGCAATGCCGTATCGAGCGTGACAGATTCTGCGGCCGGCGCCGTGCAGAAGCTCTTCAATAAGGTGAAGGCTCCTGCAGCCGACGCCGATCGTAAGCTAGCCGCTGCCGCCGCCGAGGCCGAGCAGCCTACCGAGCGCGTTCTGATCGGTGAGGCTGAGGACGAGGCCGCCGATGGTGCGGATGCGGCTCAGAAGCCCGCAGCCAAGCCGGCTCAGTATTACACCTATACGCCCGCCGAGTCCTCTGAGGAGTCCTGCGATGAGTAGCGAAGCAACCTGCCCCATCACGCTGACCGTTGCCGGCGACCCGCGTCTCGCTCGCCTTGTGCGCATGACGGCAGCCAACGTTGGTGCCCTGTGCTCCATGTCTGTCGATCGCATCGAGGACATCCGCATGGCTGCCGAGGAGGCTTTCATCTTTGGGTGCACCGCGGTCGACTGCGACGACATCACCATCAAATTCGATGTCGATGAGACTCACGTTGGCATGACTATTACCTTTGGAGACCAGGCTACGGTTGATGAAAACGACCAGGCTGCGGTGTATGCCGAGCTCATCCTCGCGAGCGTGTGCGATTCCTACGAAAAGACTGCGGCGCCCCTGACGCTTTCCCTCGATCTCAAGGCGGATATCTAATATGACCGAACGTTCCCGGAGCGGCAAGACCGCTTGGGACAAGGAGAAAACCCGCGAGCTGTTTCGTCGCTACAAGGAGACCGGTGATCCGGACGCCCGCGAGCAGCTCGTCATGTCCCATATGAACCTGGTAAGGTTCCTTGCCAACAAATTTAAGAATCGCGGCGAGCCGCTCGACGACCTGATGCAGGTTGGCTATTTGGGCCTGCTCAAGGCAATCGACCGCTTTGACCCTGAGCGCGGACTCGAGTTCACCACGTTTGCCACGCCCACCATCTTGGGCGAGATCAAGCGTCACTTCCGTGACAAGGGCTGGAGCGTGCGCGTGCCTCGTCGCCTGCAGGAGCTTTCTGCCAAGGTTAACCAGGCTACCGACAAGCTTACCAACGAGTTGCAGCGCTCGCCCAAGGTCGAAGAAATCGCTGAGTACCTGGACGTGACCGTCGACGAGGTCCTGGAGGCCATGGAATCGTCGTCGGCCTATACGTCGGTGCCCATCGAGGCTCCCGGAGCGTCCGATTCCGACGATGCGCCCTCGATTCTTGACCGTTACGCCGACGACGACAACGAGCTCGACTTTACCGATGACCGCCTGGTGATCGAGGAAGCCATCCGCGATTTCTCGCCGCGCGAGCGTGAGGTTATCGAGCTGCGCTTTGTGAAGGGCATGACCCAGATCGAGATCGCCAAGAAGCTGGGCATCTCGCAGGTGCAGGTCTCGCGCCTGCTGCGCCGCACCCTCAAGAAGATTCAGGATAAGATCGACCCCGACGGAGTGATGGTTCGTTCATGAGTGAGCATCCCCAACAAACCGATCGCGCGCTGCGCGACACCCGCATTCTGACGCTGCGCATTTGGGCTGTTGTCGGCTGCATTGTTATTGCTGCTGTCATCTTTAACCTTATGGGCATCCTGGCACCGGTTATTGAGTTCCTTGCCGTTGGCTCCATCATTGCTTTTGTGATGTCCCCGATCACCAACTGGCTCGAGCACCATGGCGTGAATCGCGGCATCGGTTCGCTTATCGCGCTTATTGTTGTTGTTGCCGTACTCGTCGGTGTCGTTTGCATCTTGTCGCCGATTCTCTTTGGTCAGATCATGGAAGTCCTGAGCCGTCTGCCTGAGCAGCTTCGTGTTGCGGGTGGCGACCTCAACGAGATGGTCTCGCATGTCAAGACGCTCAACAACACGCCGCTCATGGAGTATTTGGACGATAATCTTTCGTCGCTGGTTACCGTGGCATCGAAGTATGTGTCTCAGATCGCTGCCGAGCTTGGCCGCGGTGTGTTCCCGCTCATCACCAATACGGCCTCGCAGCTGTTCGTGATCTTCCTTGGTCTGGTGCTTGCCTACTGGATGGCTTGCGACTACCCTCGCATGCACCACGAGATTTGCACCATCATCGGTCAGGAGAAGGAGACCTCGTACCGCTTTATGGTCGCCATCCTTTCTCGCTCTGTCGGCGGCTACATGCGCGGTATAGTCGTGACGTCCATCTGCGGTGGTTTCCTCGCTTTTATCGGTTTTATGATTATCGGCCATCCGTATGCGGCGCTCATGGCTATCTTTACCGGCATCATGCATTTGGTTCCGGTCGTCGGCCCCTGGGTGAGCGCGGCAATCGCCACAGTGCTCGGTTTCATGTTCAGCCCCATGTTGGCGTTGTGGACGCTCATCGTGACGATGGTTGCGCAAAACGTCACCGATAACGTGATTTCGCCTAAGGTCATGCAGAGCTCGGTGCAGGTGCATCCCATCATGAGCCTCACGGCGCTCGTTATTGGCTCGGCACTCATGGGCCCCATCGGCATGATTATTGCTATCCCGCTGTGTGCGGCCCTCAAAGGTATCTTCGTGTACTACTTCGAGAATGAGACCGGCCGCCAACTTGTGGCCTATGACGGCGCTGTGTTTAAGGGCACGCCGTATCGCGATGCCGAGGGCAACCCGGTCGCCGCCTACGACGCGCTTGGGGACGATACGTTCATCTATGAGTCCGAGCTCATCGGTAACGAGACTGCGCCCGAGGCTAAAGCTATGCCCAAGCCCGAGCTCGATAATCCTTGGATCAAGCTTTCGGACCTGCAGCCCGATGCGACAGGCTTTTTCAAGAACCCCTTCGCCAAGGATGACGATTCCAACACGGATGACGACACCAAAACCGGCATCGACGGTTCCATGGACGATGACGACAAGTAGCGGGGTAATTCGCGTTAACATTCATACGCGCTAACATGCAATTTCGCTGAAGGGCCGGCATTGTGCCGGCCCTCTTTTTTGCACTTGCGCGGTGGGATGGTAATATCGTTACGTTTGAACTGTTTCGATGTGAAACCGAGGAGATTCCCTCTATGAGTGCTGACTACCCGTCAATGACTACGGCCGAGATCCGCTCTAAGTTCCTCAATTTCTTTGAGGAGCGCGGTCTTAAGCTCTACCCTTCTTCGTCCCTCGTCCCCGACGATCCTTCGCTGCTGCTTGCCAACGCCGGCATGAATCAGTTTAAGGAGTACTACCAGGGCAAGAAGACCATGAAGGAGATCGGCGCGATCTCCTGCCAGAAGTGCGTCCGCACCAACGACATCGATTGCATCGGTGAGGACGGCCGTCACCTGTCCTTCTTTGAGATGCTCGGCGACTTCTCCTTTGGCGGCGTCTCCAAGCAGCAGGCCTGCGCTTGGGCCTTTGAGCTCATCACCAAGGAGTTCAAGCTGCCGCTCGACCGCCTGTACTTCACCGTCTTTACCGAAGACGACGAGACCCACGACGTGTGGCGCTCTCTGGGCGTTGCCGAGGATCACATCTCCCGCCTGGGCGAGGACGACAACTTCTGGGCCGCTGGCCCCACCGGCCCCTGCGGTCCGTGCTCCGAGATCTACTTTGACATGGGCGAGGAGGTCGGTTGCGGCAGCCCCGACTGCAAGCCTGGCTGCGACTGCGACCGCTTCCTTGAGTTCTGGAACCTCGTGTTTACCCAGTACGACCGCCAGGAGGACGGCTCCATGCCGGAGCTGCCGCACCGCAACCTCGATACGGGCATGGGTCTGGAGCGCATGGCCGCTATCATGCAGCACAAGACCGCTAACTACGACGGCGATCTGATGCAGCACCTCATCAAGCTCGGTGAGAAGATCAGCGGCAAGACCTATGACGCCGACGATTACTCCGGTGCCAGCCGCTCCCTGCGCATCATCGCCGACCACTCCCGTGCCGTCGACTTTATGATCTCCGACGGCATCCTGCCCGGCAACGAGGGTCGCGAGTACGTCCTGCGCCGCCTGCTCCGTCGTGCCGTGTTCCACGGTCGTCTGCTGGGTATCGAGGGCGCCTTCCTGACCAAGTTTATCGACGAGGTCAACGCTCAGATGGGCGAGGCTTATCCCGAGCTGCTCAAGAACGTCGCGCTCGTTAAGGGCATCGTCGCCTCCGAGGAGGAGCGTTTCTCAACGACGCTCGACAACGGCCGCGTTTACCTGGACGAGGCCCTGGCCGCGCTCGCCGACGGCGCTGTCCTTCCGGGCGATGTTGCCTTTAAGCTTCACGACACCTTTGGTTTCCCCATTGACCTGACTGTCGAGATCGCCGGCACCGCCGGTCACGACGTCGACATGGATGGCTTTACCGCTTGCATGGAGGACCAGAAGGCCCGTGCCCGCGCCAACGCTAAGGGCGATGCCTGGGGTAGCTTTAACGACGTGTGGGTCGAGCTTTCCGACAAGGTTGCCGCGACCGAGTTCGACGGCTATGACAACGACGCCATCGAGGGCGCCAAGGTTGTCGCCATCGTGCGCAACGGCGAGTCCGTCGAGTCCGCTGCTGCCGGCGAGGATGTTGAGGTCGTGCTCGACCGCACCCCGTTCTATGCCGAGATGGGTGGCCAGCAGGGCGATGCCGGCAAGCTTTCCGCCGAGGGCGTTGTTCTGGCCGTTGCCGACACCAAGAACCACAACGGCCTGTATGCTCACGTCGCGCACGTTGCCGAGGGCACGCTGACCGTCGGTGCTACCGTGACCGCCGCGCTCGACGCCGAGCGCCGTGGCTTCCTGCGCCGCAATCACACCGCCACCCACCTTCTCGACGCTGCGCTTAAGCAGGTTCTGGGCGAGCATGTCTCCCAGGCCGGCTCGCTGGTGACGCCCGAGCACCTGCGCTTTGACTTCACGCACTTCGAGGCTCTGTCTTCCGAGCAGCTCAAGGCTGTCGAGGACCTGGTCAACCAGCAGATCTTCGCTTCCAAGCCGGTTGTGACCCGCGTTATGGGCATCGATGAGGCCAAGGCCGCCGGTGCTGTTGCCCTGTTTGGCGAGAAGTACGGCGACGTCGTCCGCGTCGTTTCCGTGGGCGCCGAGGACCAGCCGTTCTCCCGCGAGCTCTGCGGTGGCACCCATGCCGCCAATACCGCCGAGATCGGCCTGTTCAAGATCATTACCGAGTCCTCTACGGGCTCGAACGTCCGTCGTATCGAGGCCGTGACCTCTAAGGGCGCTCTCGATTACATGGCCGACCGCCTGGCACTTGTTGACGCCGCTGCCGCTGCGCTCAAGTGCCGCGCGGACGAGGTTCCCGCTCGCGTGGAGAACCTGCAGGCCGACCTGCGCGAGACGTCCAATAAGCTCAAGAAGGCTCTGACCGGTGGCTCCTCCGATGCCATTTCCGGCGCCATCGACGGCGCTGTCGAGCTGAACGGTTACAAGCTCGTTGTCGCTGAGCTCCAGGGCCTTGAGGCTGCTGACCTGCGCAACGTCTGGGATACCGTGCACCAGAAGGTCGCCGGCCCTGTCGCCTGCGTCGTCGCCAGCGTGACCGAGAAGGGCACGCCTGCGCTGCTCGCCGCCGGTTCCGATGACGCCGTGAAGGCCGGTTTCCACGCCGGCAACGTGATCAAGCAGATCGCGGGCCTGGTCGATGGTCGCGGTGGCGGCCGTCCCAACATGGCCCAGGCCGGTGGCAAGAACGCCGCCGGTATTGCCGATGCCCTCGCGGCCGCTAAGACCGCGCTCGGCGCCTAAGAAGTCGCTGTGGTCGCGCTCGCGCTGGACATAGGGGAGACCAGGATCGGTATTGCCGTCTCGAGCCGTGATGGCAAGATGGCGATGCCTGTCAAGGTGCTTCCGGCTGCCGAGGTCACCGGTATGGCCAAGACGTTTCGCTACCTGGTCGAGGACTATGAGCCCGATATCCTGGTAAGCGGACGTCCCTTGACCATGGCCGGTGAGCCCGGCCCCCAGGCCGAGCGCGTTGCCGCCGTGGCCCAAAAGATTGCCGACAAGCTCGAACTTCCGCTGGAGTTTGAGGACGAGCGCTTGTCCTCGCAAGAGGCCAAACGCATCCTGCGCGAGCAGGGCCTCAACGAAAAACAGATGAGAGGCAAGATTGACATGATCGCCGCCAGCCTGTTTTTGCAGACATGGCTTGATCGTAAAAACGAGGAGGTCTCGCATGCCTAGCGCTTCCGATCCGCGCCAGCCGATTCGTACACGTCAGCCTGTGCCGCGCCCTGCCCAGCCTGGCCAGCGTCCGGCACAGCCGACGCAGCGCGCAGCTCAGCCTGCCGCGCGCCCGGTGCAGTCCTCCTCTCGTTTGGCTCAACCTGCTCAGCGGACGGTTCGACAGCCCACTGCTCGTACGGCCCAGCCTGCAGGCGGTACCCGCTTTAAGCAGCAGGCACCTACCCAGCGAGCACAGGCCCCCCAATCGCATTCGCATCACGCTCGCGGTTCGCACGGCGTTGCTCCGGCCACGCGATCGAGCTACAACACGCATGCTCGTCGCGGTGCCCAAAAGAAAAGCTCCCCGGTGCCTATGATTATCGGCGTCGTCGCCGCCGTGCTAGCGCTTGTCGCGATCGTTTTCTTTGTCGTGCCGGCCGTCAAGGGCTTCTTTGTCGGTGAGGATTCGAAGGTCACGGCTGGTCAGCAGGTTACGGTGACCATTCCTGACGGTGCTTCGGGCGATACGATCGCCTCGATTCTCTCTGAGAACCATATCGTCGAAAATCCCAAGGATTACTATGCGGCGGTGAAAAAGCTCAACGCCGATATGTCGCTCAAGCCTGGTACTTATTCGTTCACCACGCTCATGGACGCGACTAAGGTGGTTCAGCAACTCATGGAAGGCCCCAACGCTGGCTCCAATGCGCTGACGATTCCCGAGGGCTTGACGGTCGATCAAGTCGCCGACCGTGTGGCCCAGGTCTACAATAGCATCTCTAAGGAAGACTTCCTCAACCAGGCCAAGGCCTCCAACTACGTGGACGACTATAGCTTCCTTAGGGGCGCGGCCAATGATTCGCTCGAGGGCTTCTTGTTCCCCAAGACCTATTCGCTGGGCGATTCGCCGACGGCCGATGATGTGATTCGCGCCATGCTCGATCAGTTTAAGACCGAGTACAAGTCGCTTGACTTTGCGAGCTGCGAGGCGAAGATCAAGGAACGCTACGGTGTGGAGATGTCCGACTACGACATCGTCAACTTGGCCTCTATTGTTGAGCGCGAGGGCCTCAACGCCGATCAACGTGCGCACGTGGCCTCGGTTTTTTACAACCGCCTTGCCGGCAAGCTCGACGGTCTGCGTTATCTCAACAGCGATGCGACCATGATGTATGTCACCGGCGGCGAGGTTGCCGCCGACGACCTGCAGAGCGATAGCCCGTATAACACCTATAAGCACGAGGGCCTGCCGCCCACGCCCATCTGCTCTCCGTCGCTCGAGGCGCTCAAGGCCACCCTTGAGCCGACCGACTCCGATGACCTGTATTTCTACATTACACAGGACGAGGAGTACTTCTCGCAAACCTACGAAGAGCATCAACAGTCTTGGAATTAGCATGAGGATTTTTAGCCCCAAACGATACGTTGCCTCGGTCGATCGCATCGACCTTGATACCCTGTGGGCCGACGGCAAACGCGCCATTCTGCTCGATCGCGATAACACCCTGGTGCCGCGCGACACCGAGCAGGTTCCCGCCGCGGTTTCCGCTTGGCTTGACGCCGCCCGCGCCAAAGGCTTTAAGCTGTGCATGGTGTCCAACAACTGGCATCGCGACCAGGTCATGAGCTCTGCACGCGAGCTGGGACTCGAGGCCATTAGCCACGCCATGAAGCCGGCGCCGTTTGCCCTCAAGGCGGGTCTTCAGCGCCTCGGCGCCACGGCCGACGAGGCGGTACTGATCGGTGATCAGCTCTACACTGACGTGTGGAGCGGTAACTTTGCCGGCGTTGACACCATTCTGGTCAAGCCGCAGGCAACCCAGGACCTGTGGTACACGCAGATCTTCCGTATCTTTGAGCGCCGGGCCCTGCGCGACCTTCCCTGCGAGGAATAGGTTTCGCCATGTCCCAGCACATCAAACACGGCTGCGACCATATCTTCTTTATCGGCTTTTTGGGCGCGGGCAAGTCGACGCTTGCGCGCAATGTGGGCACTATGTTCAAGCGTCGATTCATCGATACCGATCGCTTGGTTGTGCGTCGATGCGGCAAGTCGGTGACCGAGATATTTGAGACCGAGGGCGAGGATCGTTTTCGCGAGCTCGAGACCTCGGCACTCCGTTCGCTTCAAAGCGAGCGCAGCCTGCTGGTATCGTGCGGAGGCGGCATCGTCGAGACGCCGGTGAACATTGAGCTGATGCACGAGATGGGTACATGCGTGTACCTCGAAGGCGACTTTGAGGACTCGTTGCGCCAGATTCGTCGCTCCGATACCCGGCCCGATTTCCGCTCGCCCGAGCACGCTGCGCGCTTGTTTGAGCATCGCCGTCCGCTGTATCGCCAGGCGGCCGATATTACCCTTGATATTCGCAACAAGTCCTTCGAGGACGTTTCCTACCTTTGTGCCGAGATGCTTTTGGAGCGTGGACTGCTATGATTCGCCGTCAACTTATCAATTTCCAAAACCGCAGTGTCGATGTCCGCGTCGGATTGGGGGCGTTCGAGGAGCTGTCGCGCATGTTTGCCTCGGCTGTGGGCAAGCCTAAGCGTGCGATGGTGGTTTGGAACGACGCCACATCCGAGCGTTTTGGCGAGGTTGTCGAGCATGCACTGGTTGACGCCGGTTTTGCCGTGTCGCCGCTCGTCCTCGAGGTTTCGCCTGCCGGTGCTACGCTGGTCGATGCCGATACCATCTTTGGCGCGCTGTCGGCTAACGGCATTACCTGCGATGATCTCGTTGTCGCTGTCGGCGACACGGCGACCTGCTCAGTCGTTTGCTGGTGTGCCAATCAGTGGTGCGGTCGCACCGAGTGCGCCTTGCTGCCGACGACGTTTGACGCCATGCTCACGGTCGCGACGACCATGAGGCCGCTCGTTGCCTCGTCGGCGAATGCGCTTCCCGCTATCGCGTTCCGTCCCGAGCCGGGGTTGGTCGTGTGTGACCTTGATCTTGTTCGCGAGGCGGACCCCGATGACCTCAAACTTGGCTATGTGGTACTTGTTGGCACCATGCTTTCGAGCAGCAAGTCCCGCTGGAATCAGTTTACCGAGACCGTCCCCGAGATTCTCGCGGGCGAGGAGGTCGCGCTCGTCAATGCCGTTCAGTGGTCTCAGACTGCCCGTAAGGACGTACTGATGGCTACGAATCCCAGCGCCCGCCACGCTCTAGACTTTGGCAAGACGGGGGAGCGTACTCTGCGCGTCTGCCTGGGCAAGGCCGCGGTGCAGGTTCCTGCCTACCAGCTGCTGTCCGAGGGGATGCGCTTTGAGGCGCGCCTAGCACATGATGCCTGCGACTTTGATATCGATTACGTCTTTGAGGTCGATGACTGCCTGGAGGACTTTGGTATCGAGGAGCTTGCCTTCGATCTGGAGCCTGCCGCATATATCGAGGAGTTCCGCAGGCAGCAGTTTGTTCGCTCGAACCGCAGCATGTTGCCGCTGCCCGCGGCGCTCGGCGCCATTCGTCTAACGAGCGTTGAGGACGAGGTTCTCGACCGCCATGCTCACGCATACTTGGCTTCTCGCAAAGAACTTCTCTAGGATTTATTGACATACATCGTCTTTCGTATCATGTTGAGGGGCGGGTTTCCAATCGGTTGCGAATCGCGCGCGATTCCATCTTTCGATCGAGGCCCGTCCCGCTTTTATGAGGACAATAAGAAAGGAATCTGCATGTCTGAGTTTGCTGCCGGTCCTGCCGGTCGTATCGAGCGTGTCCGTGCCCTGATGGCTGAGCGCGGCTACGACGCTATCGTCGTGCGCGACGAGGCCAACCTTCGTTGGCTCACGGGCGTGAAGGGCGTCTTCGACTACACCTTCGAGTTCCCGCACGCTGCATTTATTACGGCCGACCAGTGCCTGTTCCATACCGACTCACGCTATCTCAACAGCTTTGAGGAGAACACGTCCGCCGGCAGCCCCTGGGTCTACGACATGGACGAGGGCACCATCCCCGGTTGGGTCGCCGGCAAGATCGCGGCTAACAAGTGCCGTGTCTGCGCTGTCGAGGACGACATGCAGATCAACTTCTACCAGGGTATCCAGCGTGGCCTTGAGGATCGTTCCGTCGCCTGCATGCTGCCGCTGATGCATGACGACATTCGCAAGATGCGCGCCATCAAGGACGCCGAGGAGATCGAGCTCATGCGCCATGCGCAGTCGATTACCGACGCCGCCTTCCAGCACATGCTCGGCTATATTAAGCCCGGTATGACCGAGAAGCAGGTTCGCAACGAGCTCGAGAACTTTATGTTCGCCAACGGCGCCGACAGCCTGGCCTTCGGCTCCATCGTGGCGAGCGGCCCCAACACCGCCAACCCGCATGCCGTCCCGAGCGACCGCGTGATCGAGAAGGGCGACTTCGTTCTCATGGATTATGGCGCGGGCTATTGCGACTACCGCTCCGACATGACTCGTACCGTCGTGATGGGCGAGCCCACGCAGGAGCAGCTCGACTTGTACGCGCTCGTGCGCCGTGCGCACGAGGAGTGCGTCGCCGCCATCCATCCGGGCGTCGAGGGCAACGACATTTTCAAGCTTTCCAAGAAGATCATTGGCGATGCCGGCTATGGCGATTACTACAACCATGGTCTGGGCCACGGCGTGGGCATTGACATCCACGAGCTGCCCAACTTCAACCGCAGCAAGAATATCATCGAGGTCGGCTCGGTTATCACCATGGAGCCCGGCGTCTACCTGCCCGGCGTGGGCGGTGTGCGCCTGGAGGACTACGGCGTGGTCACCGAGAACGGCTACGAGCCCTTCACCAAGACGCCGCATGACCTTCACGTCATCGATTGCTAGTCTACTTCGGTAGATAGTTTGGGGCGGGGCCTCCGGAGCAATTCGGACGCCCCGCGTTCTCTTTTTATGCGCTCGCTGCAGGCGCCGTCTGCAAGTGTATAATTTCGCTCGTATGTAATTTGGACGCTTGTGCGTTCTGCCCATAACAAGAAAGGTCGCTATGCCTACCATTTCTACCGCCGACTTCAAGAACGGCCTCGGTCTCCGCATTAAGGACAAGGTCTACACCATCGTCGAGTTCCAGCATGTCAAGCCGGGCAAGGGCGGCGCGTTTGTGCGCTACAAGACCCGCGACATCAAGAGCGGCCGCGTCGTCGAGAACACCTGCAACGCCGGCACCAAGTTCGAGAGCGTCATGCTCACCACCCGTGAGTTCCAGTACCTCTACAACGATGGCACCGACTACATCTTCATGGACAACGAATCCTATGAGCAGGTTCCCGTTCCCGAGGACATGGTGGGCGAGAACTCCAAGTGGCTGCGCGAGAACGACATCTGCCAGCTGCTCTTCGCCGACGATGAGCTCATGGGCGTGACTCCGCCGATGTTCATCGAGACCACCATCGTCCAGACCGACCCGGGCTTTAAGGGCGACACCGTCCAGGGTTCCACCAAGCCGGCCACGATCGACACCGGCGCTGTCATCCAGGTCCCCATGTACCTCAACGAGGGCGAGGTCATCAAGGTTGACACCCGCGACGGCAAGTTCGTCTCCCGCGTCTAGCAACCAACTCTTCTAGGAGGACTCATGCCCCAGGAAATCAAGATTGACGGCATCGGCATTTCGCCCGATGTTCTGACCGCCATCGTCTCGCGCGCCGTCACGGATGTCGAGGGCATCGCCTCCGTGGGCGTCAAGGACCTTGCCACCAACCTTGTCTCCATGATGCTCTCGTCCAAGGCCCCGGCTTCCGAGCCGGCGGTCGAGGCCGAGGTTGTCGGTGACAAGCTCGCGCTCACCGTGCGCGTCGTGGTGTTCTTTGGCTATCCGTTCAAGAAACTCGCCGAGGCCGTTCGCGCCGCCGTGGTCGCTGCCATCGATGCCCAGGTGGGCGTCGAGGTCGAGCGCGTTGACGTTTGCATCGACGGCCTCGTTTTCCCCAAGGAGTAACCTTTGAGCCTTAAGGTTTATCGCGGGCGTACGCTTGCCCGCAGTCAGGCGTTGCAGCTGCTGTTCCAGGCCGAGGCCACGGACAGCCCGCTCGAGCGCGTCCTCGAGGGCGATTTCCTGATCTCGAAGGGTCCCCTCGACCCCTATGCGCTGGAGCTGTGCCGCGGTGCTTACGAGCATATCGACCGCATCGACTGCGCTCTGCGCGCCGTCGCCAAGAACTGGGATCTTATGCGCATGCCCGGCGCCGACCGCAATCTGCTGCGTATCGCCGTCTATGAGATGCGTTTCCTCACCGACGAGGAGGTCTCGGACGCCATCGTGATCAACGAGGCCGTCGAGCTCGCCAAGGCCTATGGCACCGACCAGTCCGCGTCGTTCGTCAACGGCGTGCTGGGCAAGATCGCTCGCAGCGAGGAGCTACCGGGCGAGGACTTGTACCAAGAGCTGCTCGCCGAGGATCGCGCTCGCGAGGAGGCCCAGACTGCCGAGGCTGCCGCTAAAGTTGCGGTTGCCCAGGCTGAGGCTGGTGTGCTGGCCGAGGGCGCGGACGCCGCCGAGACTGATGTCGACTCCGTCGAGGAGTAGCCATGCCAGAGGGTTCCGTCCGCAACTTTGATGAGATTTCGGACCGTCTGGACCAGATCATCGCTACCGTTCGCTCCAAGGATACGTCCTTGGAGCGTTCACTCGATCTGTTTGACGAGGCGATTGAGCTGGGCTCCCGCGCGGTCGATATGGTCGACAAGTTTGAGCTGACGCCTCGTGAGGCCGATAAGCTCGAGCAGGAATACGATGAGGATGCGGCAAACGAATCCCAGGATAGCTAGGCCGCATCTCCGGATACGAATGGTTGATGGCATTCATGAAACGCGTGCGTCTCGATGACGAACTGATTTCACAGGGCATCTGCGCCGATCGCGCGGATGCCCTTCGCACTCTTATGGCCGGCTTGGTCTCGAGTGGCGGCGAGCGCTTGACTTCGCCGGGCCTTAAGGTGACCCCGGGCCTGCCGCTGCACGTGAAGGGGCGCATTCCCTATGTTGGCCGCGGCGGGCTTAAGCTCGAAGGCGCGCTCGATGCATTTGGCATCAATCCGACGGGCCTTGCCTGTCTGGATGTGGGCTGCTCTACCGGCGGCTTTACCGATTGCCTGCTCAAGCGCGGAGCTGCGACCGTTGTCTCGGTGGACGTGGGCCGTGCCCAGTTTGATTGGTCGCTGCGTCAGGACGATCGCGTGACGCTGCATGAGCGCACAAACGTGACGCAGCTGCCTGAGCTTGGCTATGCCGGCGCCATCGACCTGACTGTGTGTGATGTCTCGTTTACCAGCATCGCGAATATCATCGACGCCGTGCTGGCGTGCCTGAAGCCTTCGGGTTCGTTCTGCACGCTCGTAAAGCCCCAGTTTGAGGCGCCGGCTGCGCTGGTGGGCGAGGGCGGTATCGTGACCGACCCCGCCGTCCGCCGCGATACGCTCGTGGCGGCGATTGAGCTTTTTGCCGCCAAGGGCCTGTTCCCGCTTGACGTGTGCGTGTCGCCCATCCATGGCGCTAAGGGCAACGTTGAGTTTTTCTTGTACGGCACAAGGTTTGTCCCCGGGGAGCGCGCCGACGATGAGCTGCAATCCCAGGTATCGGCTTTGAGCGAGAAAGCTGCAACGCTATGAAGGTCTTTCTGGTTCCCAATTACTACAAGCAAGAGGCGGTCGAGAGCGGCCTGATGCTCGAGCTTTGGCTTTCGCGCCAAGGCTACGAGGTCGCATGGGCGGCCGATCAGCGATCGAAGATTCAAAGCACGCCTGATATTGACGGCTCAGATCTGGTCATTACACTCGGCGGCGACGGTACGTTGCTGCGCGCTGCCCGCATCCTCAACCATCGCGAGATTCCTATCCTTGGTCTTTCCTATGGTCACCTGGGCTTTTTAACTGCTGCGAGCCCCGAGGAGCGCGACATTCTGCAGGTCGTGAGCGATGCTCTGTCCGGCGAGCTCCACGTGAGCCGCCGCGCCACCATCGCCGCGGATATCGTGTCCGTGCGCGAAGACGGCACGAAGGATGTCGTGCGCACGTTTGCCCTCAACGATATGGCCCTTACGCGCGGCCCCCTGTCCGATATGGTTGAGTTTGACATCACGGTGTCCGGCCATCATATTGATCGCCTGCGCGGCGATGGTGTGGTCGTATCGACGGCGACCGGCTCCACCGGCTACGCGCTTTCCGCCGGCGGTCCCATTGTCAGCCCCGATTACACGGGTATGGTCTGTGTGCCCATCGCCCCGCATACCATTCAGGCTCGCGCTTTTTTGACCTCGCCGAGTGATGTCGTCGAGATCTTTATGTCCGATGATCGCCCGAGTGTGCCGGCCATTGCCATCGACGGACAGTTTATTACCTGCGATGGCACGGTCGAGAGCGTGGCCGTGCGCCGTGGTCCCGGCGACGTGCTGCTGCTCGATTACGGTCCCGAAAGCTTCTATAACTCGGTGAGCCGCGTGTTCTATGGAGTGCGCCATGATCGATGAGCTGCAGGTTTCCAACATCGCGCTCATTCGCGAGGCGACGTTGGTTCCGAGTGCGGGCCTAACGGTTTTGACCGGCGAGACCGGCGCCGGCAAGACCGCGCTGCTCTCGGCCCTCAAGCTTATTTTGGGCGAGCGCGCGGATTCGTCGACGGTGCGCGAGGGCGAGGCGCTGGCGAGCGTCGAGGCGCGCCTGTTCGACGGTCCGCACGACACGGAGGGGTTCACCGTACAGCGTAGCCTTTCTGCCGAGGGCCGCAGCCGCGTGAAGATTGACGGTCGCATTGCCAGCGTGCGCGAGCTTTCCGAGCGCGTCGGCGTGATGATGGATCTGTGCGGCCAGCATGAACATCAGCGCCTGCTCGATCCGGCACATCATGTTGCCATGGTCGATGCCTGGGCTGGTCGCTCTGCGCTTGAGGCGCTGGAAAAGTACCGTGTCTGCTTTAAGGCGTCGCGTGCGGCTGCCAAGGAGGTCCGTCGCGTAGAGGAGGCGTCGCGAGCGCAGGGGAGTCGCGTCGAGGAGGCGCGCTTCGCCCTGGAGCGTATCGCCGAGGTTGACCCCAAGCCGGGTGAGTATGAGGAGCTCGAGGAGCTGCTGCCGCGCTCCGAGCATGCCGAGGTGCTGGTGGCGACGGCCAACGATGCCCATGCATCGCTTACTTCCGAAGGGGGAGCGCTCGATGCCGTGAACGGCGCCGTGGCAGAACTGTCGCGCATGGCTACCGTCGATCGCAAACTGGGTGACATCGCCGACGCACTTTCGGATGCCTGCATCTCACTCGAGGATTGCGCCAACGAGCTGCGTGCTTATCGCGATGGCGTTGCGTTCGATCCTCGCGAGCTTGCTCGCATGCGCGAGCGGTATTCCGACCTTAAGGGACTTCTGCGGCAGTGGGGTCCCACCATGGACGATGTATTTGCCATGCGTGACCGCTCGCGGGAGTTGTTATCGCTGGTGGACGATGGTGACGAGCAGATTAGGAAGGCACGCGAGGCACTTGGCGCGGCGGAGCGCGAACTGTTCGCTGCTGCCAAGGCGCTTAAGCGCGCACGCAATACGGCAGCCCCGCGTTTTTGTCACGAGGTGGGCCGTCAGATGGCACGCCTGGAAATGGGCGGCGCTGAGCTGGTCTGGGAGTCCCGCGATCTCCCTCGCGCTGAGTGGACACCCGCGGGCCCTTCGAGCTACGAGCTTCTGTATCGCAGCGGTGCCGGATTGACGCCGCGCCCTCTGCGCCGCATTGCCTCGGGCGGCGAGCTCAGTCGCGTTATGCTGGCGAGCAAGGTGGTCTTGGGTAATGCTGACGGCGTCGACACACTGGTATTTGACGAGGTCGATGCCGGTGTCGGTGGTTCCACGGCTCGTGCTCTTGCTGGTGTGCTGGCCGATCTTGCCGCCACGCATCAGGTCATCGTCGTAACCCACCTGGCGCAGGTCGCCGTCATGGCTGACAAGCATTATGTCGTCAGCAAGGAATCGGGCGATGTTCCCCAGACGCATTTGGACGAGGTAACTGGCGAAGCGCGTACCGCCGAGATCGCCCGCATGCTCAGCGGCGATCAGTCCGAGGCAAGCCTGGCGCACGCCAGGCAGATGCTTGCGGAGGCGCGTGCCTAGGCCGAGCCGCCACATGCATGTCTAACCCGGCCGCCCCGAAACGGGTCCATCTACTACGTTTGGTAGGGCATCGGCAACCACGCCAAGAATTGCAAAAAGAAAACCGCAGGTAGAACGCCTGCGGTTTTCTCTATTTTGGGTGTATGGTTGGCGGTTGCGGTTAAAACGTAGTAAATGGGCGTGTTTCGTGACGAGAGGCGTCTATCGGCTCCCCAATTTACCTACTCAACGACCTTGTCCGGCTGGATGAGCTCCTCGTAGTAGCTGATATGTTCGCGAGCGTCTTCAATCTCGGGCAGCAGGAAGTTGTAGATAACTTCGATGATCATCGTGGCGCTGATCTTGGAGAACGCAAAGTCGCCCGTCGTCAGCAACGCCTCGTGGTTGACGGTATTAAAAGTATAGTCTGCCAGGCGTGCGAGCGGGGATTTGCTGTCGCTGCTGATGACGACTACGGTTGCACCGCAGTCGCGAGCAGCTTTTGCCATGCGATTCAGTCGGCGCGATTTGCCGGAGTTTGAGATGAGCACGATGACGTCGCCGGGGCGTAGCGTGAGCGCAAACCCGATCGAGGTCTCGCTGATGGTGCTCGCCATGCAGCGAAGGCCCAGCTGCGAAAACTTAAATGTCGCATCGAGCGCGACCGCGTTCGTATTGCCCACAGCCGCAAACTCAATAACCCCTGCATGCTTAAGGGCATGCACAACAGCCGCCAACGTATCGTGGTCGATCCCGTCGATGGTCGCATTAAGCTCGCTCACCTTGGCAGCCAGGATGTTCTTAAGGCTCTGCTCCATATTGTCGAGCGAGACTTCGTCAGTCAGGCCCTCGTTGCGCTGGCTTTCCAAATCCCTCGCCAACGAAAACTGAAAGCTGCGGAAGCTGCCAAAGCCAAGCTTGCGGCAGAAGCGCGAAACGGTCGCCTCGGACGTGGCGGCGGCGCGCGAGAGCTGAGCCGCCGTGAGGCGTGGCGCCTCGGACTGGTGCTCCAATATATAGTCGACAATGCGCTGCTCGGACTCGCTGTATCCCTGATGGGTACTAATGAGGGAAAGTGCGCTCTTGCTACTATCGGTCATGGATGGCTCCTGGTTGGCATGAAAATCGGAATCGTTTTGTAATGTCATAGTATAGGGGGATTTTCAATAACAAGATACACCTTGCCGTTTCAAGTGTTGATGGTAAACTTTCACCTACCGTTTACGGTTATGAAAGAACCTTTCACCGGAGAATTGCGCCTTGTCTCTTCTCACGCGGACGGTAGGTTGGTATCTTTCAGTTGTGGAAAAGCGCGCAAGGACGCGCGTGTAGGGGAGCGCCTGCGGGCGCAAAACTTAAAAAGGAGGGACACATGGCTAAGTTTGACATCATCGCCGCCACCGGTTGCCCGACCGGCATCGCGCACACCTTCATGGCGAAGGAGGCGCTGGAGAAGGCAGCTGCCGAGCGAGGTCTGACCATTAAGGTCGAGACCCATGGCCAGGTCGGTGTCGAGAACGAGCTCACCAAGAGCGAGATCGCCGGTGCCAAGGCCGTCGTCGTCGCAGCCGATAAGGATGTCCAGGCTGAGCGTTTCGCCGGCAAGCCCATGGTTTCCGTCGGTGTTTCCAAGGCCCTGTCCGTTGAGGCCGCCGGTAAGCTGATTGACCGCGCGCTCGCCGCCAAGGGCGACAGCACGGTTGCAGTCGCTGCCGATGTCGAGGACGAGACCGAGGAGAAGGAGTCCATCGGCCACGTCATCTACAAGCACCTTATGAACGGTGTCAGCCATATGCTGGTCTTCGTCGTTGCCGGTGGTGTCCTGACCGCCGTCTCGTTCCTGTGGGGCATTACGTCCTTCGATTCGACGGCGTCTGACTACAACAGCTTTGCTGCGATGCTCAAGATCATCGGCGGCATCGCCATGAACCTCATGGTTCCGGTACTTTCCGCCTACATCGCCGAGTCCATCGGTAAGCGCCCGGCGCTCGTCCCTGGTTTTGTTGCCGGTATGATCGCCATTCAGGGCCTGCCTGTTAACGCCGAGACCGGCATGATCGACGCCGGTGGCGCCGGCGTGGGCTTCGGCTTCCTGGGCGGCATCGTCGGCGGCTTCCTCGCTGGCTATGTCATCCTGCTGCTCGAGAAGGTCTTTGCCGGTCTGCCCAAGAACCTGGACGGCCTCAAGGCTATCTTCCTGTACCCGCTGTTCTCGACCGCCATCGTCGGTCTGGTCATGCTCGGCATCTCCGGCCCCATGGCTGCCATCAACACTGCCATGATGGACTTTCTCAAGGGCCTGTCCGCCTCTGGCGCCGTTGTCCTGGGTCTTGCCATCGGCTGCATGTGTGCCTTTGACATGGGTGGCCCGGTCAACAAGGCTGCTTACGTCACCGGTACCGCTATGCTCACCGAGGCTCTGGCCGCCGGTGTTGGCACCGACACCTACAACTTCGGCACCAACTTCATGGCTGCCGTCTCCGCCGCCTGCATCGTTCCGCCGCTGATCACCACCTTTGCCGTCGTTGTCGGCAAGAAGTACTTCAGCCAGGAGGATCACGACGCCGGTGTCGTCAACCTCATCCTTGGTTGCACCCACATCACCGAGGGCGCCATTCCGTTCATGACCAAGAACATCTGGCCGGTCATGCCCATCATGATGCTCGGTTCCTCTATCGCTTCGATCCTGACCATTATGTTCAACGTTCACGATCCGGCGCCTCACGGTGGCTTCCTGGTCCTGCCCGTTGTCGAGAACGGTCCGCTTTGGGTCCTCGCTATCCTCATCGGCGCTGTTGTCGGTGGTATCCTGTTCGTGGGCTTCAAGAAGTACGACTTTGAGAAGAACCAGAAGGCCGCTCCTGCAGCCAAGCCCGTTGAGGCCCCCAAGGCCGCTGCCGTCGAGGCCCCCAAGGCCGAGGCTGCCGACTTCGTGAAGGTTGAGAATGTCTTTGTCGCCGAGGACTTCGCTTCTCGTGACGAGGCTCTGAGCTTCGTTTCCAACCAGGCTGTCAAGGCCGGTATCGCCAGCGACGCCGACGCCGTGATGAACGCCTTCCTGGCCCGCGAGGCCGAGGGCACCACGGGCATGATGGAGGGCTTCGCCATTCCGCATGCCAAGTCCGACGCCATTACCGAGGCTGCCGTCATCGTCGTTAAGGACGAGTCCGGCGTGACCGGTTGGGATACCATGGACGGCGCTCCCGTCAACGTGGCCATCGCTCTGCTCATCCCTGGTGCACAGGCTGGCACCACGCACCTCAAGATCCTGTCCAAGGTCGCCGAGGCGCTCATGGACGAGGACTTCCGTGCCACCGTCAAGGGTTCCACCGACGCCGCCGAGATCGCCAAGACGATCAACGCCCGCCTGGTCTAATCCCACAGTACGCGAATAACATCGCCCCCTGTAACAAAGGCGAGGACTCCACCAGGAGCCCCCGCCTTTTTCTATGCCCTCCCATAAGTTACGGTGAAATGGGGACTGTTTAAACGATTCACCCCCAATTCAGTCCCTATTTCACCGCAACTTACAAAAGGGCATAGAGTGGGCTGCCTATCGAGTCTTTGTCGCGAACAAGTCATCAGCCAGAATTCCGTTCGCACGATATTACTTTGGACCGACCGAGTTTCCGCAGCTTGCTCGCCCCGGACCCCGCGCGCGGGGGCCATGAGATTTATCGCGAGTTCCGCACGAGCCGAAGAGCACTTAATGTGCTCTTCGTGCGAGCAGGACTGTAGAGCAGGAAATCTCATGGGTCCGCGCGCGGGGTCCGGGGCGAGCAAGCGGACAGAACAGACAACTGTCCAACAATTCGTGCGAAACACAATGAAAAACCGTTTGATGTGAGTTAATATAAACAACGTCGTGAATCTGACTCCTGCCACATGCATGACAGGGGTTAAACACAAAAAGGAGTCAATTATGGTTTCTGAGAAGGCTACTCTCGTCAATCCGCAGGGTCTGCACATGCGTCCGGCTGGTCTGTTCGCCTCCACCATGGGCAAGTACGCCTGTGACGTGACGGTCGTCACCCCCGAGAAGGAGGTCAACGGCAAGTCCCCGATGGCCCTCATGGCTGCTGGTATCCCCTGCGGCACCGAGGTCGAGGTCAAGTGCGACGGCGCCGACGAGGCCGAGGCTCTGGCTGCTGCCATCGAGCTCATCAAGAGCGGTCTTGGCGAGTAGAACTCAAACGGGTCGCATGTTGAACAACTAAGTTCATATTTGGGGGCGCAGTGACCTGTCTTAAGGTAGCTGCGCTCTTTTGTCATGGATATGGCAAAACGCTTTATCACATGACACGGAGAGAGGAATGGGAATGTATCAGGGAGTCAACGCTTCCGAGGGCATCGGTATCGGCACCGTCATGGTCGCCGTCGATCCCGACTTGACGTTTGAGCCGCACGAGGTTGCTGATTCGGCAGCAGAGAAGGAGCGCTATCAGACCGCTCTTTCGGTCTTCTGCGAGAAGACCCAGGCTCAGGCCGACCACATGAAGGAGACGGTGGGCGAGGCCGAGGCCGAGATCATGAGCGGACACATTGTCCTGGCTCAGGATCCGGGCATGACCGACGCCATCAACGCCGCCATTGACGGCGGCACCTGCGCCGAGCAGGCGCTCATGGACACCTCGACCATGTTCGAGAACATGTTCCTGTCCATGGACGACGAGATGTTCCGTCTGCGCGCGGCCGACATCGCCGACATCCGCACCGGTATTCTGGCCGAGCTGCTGGGCAAGGAGGTCGTCGACCTCTCCGTCCTGCCCGAGAACACCGTCGTTGTCGTGCACGACCTCACGCCGTCCATGACCGCCACGATCGATAAGGCCCACGTTGCCGGTATCGTCACCGAGACTGGTGGCCGCACGTCGCACTCCGCAATCATTGCGCGCGCCCTCGAGATCCCGGCTGTCCTTTCGGTTTCCAACAGCTGCACCGCACTGCGCAACGGCATGACCGTTGTCGTCGACGGTGGCAAGGGTATCGTCGAGGCCGATCCCGATGAGGAGACGCTCGCCGCTTACACTGCCAAGGCCGAGGCTTTCGCTGCCGAGAAGGCGGCTCTCGAGGCCTTCCGCGGCAAGCCGTCCGTGACTGCCGACGGTATCAAGAAGATCATTGCCTGCAACATCGGCAACCCCGATGACGTGCCCAACGCGCTCGATCACGATGCCGAGGCTATTGGCCTGTTCCGTTCCGAGTTCCTGTTCATGGACTCTGCTGAGCTTCCTTCCGAGGAGGAGCAGTTCAACGCCTACCGTAAGGTCGCCAGCGCGCTCAAGGGCGCTCCGGTCATCATCCGCACGCTCGATGTGGGTGGCGACAAGGAGATTCCGTACCTTCACATGGTCAAGGAAGAGAACCCCTTCATGGGCTTCCGTGCCGTGCGTTACTGCCTGGCCAACCCCGATCAGTACAAGGTCCAGCTCCGCGCCCTGTTGCGCGCCAGCGCCTTTGGTGACGTCAAGATCATGATCCCGCTCGTCACCTGCGTCGAGGAAGTCTTGGCTGTCAAGGAACTCGTCGAGCAGTGCAAGGCCGAGCTGACCGAAGAGGGTCGCAAGTTCAACGAGAACATCGAGGTTGGCATCATGGTCGAGACGCCTGCCGCCTCGCTGCTCGCTGACCGCCTGGCCGAGGTCGCCGACTTCTTCTCCATCGGCACCAACGACCTGATCGGCTACACCATGTGCGCCGACCGTGGCAACGACACCATCTCCAACCTGTACCAGGTTTACTATCCCGCCGTGCTCCGCTCGCTCAAGAACATCATCGAGAGCGGCGTGAAGGCCGGCATCATGGTCGGTATGTGCGGCGAGGCCGCTGCCGATCCGTTGCTCGAGCCGCTGCTGATCAGTTGGGGCCTGGAGGAGTTCTCGATGAGCGCTCCGTCCATCCTGCGCGCCCGCAAGACCATCAGCCAGTGGACCAAGGCCGAGTGCGACGAGCTCGCCGAGAAGGCGCTCGCCTGCAACACCGCTGCCGAGGTCAAGGCACTGCTCGAGTCCGCAGCTCGCTAATTTGGTATCAGAGGTAACCGCGTGGTTGGAATGGGCCGGCCACGCGGCCCTCACATATACAGGGGGTACTGTAAATGTTCTACACGCTAACCGCTAACCCGGCTGTCGACATGACGGTTTCGAGCTCTCCGCTCGAGCCCGACGAGAACGTCCGCACCGGCTCGGCCAGCTACACGGCTAACGGCAAGGGCCTCGACGTGTCCTTCGCCTTTAAGAAGATGGGCGTCGACACCGTCGCGCTCGGTTTCTTCGCCGGCTTCACGGGCAAGTTCATCGTCGAGGAGGTCATGAACCTGGGTTGCCTCTGCCGCCCGGTCTGGACCGACGGTATCACGCGCATCAACACCTACGTCAACGATGGCCAGCACGAGTACGGCATCCTGAACCCCGGTGCTCCGATCACGCCGCAGCATCAGGAGGAGCTCTACAACATCCTGGACACCGCGGGCGACCTTGAGTGCCTGATCGTCTCCGGCTCCGTGCCTCCCAAAGCTACGCCCGACTTCCTGGCTCAGGTCATGGAGCACGCTCAGGCCCGTGGCGCCGACGTCGTCCTGGACCTGTCCTCCGACAAGCTCAAGGAGCTCGCTCACAAGAAGCCGCTGCTCATTAAGCCGAACCATCACGAGATGAAGGCTATCTTCGGCGTGCCGGTCGACACCGACGACGAGGTCCGCGTTGCCATGAAGCTGGCTCACGAGGCCGGCGTCCAGAACGTGCTGCTCACCCGTGGTAGCCGCGGTGACGCTTACTTCTCCAACGGCGAGGACATCTGGTATGCCAAGCGTGAGTTCAACATCAAGCTTGTCTCTTCCGTCTGCGCCGGCGACTGCACCCTCGCTGCGTTCCTGCACAAGTGGTACAGGGATCGCGACAACGTCGAGGAGGCCATGAAGCTCGCCATGGCCACCGGCGCCAACGTTGCTGAGTCCGTCGGCATCGGCGACTTTGGTCACGTCGACGAGTACAGCAAGCGCGTTGCCGTTCGCAAGCTCGATCGCAAGTAAGCGAAACACGACAAACTCGTGCGCATACGGCGTCCCGGTTTCGACCGGGGCGCCGTTTTTTGTCCCACTCGAACCTCGGAGCCGCGCTTCACGCGTTCCACACCGTTCACCGAGTTGTTGTAGCCTTTTGCCGAAGCGTGGAATATACTTTCATTAACACGTTGCTTCGTGAAAGGAACATTCATGATTTACACGCTTACTGCAAATCCCGCTATTGACTACAACATCTCCTGCGATGGCTTGTCCGCCAACACCGTTACCCGCACCCGTAACGCTGTCTACACCCCCAACGGCAAGGGTCTCAACGTTTCGTTTACGCTCGACCACTACGGCGTCGACACCACGATCCTGGGCTTCTTCGCCGGCTTCTCGGGTGAGTATATCGTTAAGGGCGCCGAGGCCCTGGGCGTGCCCGTCAAGCCCGTGTGGACTGACGGCATCACGCGTGTTAACGTGTTCCTCAACGCCGGTCCCGACACCGAGTACAACATGGTCAACGCCGGTGCTGCCATCAACGAAGCCAACGAGCAGGAGATGTTTGAGCTTATCGATTCGCTCGATGACATGACCTGCCTGGTTATCAGCGGCTCGCTGCCCCCCAACACCTCCGAGAGCTTCCTGGCAGAGGTCCTGCGTCGCGTGAAGGCGAAGGGCGCCGAGTTCGTGCTCGATATCTCGAGCCATCAGCTGGCCGACCTCATTGCTATGGAGCCGTTGCTCATTAAGCCTAACGACGACGAGCTGCTCGACATCTTTGGCATTAAGGTGAGCGGTGGCGACGACGAGTCCGTCAAGGGCGCCATGGCCGAGCTGCACGCCAAGGGCGCTAAGAATGTACTGCTGACGCTCGGCGGCGACGGCGCGTACTTCTCCAACGGCGAGCACATCTGGTTTGCCAACCGCACCTTCGACGTCAAGCTGCTGTCGACCGTCTGCGCGGGCGACTCCTCGCTGGCCGCCTTCCTGTCCGTGTGGCACGACGCCCCCGAGCGCGTCGAGGATGCCCTGCGCCTCTCGATGGCCACCGGCGCCAACGTGGTCGAGTGCCCGGGTCTGGGCGATTTTGCCAAGGTCGATGAGTATCAGAAGGGTATCGCAATCCGTCAGGTTTGCTAGTTCCGGCACATTGCCTGAATAGTTCGATAATTTCGCATCCGTCTTAGACAAAGACGGATGCGTTTTTGTTTATCGGACTTGCGTGTGCAGTGGAGGCTGTTTCTTGCTAGACTTCTTGCAGACGCAATCGATAGCCAATTTGATAGTCGCAGGAGGCCATAGGCATGTGCAATGTTTCGCTCAACGGTACGCAGCCGACCGATGCCTCCATCCGTGTCCTGCGTGCGCTCGAGGCGGCCGGCCTTGAGGCTTGGTACGTAGGCGGTTGGGTACGTGATGCCCTGATGGGGCGTCCCAGCCACGATGTGGACATGTGTTGCAGCGGCCTATGGCAGGAGTCCAAAGCGGCGCTCGAGGCAGCGGATATCGCCGTGGTTGAATCAGGCATTAAATTCGGTGGCATTACGGCTATTTGCGACGGCGAGCGCATTGAGGTCACCACCTACCGCCTGGACGGCTTCTATACCGACGGTCGTCATCCCCAGAGTGTGGAGCGCGCGGCGTCGCTCGAGGACGACCTGGCGCGTCGCGACTTTACCGTTAACGCCATGGCTTGGCATCCCCAGCGCGGCCTTGTCGACCGTTACGACGGTCAGGGCGACCTGGAGCGTAAGCTCATCCGCGCTGTTGGAGATCCCAAGCGTCGTTTTAACGAGGACGCGCTTCGCATGCTGCGCGCGGTGCGTTTTGCCTGCCGTCTGGATTTTATGATCGAGCCTAGGACCAAACAGGCGCTTGCCGAGTGCGCGCCGCTGCTCGATGCTGTGGCGCGCGAGCGCGTGGGTATTGAGCTCGAGGGTATCCTTTCGACCGGCCATGGGGGAGACGCGATGCTGCGCTACCCTGAGCTTGTTTGCGCCGCCGTGCCCGAGCTCGCGTCCGCTCGCGGGTTTGATCAGCGCAGCGTCTATCATGCGTTTAACGTCTACGAGCATATCGCCCGCGTGCTGACGGTGGCAGGGGAGCTGGCGCTGTGCGACGGCGTCGCGCCCTCGTCGAGCCTTATGTGGGCGGCGTTTTTGCACGACGTTTCCAAACCCGAGTGCTTTACGGTCGATCACGACGGCAGCGGTCACTTCTACGGTCATCCCGAACTCGGCGCCAAGAAGGCGCGTGCCATCATGGATCGCCTAGCACTCTCGCACGATTTGGTGCGCGATGTGTGCCTGCTGATCAAATACCATGACAAGCCGCTGCGTCCCGAGCGCTCCTGCCTGCTCAATATGATGCGCGCGCTTTCGGGCGAGGGTGTCGATACGCCGCGTCTAATGGACGAGCTCATGGACCTTAAGCGTGCCGACACGCTCGGCAAGGCGCCCTCGTGCTTCTATTACGTCGAGACGATCGAGGAGATGCGTACGCTCGCCCACGAACTGCTTGAGGCGGGGGAGCCCTATACGCTCAAGATGCTTGCCATCAACGGCGGCGACCTGATTCGTGCCGGTGTTCAGCCAGGGCCCGAGCTTGGTCAGCTGCTGAACGCTGCCCTCGATGCCGTTATCGAGGACAACGTTCCCAACGATCGTGAAGCCCTCCTGACTCATCTCCACCTAGGTTAGCTAAAATAGCCCCGTCCCAAATTTGCTACCTTGTTGAACTGCGCGTTCCATAACCTCCCGACAAAATTTCGGCAATTTGGAATTTCTTCTTGCGCTTGCGTTTTTTGTCCCGTAATATATTTCTTCGCAGCACGGCAGTGCAGATGTCATGTGGCCCGTTCGTCTAGCGGTTCAGGACGCCGCCCTCTCAAGGCGGAGATCACCAG
>CAUHCN010000023.1 GCA_959604825.1 uncultured Collinsella sp. | reverse complement strand
TTACCCCGTACGCCTAAAACTCCCCAGTTGACCGAAAACCCGCCGCCGCTACTCCTCAACTGAGCTATAACGTTAAACAATTGCAGCGTTTTTGCATGGGGGAGTGATGGTATGACGCTACTGTATTTCCTTACCCTGTTTCCGCTGGTACCGGCGCTGGGCATGCTGCTCGCGCGCGGTGACCGCGCCCGCGATGCGGTAGGGCTTGTAGGCTCCGGCATTATTATGGCGGTGACGGTTGTAGTCGCCGTCATGTTTTTTGGCACGGGCCCGCAGAGCTTCGAGGTTGCCCCCGGCACCTCGCATGTGCTCTCGATCATCAGCTCCGTCATCGACGTGATCCTGTGCGCCGTCATCCTGTACAACGCGCGTAAATATAAGAGCACGCTCACCACGGTGCTCGGCGTGGTGCAGCTGGTGGGCTCGCTCACCTTTGCAGCTATGACGCTGCCCGCGACCGAAGCCGTCACGGCAACGCCACTCTACCTTGACTACATGAGCGTGATCATGGTGCTTGTCGTCGGCATTGTCGGCAGCCTTATCTGCGTGTACGCCCTGGGCTACATGAAGGACTTCCAGGCCCACGACGAGCACGAGGCAGCGCTGCGCGGGCAGACGGCGCCTGACCGACGCCCGCAGTTCCTGGCGCTTATGTTCCTGTTCCTCTCGGCCATGTTCGTCATCGTGACAAGCGACAACCTTGAGTGGCTGTTCTGTGGCTGGGAAATCACCACCGTGTGCTCGTTCCTCATGATTGGCTACACGCGCACGCCCGAGGCCATAAAAAACGCTTTCACCCAGATCATCCTCAACATGCTGGGCGGCATCGCGTTTTTGGCCGGGCTCATGTACCTGCACGTTAACGGCATGCCGCTGACCATCTCGGGCATGATCGAGCTTTCCGGCGCCGGAACCGCGCAATCCGCGCTGCTGGTGATGCCGGTCGTTCTGCTGTCGCTCGCCGCACTCACCAAGGCCGCGCAGATGCCGTTCCACACTTGGCTATTGGGTGCCATGGTTGCCCCCACGCCCACGAGCGCCCTGCTGCACTCGTCAACCATGGTCAAAGCCGGCGTGTTCCTGATGGTCAAGCTCAGCCCGCTCTATGCCATCTATCCCGTGACTGGCTTTATGGTCACGAGTGTGGGTGCCATCACGTTTTTGCTCGCTGCCCTCATGGCCATCTCGCAGAGCAACGCCAAACGCGTGCTCGCGTACTCCACCATTTCCAACTTGGGCCTTATCAGCGCCTGCCTAGGCGTCGGCGCGCCCGAGGCCGTGTGGGCCGCGATCTTCCTGATCCTGTTCCATACGGTGGCAAAGTCGCTGCTGTTCCTGTGCGTGGGCACGGCCGAGCATCATATCGGCAGCCGCAATATCGAGGACATGGACGGCATGTTCAGCCGCATGCCGCACCTGACGCGCCTGATGATGCTGGGCATTATGGGCATGTTCGTGGCTCCGTTTGGCATGCTCGTGTCCAAGTGGGGCGCCCTGGTGGCGTTTGCCCAGACCGGCAACGTGCTCATGATCATGGTGCTTGCCTTTGGCTCGGCCGCGACGTTCTTCTTCTGGGGCAAGTGGCTTGCCAAGCTTTCGGGCGTCGACCCCACGGCTCAAAACGTTGAGGTCAATGTCCATAAGACCGAATGGATGGCCCTCAATACCATCGCCGCGCTGCTGATTCTGTGCTGCGTGGCGTTCCCGGTTATCTCGAGCGGTCTGGTGTCGCCTTACTTGGCCATGGTGTTTGGCCGCGTGCCGTACGTTATTGGCAAGGATGCCATGTATCTGATGGTGGTTATCGTGGCGTTTATCGCCGTGGTGCTGCTGACTTCATTCCGCGTGAGCAACAAACCGCACGTAAACGTATATCTTTCGGGTGTGGGAACCGACAATTACCGCCATTTCCGCGGCTCGATGGGACACGAGGTGAAGGCCGAAAAGCGCAATTGGTACTCGGAGGATGCCCTTGGCGAGAAGCGTATTGGCCCCGCGGGTAGCGTCGTGTGCTGCAGCATTATCTTGTTTGCGCTGCTGTGTTGCGCGTGGATTGGGCCCGAGCGGCTTGCCATGAGTGCGCCCTCGGTGCTGCGCGGCAAGTATTTTGAAGGCTCGGGCGTCGTGGGCATTTTTATTGGCACCGTGGCGTTTGCCTTGCTGGCGCCGCTTGTGGGCGGCTTGATCGACGGCGTTGACCGCAAACTTTCGGCTCGCATGCAGGGCCGCGTGGGCCCGCGCTTGCTGCAGCCCTTCTACGACGTTGCCAAGCTGCTGCGCAAGGCTCCCGCCAGCGTAAACACCATGGACGATACCTACATGGCGTGCGCGCTCATCTTTACCGTGGTGGGCGGCGGCATCTTTGTGTCGGGCTCCAACACGCTGTTATGCGCCTTTATGGTGACGCTTGCCGCGATTTTTGTGGTGCTGGCGTCCGCCTCGACGCAAAGCCCGTTTGCCCAGGTCGGTGCCGACCGCGAGCTGCTGCAGGTTATGAGTTACGAGCCCGCCGTTCTGCTGATGAGCGTGGGCCTGTACCTTGCCACCGACAGCTTCGATTCCATCGCCGTGACGGGGCAGTCGGCCCCCATCATCGTGTACAGCGCGCCCATTTTCCTCGCGCTGCTCGCGGTGCTTACCATCAAGCTGCGCAAGTCGCCGTTCGATCTTTCGTACTCGCATCACGCGCATCAGGAGATCGTCCAGGGCGTCGCCACCGAGATGAGCGGCAGCACGCTGGCCAAGATGACCCTTATGCACTGGTGCGAGACCGTGCTGTTTTTGATGTGGGTGGGCATGTTCTTTGTCTGGGACAACCCAGTGAGCTGGCTGGTCGCCCTGGTCGTGATGGCTGCGACGTACTTTGTCGAGGTGCTGATCGACAACACCTTCGCGCGCAGCACCTGGCGCAGCTGCTTTAAGCTCGGATGGGGCGTGGCGCTGGTGTTTGGCCTGCTCAACCTTATGCCCATCCTCGTCGACGTGTTTATTTAGGAGGCGGCATCCATGGATCATAAAATGTCGCGCTCGCCGTGGGTTATTCATTACGACGGCTCGAGCTGCAACGGATGCGATATCGAGGTGCTGGCCTCGCTCACGCCGCTGTTCGATGCGGAGCGCTTTGGCGTGGTCAATACCGGCAACCCCAAGCATGCGGACATCTTTTTGGTGACGGGCTCGGTCAACGCTCAGAACTTGCCTGTCGTGCGCCAGATTTACAACCAGATGCTCGAGCCCAAGTGCGTGGTGGCCTGCGGCATCTGCGCGTGCTCGGGCGGCGTGTTCCGCGATGCCTACAACGTGATCGGCGGCGTGGACCGCGCGATTCCCGTGGACGTGTACGCGCCCGGATGCGCCATTCGCCCCGAGACCGTGATCGATGCCATCGTGGAGGCGTGCGGCATCCTGGACCAGAAGGAGGCCGTGATGCGCGCCGGCGGCGATCCGCTTACCGTGGGCGGTGCCGCTACTTGGGACGGTGGCGTTGAGTTGGGCGAGGACGGGTTTGTGGCCGCAGCTGAGGCCGGCGACGCGCCCGCCGCTGGCGACGCACCTGCTGGGACGCCCACCGCGTCCGTCGCTGCAAAGGAGGCCGAGTAATGCAAGAGGCAATCTATACCACCGTCGGGATCGACGAGCTCCTGTCGCATGTCCAGGCGCTCAAGGGCGCCGGTGCCCGCTTTGTGCAAATGCACGCCGAGCGCAACGTCGACGACGGCACGTATCGCTTGGTCTATACGTTTATCAACGTTCGTGCTGCTCGGGAGCATATTGCGCAGGACGGCAGCTATGCGATCGAGAACCTGGTGGTTGAGGGAATTGATCAGTACCAGGAGATTCCGTCCATCAGCTCGTACTATCCGGCGGTATTCCCGTTTGAAAACGAAGCGCACGACCTATTCGGTCTTGCCATCACCGATATGCAGATCGACTTTAAGGGCTTTTTCTACCAGGTCTCGACTGCCGAGCCCATGAGCGTTATCACGCCCGAGGTGAAGGCTGCGCGAGAGAAAGCCATGAAGGTCCGTGCCGCTGCCGAGGCCAAGGCGCGCAAGGCCGCGGCCGAGAAGGCCGCCGCTGCTGCGGCTGCTGCAGGGGAGGGCGCCGCGGGCGCTGGTGATGCCGCGGGCGCCGCCGTCGCTCGGCCCGCTGCGGCTGCCGGCTCCGATGCTCAGCATGACGAGGCCGCGGCCAAGGCCGCACTTAAAGCCGCCGAGATGGAGGCAAAGCTCGCCGCCATGGATCCCGAGAAAGCGGCTAAGGTCCGCGCGGCGCTTGCCGCCAAGGCCGCCCGCGACAAGCAGAAAGAGGAGGCGTAAGGTCCATGGCACATCGCTCCGTTATTCCGTTTGGCCCGCAGCACCCGGTGCTGCCCGAGCCGCTTCATCTGGACTTGGTGATCGAGGACGACAGCGTTATCGAGGCAATTCCACAGATCGGCTTTGTGCACCGCGGGCTCGAGAAGCTCACTGAAAAGCGCGACATGCATCAGTTTGGCTACATCGCCGAGCGCATCTGCGGCATTTGCGCCGTGGGCCACAGCTGCGGCTATGCCAGCGCCTGCGAACGCATGCTTGACATCGAGGTGCCCGGCCGCGTGCAGTATATTCGCACCATTCTGCACGAGCTTTCGCGCATTCACTCGCATTTGCTGTGGCTGGGCCTGCTTGCCGACGCCTTTGGCTTTGAGGCACTGTTCTATCGTTCGTGGACCCTGCGCGAGCAGATTCTCAAGATCTTTGAGAGCACTTGCGGCGGGCGCGTGATTCTGTCGATTAACGAGATCGGCGGCCTTAAGCATGATATCGAGGACTCCGAGCTGGCAGGCATTGTCCAGACGCTCGATGCCATGCGTCCTGACTACGAGGCTCTGGTGCATACGTTTTTGGACGATGACAGCTGCGGCGAGCGCCTGCATGGCGTGGGCGTGATTAGCAAGAAAGACGCGCTGGAGCTTTCGATGGTCGGTCCGTTTGGGCGCGCCTCGGGCGTGGACTACGACGTGCGCATGTTTGGCGACGGTGCCTATGCGGACCTGGCTGCGTTTGAGCCGGTTGTCGCTACCGATGGCGACTGCTATGCCCGCTGCCAAGTGCGTTGCGCCGAGGTCACGCAGGCCATGGGCATCATCAAGGAGCTTGTGGGCAAGATTCCGCACGACGGGATCGGCGGGCGCACCAAGCTTACGCCGGCCGACGGCGCGCGCGGCGAGGTTGTGATTGAGCAACCGCGCGGCGAGGCGTATTACTATGTGCGCGGCAACGGCACCAAGAATTTGGACCGTTTTCGCGTGCGCACGCCGACGTCGCAAAATCTGGCGGGTCTGACGCATGCGCTGCAGGGCGTGCTCATTGCCAACGTGCCCATGATTATCCTGACCATCGACCCATGCATTAGCTGCACGGAAAGGTAGGCGCGGCATGAGTTTGCTGACATTTGCCAAGACGGCCTTGGGTTCTATGGTCAAGCAGCCGGTAACGGTGTGCTATCCGCAGGAGGGGCTGACGGCGCCCGAGCGCTTGCGCGGGCACATCGTCAACGACATGGACGTGTGCATTTGCTGCGGCATGTGTGCTCGCCGCTGCCCGGCGGGTGCGCTTGCGGTCGATCGCAAGGGCGGAACGTGGTCGATTGATCCGTACGCCTGCGTGGTGTGCGGCGAGTGCATCGAGAGCTGCCCCAAGCACTGCCTGACTATGGACACCGCCCGTACTCCGGTTGCGGCGGACAAGACTCCCACGGTAGAAACTAAGCCGGAATAACGCGTAGACGGGCCGGCGGGGCAAAATTGCCCCGCCGGCCCCGCGCTTGAACGCGCGGCTGGGCCGCCGCTAACAAAACCATGCCGGATTACGGGGCTGGATGGCGAACCTCCGACCACATAGAAAATCGCAAAAACAAAACCGCAGGTAGATAGCCTGCCGTTTTTCAAAAAATGAAGGTATGGATGAGGGCCCCGACTTTAGCTCCGTAATCCGGCATAGTTTTGAAATGGCACCATATCCGTGACAGCTCTTGATCTCCCATGGACGGAGGAAAGCGGATCATTTTTGCCTTGCGAAGGCTGCCGCGTGATCCGTCTGCCACGAAATGGGCCCATCTACTATGTTTAGGCGGCAGCCCTCGACCACGGCAAGCAATGCGAAATGAAAACCGCAGGTAGAACGCCTGCGGGTTTTCATGAAACGCGGCTATGGTCAGGGGTATCGGGTCAAACGTAGTAGATGGGCCGATTTCGTGGTGGGCGCCGTCAGCCGATCTCCGTGGGCGGAAGAAAACGGATCATTTTGGTCTCGCGAGGTTTGCGGAGGCACTCGTGCAGGGCCGTCGCGAATAAAACTATGTCGGTTTACTACGATGAATTCGGCATTCCCGACCATGACTGCATTTTTCTAAATATTGCAAGCGTTCTACCTGCGGTTTTGGAAGCGCGCAATTTGCCGTGGTCGAAGGTGGTCGATTCATCGTAGTAAACCGACATAGTTTTGAAATGGCATTAAATCGGTGGCAGCCATTTTACTTTGCCGGGGTGGTCGGTTGTTGGGTAATTACCCTCGCAGGTAGGCGATGGCGATTTGCGTACGGTTGCGCAGGCCCATTTTGGCCAGGATCGAGCTGATGTGGTTGCGCACCGTGCCTTCTCCCATATAAGCCGTGGCGGCAATCTCCTTGTTATCGAGGCCGCGGGCGATGAGCTCGGCGACTTCGAACTCGCGGTCGGTCAGACCGGCAAAGGCCGCGGGCCGGCGAGTCGCACCGGCCTCAGCGTTCGCCCCATCAAAATCGACATCTTCGATCGCCTTGCCCTCGAGCACGCGTTTGCCATCCATGACCTGCGCCAACGCTGGCGGAATGGCGGCGACATCGGTCTTGATCAGGTAACCGCGGGCGCCCAGCTTGAGCGCCGACACAATGTACTCGTCATCCGAGAATGTCGTCAGAAACACCACGCGTGCCGCGGGGTCGTGCTCAAGGATCTCGCGCGCCGCCGAAAGGCCGTCGCGCCCCGGCATCTGAATGTCGAGCAGCGCGATATCGGGTGCGAGTTCGGCGTAGAGTGCCACCGCGTCGTTGCCGTCGGCTCCGGTGCCCACTACCTCGATCTGCGTTTGGGCGCCCAGGATAATCTTGAGCGAATCGACCACTAGGCGGTCGTCGTCGACAACGATGAGCCTCATCGGCCCTCATCTCCTTGCTGTTTGGGAACGGTGGCGAACACACGCCAGCCGCCGGCACCGGCGCGCGGACCGGCGGTGAAGGTGCCGCCAAGCGCCTCGACGCGCTCGCGCATGGAGCCGAGCCCCATGCCTTCTGCGACGTTGCTGCTGCTCGCCGGGGTCGCGTCCGCGCCATTATCGGTAACGATGAGCTGGTAAAACGACGGATGCTCCATGCACCGCACGGTAACGGCATTGGCATGGGCGTGGCGCATGGCGTTGGAAAGCGCCTCGCGAAGGACCGCCGCAAAGCAGTTGGCGACATTTGCGGGCGCATGTTCGGTCATAACTTCAAGCTCAATCTGCGGGCCGCCGTCCGAGCGCGCGCCTTCAACAATGCGTTCGAGCTGCACGGAAAGGTCGACAGCGTTGTCGTTGAGCGCATGGACGCTAGTACGCACAAGTTGGAGCGCCTCGTCAACCGTGCGTTTGACGTCGGCGAAATCGGCGGCGACGCCGGGCTCGTCGGCGTGGATCACGCGCAGGGCTTCGGCTTGTAGCGAGGCACGCGTGAGCTGGTGTCCGACGTTATCGTGGATCTCGCGCGCGATGCGGGCGCGTTCGGCGAGCGTCGCGAGCTCGACTTCGTAGTCCTGGCGGTCGGCAAGATCGCGGTTGCGCGCTTCGAGCGCGAGGGCTCGTTCCTGCAGCTCGTCGCGGGTACGGCGCATGCGTTCCTGTTCGCGCTCCAGCTGCGCGGTGCGCAGTGACAGCAACGTGGCGGCGACCGAAAGAATGGCG
Source organism: uncultured Collinsella sp. (assembly GCA_959604825.1). Lineage (GTDB taxonomy): Bacteria > Actinomycetota > Coriobacteriia > Coriobacteriales > Coriobacteriaceae > Collinsella. The sequence continues at coordinate 31,224 of CAUHCN010000023.1, read as the reverse complement.
GTTAGCAGCAGCGTTCGGGTGGTGAGCGCGCCGCCGCGAAGGTCCGCGACGAGCGCACAGGCAAAGACAGCACCGACACCCAACGCGATCCAGGCGTGCTCACGGCGCACGCGCCGCGCGATGTCATAGAGGGCGAGAGGCGCAAACGGCATAAACGGCGGCACGAAGACAGCCGCGATGATGTAAGCGTAGCTCACGGCCTCGCTCGCACGGCGGGCGCGATTTCCCTGTGCGACCTCGGCCAGTGAGGTGGCAATAACGCCCAGGCAAAACGCCGCGACTAAGCGAGCGTCCACAGCAAGGCCTGTGGCGGCTGCGATGCAGCACGCCAGCACAATCGATTTGTCGAAAAGCCTGTTCATACGGGTATTGTACGCGATGCCGCGCGTGGTGGAGGGGCCGCCTGCGCAACCGTGACATTTCTCCCGCGCGGCAAAGCGGGGGCGTCGGCAGGCCGTACGACCAAGACCTCCGCACTCGTGACAAAGCTCACTGGTGCGCGCCGCCCGCTCCTGCGATGATGCAATCGTACCGGGCCACGACCAACAGAAGGGCCGCCTCATGACAGACATCGTCCACGTCGAAAACCTCGTCAAGCGCTACGACGATCTTATTGCGCTCGACCACTTTAACCTGAACATCGCCCCCGGCGAGATTTTTGGCCTGCTGGGCCCCAACGGCTCGGGCAAGACCACGTCCATCAACTGCATCCTGCAGCTGCTCGCCTACGACAAGGGCACCATCGAGCTGTTCGGCGAGCGCATGACGCCCGCCCGCTACGACCTCAAGCGCCGCATCGGTGTGGTGCCGCAGCAGGTGGCGGTGTTCGACGAGCTCACCGTGCGCGAGAACATCGACTATTTCTGCAGTCTCTACGTCAACGACCGCAAGCGCCGCCGCGCGCTGGTGGACGAGGCGATCGACTTTGTCGGCCTGGGCGACTTTACCAAGTTCCGCCCCGGCAAGCTCTCGGGCGGCCTGACGCGTCGTCTCAACATTGCCTGCGGCATCGCGCACAAGCCCGAGCTCATCTTTTTTGACGAACCCACGGTGGCGGTCGACCCGCAAAGCCGCAACGCCATCCTGGAGGGCATCTGCCGCCTGCGCGACGAGGGCGCCACGGTGGTGTATACCAGCCATTACATGGAGGAAGTCGAGCAGATCTGCAGCCGCATTATGATCATGGACGGCGGCCGCGTGCTGGCGCAGGGCACTAACGACGAGCTCAAGCGCATGATTCAGATGGGCGAGAAGATTGTAATCGAGGTCGGCGAGGTTCCGAGTGCGGCGCTCGGTGCCGTCGCAAGCCTGCCGCACGTTCTGGACCTTTCGGCAACGGCGGGACAGCTCACGTTTTCGTGCGAAGCGAGCCCGCACAACCTGACGGACATTCTCGATGCGCTGCGCTCGCATGACGTGCCGCTCGGCCGCATCTATTCCGAACCGCCGACCCTCAACGACGTGTTCCTCGAGATCACCGGCCGCGAGCTGCGCGACTAGGGGGCGGCCATGTTCAACACCATCATCACCACGGTCAAGACGCTGCTGCGCCGGCCGAGCACGTGGGTCTGGGGCGCTCTCTTTCCTATCGCGCTTTCCACGATGTTCATGTTTATGTTTGCGAACCTCAGCTCCGACGGCACGGTCGACCCGGTGCCGGTTGCCGTCGTGGCGGACGAGGCCTGGGATGCCTCGACCTTTAAGGATGTGGCAGCTTCGCTTGCCAAGGCAGGCGACGACCAGCTGCTCGATGTGAGCGAGTACGAAGACTTGGCTGCCGCGCGCAAAGCGCTCAAGGCCGGCGAGGTCGCGGGCATCTATACGGTTGATGCCGCGGGCACGCCCAGGCTCACGCTGCTATCGAGTTACGACAGCTCGCGCGCCTCGTCGGTGCTTACCGACCGCAGCATCCTTGAAACGGTGGCAAGCTCGTATACGCAAAATGCCGAGCTCATGTCCCAGATTGCCCAGGACAACCCGGCGGCGCTCGCCGATCCGGCGGCGGTTGCGCGCGCCCTGTCGCTCGAGGGCGGAACCCGCCGCGTGAGCCTGACTCGTGCCACGCCCGATGGCACGGTCATCTACTATTACGCGCTTTTTGGCCTGGTCGCGATGATGTCTGCCGAGTTTGCCGCCTTGAGCGTCGTCGATTTGCAGCCCAATCTGTCCGGCCTCGGCGCGCGCCGCTGCGTGGGCGGTCTTTCCAAGACGGCGTCGCTGGCCGGCATTTTTGTCGGCTCGTGGCTGGTTTCCTTTGCATCGATGGCGGTTGCGATCGGCTACGTGCGCCTGGTCGTGGGCGTCGACTTTGGCGGGCGCGAGGGGTTGTGCCTGCTGGGCGGGGCTGCATCCGCGCTTGCCGCCACGGGCCTGGGGCTTTTTGTGGGCACGCTTCCCGTTAAGGGCGGCAAGGCATCCAAGTCGGGCATCCTCACGGGCTTTGCCACCACGTGCGCCCTGTTCGCCGGCCTCTACGGCGAGCCGGCGATGGCGCTTGCCGACGACGTCGCCCGCGCTTGTCCGGTCGAGTGCTGGCTCAACCCCGTCAAGCTCATCTGCGACATGTTCAATCGCCTGTATTTCTTTGAGGACCTGGGGCCCTTCGCTGTTCGCGCCGGCGCGCTCGTCCTGATGGCCCTGGTGTTTGTCGCCGCCGCTACGCTGATCTTTGGAAGGAGCCGCTATGAGCACCTTTAAGACCGCGCTTCGCATGGCGCTGGCGCACCCGTTCTACCTGCTCATCTATACGGTGTTCATCTCGCTCATGGGCGTATTCATCGCGGCTTCGGTGAGCTGGAACTCGTCGCAGCTTACCGAGTACAAGCCCTACGACACCAACGTGATCGTGGTCGACCGCGACGATAGCGACCTTTCGCGGGCGCTTACCAAGCACCTGGGCTCACGCTTTGACCTGGTCACGGGCGTCGGCGACGACACATACGACCTTGCTGACGCGCTCTCCAAGAGCAACAGCGCCAAAGGCAGCGCCGACTGCGTGTTCTTTATCCCGGAGGGGTTTGAGGACGATCTTGTTGCAGCCGCCCGCGCGGGGGAGTCCCTGCCCAAGCTCGATGTGACCTACGGTGCCGGCACCATGGCGGCGGCGCTTTCGTCTGCCGAGGCCTCGCGGTGGATCTCGCTCGCGGGCGCTGCGGCCGCACTAGAGCCCGCTGCCTCCAACGGCGACGTCGCAAGGGCCGCCGAGCACGCGGCCGCAAAGCGCGCGGAGGTCCAGATCGAGCAGGTCAAGGTCGACTCGACTGCTGCTACCACGCTCGAGTCGTACTTCAACTTTGGCGCGTACGCGATCATCTCGTCGGTCATCGTGTCGGTGGGACTGGTGTTCTCGGGCATGAACGAGCCCGAGCGCGTGCGCCGCATGGATGCCAGCCCGGTCTCTGAGCGCCAGCGTTCGCTCGCTGTGTTCGCGGCCGCCGCCGTGCTCACCGTCTGCATCTGGCTCGTGTCGAGCATGATGGGCGTCGTGGGCTTTGCCAGCGCGGTTGCCGAGGTCGGCGTGGGTCGCGTGTGCCTGGCGCTGGCGGCAACGTTTGCCCTGGCGTGCACGCCGCTGGCCGTTGGCTTTACGCTGTCGAGCCTGGGCGCGCGCGAGGAGCTGCTCAACGGTGTGGGCAACCTGCTCGGCATGCTCATGACGTTTTTGGGCGGCGCCTGGATGCCACTGTCGCTCATGGGCTCGGCCGTGCAGACGGTGGCGCACTTTGTGCCGACGTATTGGGTGAACGACGCGATCGGCAAGGCGCTCGCCGCGGACCTGACGTCCACCGTGCTGGGCGACATCGCCTGCGATCTGGGCGTCACGGTGCTCTTTGCCGCGGCCATCGCCGCCGTAGGCCTAGCCCTCGCGCACAACAAATCCCACGCCTAGCCACCTAGTCATTGGGGACAGTCTTTGCCGATTCGCCGGCAGGGCTGGCAGGGACTGTCCCAATATGTCGGCACTTGGGGACGCTCCTTTCCTGCCGGCACTCATTGGGGACAGACTTAAATGAGCGATTTCACTCATTTAAGTCTGTCCCCAATGAGTAGGTTGGAAAAAAGTCGCGCACGTCGCTTAAAAATAGTTCGCCCAGGTTTACTATTACCCTAGAAAAGTAGCAGAAGGCTAACAACGGGGGATAACATGGCGGCAAAGCAAGCCTATGTCCAGGTCAAAGGGCTCAAGAAACACTATGGCGACGGTGATGCGCGCCTGACGGTGCTCGACGGCATCGACACGTCCATCAACCGCGGCGAGATCTGCGTCATGCTGGGACCCTCGGGCTCGGGCAAGTCGACCTTTCTCAACCTCATTGGCGGCCTGGAGGATGCCGACGGCGGCTCCATCATGGTGGACGGCTGCGACCTCACCGCGCTCAAGCCTGCCGATCTGGGCGAGTACCGCCGCCGCGAGCTGGGCTTTGTCTTCCAGTTCTACAACCTGGTGCCCGACCTTACCATCAAGGAAAACATCGAGGTCACGGCGCACCTGTCCAAAAACCCGCTCAATGTCGACGACCTGCTGCGTTCGCTGGGCCTCTACGAGCACCGCAACAAGTTCCCACGCCAGGTCTCGGGCGGCCAGCAGCAGCGCTGCGCCATCGGCCGTGCACTCGTCAAAAACCCAGGCCTGCTGCTGTGCGACGAGCCCACGGGCGCGCTTGACTACAAGACGTCCAAGGAAATCTTGCAGCTCATGGAGGATGTCAACCGCACCTACGACTGCACCATCATCATTGTCACCCACAATGCCGCCATCGCGCGCATGGCAAATCGCGTGCTGCGCCTGCGCGACGGGCGCATCGTCGAGGATGAGCTCAATGAGTCACCCGTCGCGGCCGCCGAGCTCGATTGGTAGGCGGCGCCATGACACCTCTCGCAAAACGTCTCCCGCGCGAGCTGCGCCGCAATATCGGCAAGTACCTGGGCATCTTTTTGCTTATGTGCGGAAGCATCGCCCTTACCTCGGGCTTTTTTCTCGCGGCGCATTCCATCGGCTGCCTCATCGACGACATGCGCGACGAGTACACGATCGAGGACGGCCGCGTGACCACCTCCTTCGAGGCTACCAAAGACCAGCTCAAGGCCGCCGAGGATGCAGCCGGCGACGTCGGCGGCGTTACGTTCTACAAGAACTTCTCTATCGACGTCATCATCAAAAAGGCGGCTGGCGACGACGGCACCAAGCGCACCCTGCGCACCTACGCGCATCGCACCAAGGTTGACATTGCGTCCTACTGCGAAGGCAGGCAGCCCAAGACGGACGATGAAGTGGCAATCGACCGTGTCTTCGCCACCAACAACGACCTCGCCGTGGGCGATAAGGTCGAGCTTGAGGGCCGCACCTACACCATCTGCGGCATCATGACCCAGCCCGATAGCCAGGCGTTGTTCCTCGACAATTCGGACTTTACGGTGAACACCATCACGTACGGCGTGGCCGAGGTCACCGACGCCGGCTTTGCCGCGCTTGAGGACGCCGGCGGCGCGCCTGCCTACACCTACTCCTTTACCTTTACCGATCGCGACCTCCCCACCGCGGACCGCATCGATGCGGAGCAGGATATGGTCGAGGCGCTGACCGATGCCGATGCGCGCGTGGACGATCTGATCGATGCCGATTCCAACCAGGGCATTGGCTATGCGCGCGACGACGTGGACGGCGACTCCATGATGTGGATGACGTTGCTCGACATCATCATCGTGATCATGGCGTTTGTCTTTGTGGTGCTCACCGACGCCACCATCGAGGAGGAGAGCGCCATTATCGGCACGCTGCTCGCCAGCGGCTATCGCCGCCGCGAGATCGTGCTGCACTACCTGGCACTTCCCGCCATCGTGGGCGTGGTCGCGGCGCTTTTGGGCACCGCACTCGGCGTTGCGTTCTTTACCGAGCCCATGCGCGGTCTCTACTACGGCTCGTACAGCCTGCCGCCCTTCCAGGTGTACTGGAGCTGGGAGATCTTCGTGAAGTGTGCCGTGGTTCCCGCCGCCGCGCTCATTCTCATCACGCTGGTGGGCCTGCTTCGCAAGATGGGCAAGACGCCGTTGCAGTTCCTTCGTCACGAGGCGAGCGGCAAATCGGGCACCAAGCGCGGTCTGCGGCTGCCGGAGCGCATGGGCTTTGTCTCGCGCTTCCGCCTGCGCGTCTTCCTGCGCAACCTGGGCAACTTCGCCACGCTCTTCGTGGGCATTGCGTTTGCCTCGCTGCTGCTGCTCTTTGGCCTGGCGATTCTGCCCACGATGACGCACTACGCGGACAACCTCGAGACGAGCCTGGTCGCCGAGCACCAGTACACGCTTAAGGCTCCGCTGGAGCTCGAGGGCACTGCCGAGGAGCGCGAGCAGTGGTCGGCACTCGAGCGCTTGCAGTCGGTTGACGGCGCGCTGCTTTCCGCCGCCCAGGATGCCGATGACGAGCTTGACGACGCGGCCGATGCGGCGCAGGCGGCGACCGATGCCGCGACTGCATCTCCGTCTGCCGAGAGCTTGGCCGCGGCGCAGGATGCGCTTGCCAAGGTCCAGGACAAGAAGGATGCGCTCTACGCGCGCCTTGACGATCTTGCCGATGCCCTCGGCTGCAACCGCGACGAGGCTATCGACCTGATCGACAAGGCCTCTAAGATCGACACCGACAACGATGACATTCACCCGGTTAACACGACCGACAACGGTGCGACCAAGATTGCACAGGCCGAGAAATACGCTGTCTACCAGCTGCAGTACGATCGCGGCGACGGAAACGGCGAGGAGACAATTTCTGTCTACGGCATCTCGGCAAGCTCGCGCTACTGGAAGGGTCTCAACATCGGCGACGGACACGTCGTCTTTGGCGGCGGCCTGCTCGATAAGTTTGGCTGGAGCGAGGGCCAGAAGGTCACACTCAGCGATAAGTACGAGGGCGAGCATTATTCCCTTGAGTACGCGGGCAAGGACTATGCCTGGGGCTCCAAGTCGGACATGAATATCTATATGAGTATCGATGACTTTAACGAGCTGTTCGACAACGATGCCGCCTACTTTAACGGCTATGTGAGCGACGAGAAGCTCGACCTCGACGCGCGCTACTTTGCCGGCGACACCACGCCCGACGACATGCGCGCCGTGGGCGACCAGTTCATCGGCATGATGAGCAAAATGATCGGCATGATGGTCGGGCTCGCGGTGTTTATCTTCCTGCTGTTTATGTACCTGCTGACCAAGGCCGTGATCGACCACAGCGCCCGTTCGATCAGCTATATGAAAGTCTTTGGCTATCGAGATAGCGAGATCTCGCATCTGTACATCCGCTCGATCACGCTGTGCGTGGCGGCGTCGCTCGTGCTGAGCCTGCCGGTGATCATCGGCTCGCTCACGGCCATCTTCCGCTCTATGCTGCTCGCCTATAACGGCAATATCGAGATTTACGTGCCGACCTGGTCCATGGCGGCATGCGTCGGCATTGGCTTTGCGACCTACCTGGTCGTGGCGTTGCTACACACGCGCTCTATCAAGCGCGTCAGCCTGGCCGAGGCCCTCAAAGTCCAAGAGTAGTCATCGGGGACGTTCTTAAACGACTAGCCATTGGGGACAGTCTTTGCCGATTCGCCGGCTCGCCGGCCGGGCTGGCAAGGACTGTCCCCAACTGCCGGAAGGGAGGCACTCATTTAAGTCCGTCCCCAATGAGTGGTTTCAGTCATTTAAGTCTGTCCCCAATGAGTGCCTAACGACTCGGTGTTGCGCTTGACTTCGACCCTACTTCAACGGGTACCATCCTCTTATGTCTGTAACGCCATATAGACCGAGGGGATATATCTATGACCGCAACTGCACCCGCAGCACCAGCAAAGGTGTACTTCACCAACCTGCGCACGCATGCTCGCGAGAGCCAGCTCGACAAACTCAAGCGCCTCATCCGTCGCGCCGGTATTGAGCAGATCGACTTTGAGAACAAGTTCGTCGCCATTAAGATTCACTTTGGCGAGCTGGGCAATCTGAGCTTTTTGCGCCCCAACTACGCCCGCGCCGTCGCGGATGTCGTGAAGGAGCTGGGCGGCAAGCCCTTCCTCACCGACTGCAACACGCTCTATGTCGGCAGTCGCAAAAACGCGCTCGAGCACATCGACACCGCCTACCAGAACGGCTTTACCCCGTATGCCACGGGTTGCCAGATCATCATCGCCGACGGCCTCAAGGGTACCGACGAGGCGCTCGTCCCGGTCGAGGGTGGTGAGTATGTGCGCGAGGCAAAGATCGGCCAGGCACTCATGGATGCCGACATTGTGATCAGCCTTACGCACTTTAAGGGCCATGAGCAGGCGGGCTTTGGCGGCGCCATGAAGAACCTGGGCATGGGCGGCGGCAGCCGTGCCGGCAAGATGGAGCAGCATGCCGCCGGCAAGCCGAGCGTCGATACTACCAACTGCGTGGGTTGCCGTGCCTGCGAGAAGATTTGCGCGCACAGCGCCATCACGTTTGACGGTACGCGTGAGCGCGAGCTTGCCAACGGCAGCACCCGCACGGTTCACGTGGCTGCCATCGACCACGATCGCTGCGTGGGCTGCGGACGCTGCATTGCGGCGTGCAACCAGGACTGCATCAAGCCCGACTATGATGCCGCGGCCGACGTACTCAACTACAAGATCGCCGAGTATACGAAGGCCATTGTCCAGGATCGCCCCAGCTTCCATATTTCGCTCGCCATGGACATCAGCCCCAACTGCGACTGCCATCCCGAGAATGACGCGCCTATCGTCAACGATATCGGCATGTTCGCGAGCTTCGACCCGGTCGCCATCGATCAGGCCTGCGCCGACGCTGTCCTGGCGTCCGAGCCGCTGCCTAACACCGAGCTTACCGACAGCGCGGCCAAGATGGAGCATAACCACGAGCATTTGGAGGGCGAGCAGGCGCGCGACCCCTTCTGCATCACGCATCCCGACACCGACTGGCGCGCGTGCATCGCGCATGCCGAGAAGATCGGCCTGGGCACGAGCAAGTACGAGCTCATCGAGGTCAAATAGCGCCTAGCTATTGGACAAAACAAGCGCCTTTGTGGCGCAAGTCGAGCAAAAGCCGCCCGTGAGCACAGCGCCCACGGGCGGCTTTTCGGAAGTATGCGGCAAATTTCGAGACCGCCGAGCACACGACGTTTTTTGGCAACAAAACCCCTGATAAATTGTTGATAAAACTGCGGTCTGGTCGGCAGTTCCAGATTTCGCCGCATACTTCCGAAAATAGGGGGTCAGATAAAGCCCCGGACGTTGCTTTTTGCCTAAAAATTCTTTCCGAGGAAGTCGTCGACCGTGTTCCAGTAGAGCTCGGGGTTAACTTGCGCGCTCTTGGCGTGGGTGGCGCCATGGATGGTGAGCTTTTGCTTGACCTTGCTGGCGCACGCGTCGTAGTTTTGGTCGAGCATGTCGTACGGCACAAAGGTGTCCTGGTCGCCGTGGATAAACAGCATGGGAACCGTCGCGTGTTTGAGTTGCTCCACACTGCTCGCCTTATGAAAGTCGTAGCCCGCGCGCACGTTGCACACCAGGTTGGCCACATCGAGCAAAGGAAAACTGGGCAGCCCAAATACATCCTTGAGCTGCAGAGAAAACTCGTCCCAAACACTCGTATAACCACAGTCCTCGATAGTGCATTTCACGTTTGCGGGCAGAGATTCCCCCGCGACGTCCATGGCGGTTGCCGCACCCATCGACTCGCCAAAGACCAGGATGCGCGCCTCGGGGTCAGCCTGAACGATTCGCTCGATCCATGCGACGACATCGAGCCGCTCGGGCCAGCCCATGCCGATATAGTCGCCGCCGGAGCGCTCGTGGGCACGGGCGGCAGGCGCGAGCACGTTCATGCCGCGGTCATGGAATCGTTTGGCGTATCGGGCCATACCGATGGGCTCATCGGTGTATCCGTGTAGGCAGATAGCGTAATTGTGCGTGCTCTCTGGGGCGGCAAAATACCAAGCGGCAAGTTCGGTTCCGTCATCTGCGGTGAGGCTGCTGCTCTCGCGGTTCTCTTTAAACCATGCCCGCGCCTCGGTTCCCTCGGCATCCGGCTGCTCACTTTCTTTGTCGTCCTTGCCGTCCTGCATCATCTTCATGGTGTATGGCGCGCGGGGATTCAGCGCGAAGTCAAACAGAAAGTTGCCGGCAAATCCGAGCAGTGCAATGACAACCACCAGTGCAACGATGCCGGCTATCTTGAGCTTTCGATGGGAATGTGCGTTTTGAGCCATGCGGTATTCTCCTATAACATGTTAATACATCAACATTTAAAACAAGCGCATTATGGATGTTCGCCGTTGACGCGTCAACAGGCAAAGAATGGGTAAACAAAGGGTCACGTATGGTGCAAATTTCGCATGTACCCAGACGCTTTGATATAGTGTTGAGAACTCTTTACATTGGAGGATGTAACCGGCATGTCCGATTCGAGCGACAGTTCTAAGCCGCGACCCAAGACCGCGGCCGTTCCACACTACACGGTGGGCGAGGAGATCATGAACTCCGTCACCCATGGTGTCGGCTGCCTGCTGGGTATCGCGGGCCTGGTGCTCCTGATCGTATTCGCTGCCCTGCGCGGCGGAGGCCCGGCCCACATGGCCGCGGCGATTGTCTATGGTGTCAGTATCATCCTCGAATACCTAGCCTCCACGCTCTACCACGCGATTCAGCCCGCGCGCGCCAAGCGCGTGTTTCGCATCATCGACCACAGCTGCATCTACCTGCTCATAGCCGGCAGCTATACCCCGTTTTGCCTCATCACGCTCGCAAACGACGGCGGCCCTGCGCTGTTCTTTGCCGTGTGGGCCATCGCCATCGTCGGGATCGCCCTCGAGTGCTTTTTGCGCGAACGTCAGCCGCATTGGGTAAGCGGCCTGGTCTATCTGCTGATGGGCTGGCTCGTCGTCTTTAAGCTGCCCGAGCTCGTGGCGCTGCTGAACCCCGTGGCACTCGCCCTGCTCGCCGTCGGCGGCGTGTGCTATACCGTGGGCGTGCCGTTCTATATCGCCAAAAACGTGCGCTATCTGCACAGTGTTTTCCACTTGTGGGTGCTCGCCGGCAGCATCTTCCAGTTCATGGCGGTGATCCTCTTCGTAATCTAGCGACCACGCCCACGGCCCCGCTCGCACGGGCAACCGGCGCAATTGCCCTATCCGTCACCTACGCTTACTACCCAACGTCCCGAATCTTGGAGGTTCGAGAAACTCCCGATGGACATAACCATCTCCCTTATTACCACGCTCGTTTTAACGCTTATCAACGGCTACTTCTCCATGTCCGAGATGGCTCTCACCACGGCTAAGCGCGCCGTGTTGGAACACGATGCCGAGGAGGGCGATAAGCGCGCCGAGCGCGCCGTCCAGCTTGCCGCCGATTCCGACCAGCTGCTCGCCACCATTCAGGTCGCCATCACGCTCGTGGGCTTCGCCTCGTCCGCCGTCGCCTCGACGAGCCTGTCCGACCCGCTCGCCACATGGCTCATGAGCTTTGGCATCGCGCCGCTTTCCGCCATCGCGCGCGGCCTGGCGCCGGTCATCATCACCGTCGCGGTCGCCTTTGTGTCCATCGTGATCGGCGAGCTCGTGCCCAAGCGCATCGGCCTTGCTAACGCCGAGGGCGTATCCAAACAGGTCGTGGGACCGCTCTCCGTGTTCCAAAAGATCGCCCGCCCGCTCGTGTGGCTGACCGGTGCCTGCTCCGACGGCCTGGCCCGCATCCTGCGCATCAAGAGCGCCGATGACCGCCAGAACGTCTCGGAGGAAGAAATCAAGTACATGGTCTCGGAGCAGGACGACCTGCTCGACGAGGAAAAGCGCATGATCCACGAGATCTTTGACCTGGGCGACACCGTTGCCCGCGAGGTCATGGTGCCGCGCGTGGACACCACCATGTGCGAGGACAACGAGACGGTCGCCGACGTGTTGTCCACCATGCGCCAGACCGGCTTCAGCCGCATCCCCGTCTATCACGAGGATCCCGACAACGTCGCGGGCATCGCGCACATCAAGGACCTGATCCAGCCCGCGCTCGACGGCAAGGGCGACCAGCCCATCGCTGGCTTTTTGCGCGATGCCACCTTTGTGCCCGACACCAAGGACATCCTGCCGCTGCTGTCCGAGATGCAGACTTCGCACGACCAGATTGTGGTCGTCGTGGACGAGTACGGCGGCACGGCCGGCATCATCACCATCGAGGACATCGTCGAGGAGATCGTCGGCGAGATCGAGGACGAGTTCGATCCCGACAACAAGTACCTCACGCGCCTCTCGCGCCGTGAGTGGCTCGTCGATGGGCGTTTTTCGTGCGATGACGCGATTGAGCTTGGTTGGCCGCTCGAGGAAAGCGATGATTATGAGACCATCGCCGGCTGGATTTTGGAGCTTTGCGACTCGGTGCCCGACATCGGAGAGGTGTTTGAGGTCGCGGGGTACAAGTTCAAGGTGCAGTCGATGCGTGGCCAGCGCATCTCGCTTATTCGCGTGATCGCTCCGGCCGAAACCGATAAGAAGGATTCCGAGCCCCCGGCAGAGAAGCCGGCGGCGTCGGGTGCGGGCTCTGCGGATCCGCACGACGGCGACGAGTAGGGCAAGGACGAGTAGGGGAGAGTTATGGCAGGCCTGTTCAACATCCTTAAGGTCACCGTCAGCGAGGACAAGATTTGCGCGCACGTGCTGGTGAACCCCGGCATGCCGCTCATGACCTCGGAGGATATCGAGGCCACGGCGCGCGTGTACTACCTGGTGCCCGCGATTGCCAAGCACCTGTGCCTGGGCGACTCCGGCCGCGAATTCCAGGATTGCATGGGCCAGACCGAGCTTTGCCATCTGCTGGAGCACGTGACGGTCGAGCTCATGAACGAGACCGGTCTTGCCGGCAGCATCTCGTGCGGTCGCACGCGCGTGAGCGAGCATGACGAGCGTGTCTTTGAGATTGAGCTTTCGTGCCCCGATGATGCGCTGGCCATCGGCGCGCTGTCTTCGGCCACCTTTATGATGGACTGGGCGTACCTGCACGCCGACCAGCCCACTCCCGATGTGGACGGTACGGTTGCGGGCTTGCGCAACCTGGTGCTGGGTATGCGCGCCGAGGCCGAGGGCAAGGACCCGCACGAGGCCGTTGCCGCTGCGAACGGCGAGGACGTGGCTGAGGATGCGCCCGAGCACGACGCTCCTGCCGAGGCCGACGCTGAGCCCGTTGCCGAGGCGCCTGCTGAGCCCGAGTCTGCGGAGCCCCAAGGCGTCCCGAGCTTTGACGACGAGCCGCAGATGCCAATCGATACCGAGGGCGCGGTCGTCGAGAACCACGAGGCCCCCGCGGCCGTCTTTGGCGGTGCGGCAACGGCTCCGTCCGGCTCGGCGCACGAGGGCAGCCTGCCGCTCGTCGATGGCGCCGGCGAAGACCCGGCCGCCACGGTGGCCATGCCGGTTGCGCCTCAGGAGTAGGCTCACTCGCTTATCACCATCATGTACCTGCGCTTTTACCGTACGCAGATGAGCGCGACGGCAAGTGTTGCGCTGCGGGTATAATGGACAGCATTCAAACGGTGGGCATCGAGGTGCCCGCAGGAGAGGAATGATCATGGGAAAGACTTTCAGCTTTGTCTCCGGTGCGCTCTTTGGTGCTGCCGCCGGCGCTATCATCGGCGTTGCTCTGGCCCCGCGCTCGGGTGCCGAGACCCGCGCCATGGCCGCCGATATCGCCAACGATGCCTGGGACAACATGCGTGACACCTACGAGCACAGTGCCGAGGAGGCTCGTGCCGCGGTCAACGACTTTGGTCCGATGGTCGACGCCAAGACCGATGACCTGCGCGCCAAGGTCGACCTGGCCCGCGAGCGCATGGACCAGCTTCGCGAGCAGCTCAACGATGCCATCTCGGGCGGCAACGTGACGCCCGCTGCCGACGTCGTGGTCGAGAACGTCACCGAGGCCGGCACCGAGGCCACGGAGCCCTCGACCGAGGCATAATGCGCGCAGGGGATTTTGTCGGCGTCAAGGTTTACCGCAAACCTGCCGAAGACAAGCGCACCAAAAAGGACGGCACGCCGCGCAGCCCTAAAAAGCTCGGCAAGATTCACTTTCCCGTCTTTACCCCGGGCGGCACGCGCGTGGTGGGCTTTATGGTCCGCCAGTCCGATATCGCGGGTATGATCGAGCGTCCCGACCGCTTTGTGGCGCTCGATGCCATCGGCGTCTATGAGGGTGCTGTCGCGGTCGACGACGTCAAGGGCACCTATGATGCCGCCGCAGCCAAGCGCCTCGATATCAACCTGGACGATTGCATCATCTGGGTCGGCATGGACGTGCGCACGGAATCGGGCGATGTCGTGGGCTACTGCTCGGACGTTGAGTTCAAGCCGCGCTCGGGTATTGTGCAGATGTTCTACGTGACCGCCGGTGCCGCTTCGAGCGTGCTGGTGGGCGACACGCAGGTGCCGCCGACGATGCTGCGCGGCTACGAGAACGGTGCGATGATTGTCTCGGACGAGGTCAAGGCGCTCGGGTATTCGGGCGGCGCGGCCGCCAAGGCTGCCGAGGCCAGTGTCGTGGTAGGCGATAAGGTCAAGAAGGGCGCCAAGGTGCTCGATGACAAGGGATCGGTCGCCGTGGACAAGGGCAGTCGTGCACTGGGCAAGCAGCTCGGCAAGACGCGCGGTATGTTCAAGGCCTTTAAGGACGAATATCAAAAGGCGAGCGGGGGCTCGTCAAAAGCTAGCAAATAGAGACGTACCAAATGATGGGAGGCGAGCCGGAGACCTGTTGCTCCGGCTCGCTGTGTTTATGGGGGAGGGCACATGCGCCAAAACGGATCTAACTTAAACGGGCGCTCGGGTGCGCGTCCGACGGCGCGCCGCGACCTGGGGCAGCTGCCCAGCGGTCAGCGTCGACGTCGCCGTAAGCCCGGCGCGATGTACCTCAACCATAGCCGTGGGTTTAGCGATCGCAGCGCGCGCATCGGCAACGGGCGCTCGCCGCGCCGACCGTCCCGTCTGCCCTATGCGCTTATCGCCGTGGGTTGCGCGCTCGTGCTGTTTATCGCTGCCGTCGTGGGCTACGTCAACCGCAGCGTGGACGTGGAACTCAACGGGCAAAAGACCGCGGTGCGCGTGGGCTCTACGTTGCAGAATCTTATCGACGATCAAAGCCTGACCGAAACGTACGACGCCGGTGATCTGCTGGCCGTCGACGACAGCGTGCTTAAGCGCCATGGCGGCGAAAAGCTGTCGGTGAAGGTCGACGGCAAGCGCGTGAAGCAAGGCAAATGGGATAGTCGCGAACTTGAGGGCGGCGAGAAGGTGACGGTCAAGGACGGCCGCAACGCGTACGAAAAGCACGAGGTCCAGGCCACGACTATCGAGCCAAAGCTTAAGGTCGAGGGCACGGGTGCCATTGAGTATGTCAAAGCCTGGGGTGTTCAGGGCCGCTCCGAGGTATGGGTCGGCGAGCAGTCGGGCAAGACGCAGGACCGCGGCGAGGTCGTGCCCGCCACCGACTGCGTAGTCGAGTGCGCAAGCGTAGCGCCCAAGGGCAACGAAAAGTACGTGGCCCTGACATTTGACGAGGGTCCGAGCGGCGCGACCAAGCAGATCTTGCAGGTGCTCAAGGAAAAGGGCGTCACGGCGACGTTCTTCCTTTCGGGCGATGCCGCGGAAGCCTCGCCCGCTACTGCCAAAGCGATTGTCGATGCCGGGTGCGAGATCGGCTCCAACAGCTACAGCGATGATTCGCTCAAGGGCCAGGACCGTGAGGCGGTACGCGAGCAGATCACGAAAGGCACCGATGCGATTAAGTCGGCGACCGGCGTGAAGACGATGCTGCTGCGTGCTCCCTACGCTGCCTTTGACGAGCAAAACTGGATCGATGCTATGGACCTGGTCTCCGCCGTGGTCTCGTGGAATATTGACTCGGGCGACTGGCTGCTCAACGGTGCCGACGAGCAGGTCTCGACGGTGCTCGATTCGGTGACGCCGGGCAATATCGTGCTGCTCACCGATAGAGACGAATGCGCCGAGCAGACGCTCGAGGCGCTGCCGCAGATCATCGATGGCCTTGTCGCCGACGGCTACAAGATCGTGACGCTCAGCGACCTGGTCAAGACGGACACATCGCTCAGCAAAAAGCTCACCTCGCTGACGAAGGTCACCATGCCCAAGGACGCCGTGTTCCCCCAACTTGCCGAGGACGATGACACCACAGAGTAGTCATTGGGTAGTCGTTTAAGAACGTCCCCAATGGCTATGTCACGGATACGTCAGCGTTTGGTATGCCTGCAATGTGCAGCGCATAAATTCGATGCCGCAGGGCGATGCTGATGCTATAGTTACTGCGGTTAATGAGGGTCAAGAGAAAGGTTACAGGTGAAATCCAAACCTCGACCATACAGTCGATGACCCCATGCAGGTGCTTTTTGCGCATGCACGGGGTGTAAGCGTCGAGCGGCGTGCCGCCCGCGCATGCGTATACATATCCAGAAGCCCCCGGACGCCGCATGTGCGGCCGCGTCCGGAGGAATATTGATGGGGAGCACCATTGAATTATCTGAGTGAGATGCTCAAATTGCCGGTCTTGGACGTCGACGGCGAAAAGCTCGGCGTGGTCAACGATTTTGGCATTGCAACCGGCGAAGTTTTTCCACACGTGACGTCGCTTGCGTTTCGCGGCCCCGGCAAGACGCCGTTTATGATCAGTTGGCGCAAATGGGTCGATCGTATCGACGAGACGGGCGTGTACCTTAAGGCGTCGGCCACCGAAATCCGTTTTTCGTACCTGCAGCCGACCGAACTCTTGCTTGCCCGCGACGTGCTCAACAAGCAGATTGTCGACACGCAGGGCATGAAGGTCGTGCGCGTAAACGACATCAAGTTTTCCATGTCGGGCGAAAATCAGCTGCGTCTGCTGGGTGCCGAGGTTGGCGCCCGCGGCTTGCTGCGCGCGATCAGCCCCACGCTCGAGCATGTTGCCGAGGGCTTTATGAAGCACCTGGGCAAGCCGTTGAGCGAGGATATCATCGCCTGGTCCTACATGGACCTGCTCGACCGCTCGACCAAGAATATCCAGCTCTCGGTGTCGCACAAGACGCTCGGCGAGCTGCACCCTGCCGACATCGCCGACATTATCGAGCAGCTCGACCCGCGCCTACGTGCGCAGGTGTTTGCGCAGCTCGATACTGCCCAGGCCGCCGAGGCCATCTCGGAGTTCGATGACGACGAGCTTATGACCGAGATGCTCGAGGGCCTGTCCGACACGGACGCATCGTCGATGCTGGCCATGATGGACCCGGACGATGCAGCCGACCTGATCGACGAGCTCGATTACGAGAAGGCCGAGAAGCTCCTGCGCCTGATGGGCGTCAAGGAGGAGAAGGCGATTCGTAACCTGCTGGGGTATGAGGACAACACCGCCGGCCGCATCATGACCTCGGAGTTTGTCTCCCTGCCCGCCACGGCAACGGTCGGTGACGCCATCGAGGCGATTCGCGAGCTCGACGAGGACTTCGAGAGCGTCTACTACGTCTATACCGAGGATCCGAGCGGCATGCTGACCGGCGTGCTTTCGCTGCGCACGCTGATCGTAGCCGACCGCGACGCCACGCTGGGTCAGCTGGCCTATCGCGACCTGGTCTATGTGTCGCCCGACGAGGACCAGGAAGACGTGACGGACGAGATGACCAAGTACGACCTGGTTGCCATCCCTGTCTGCGACGAGAACCGTCATATCCTTGGTATCGTGACCTTCGACGACGCCATGGACGTTATCGCCGAGGAGCATCAGGAGGACCTGCAGATCGCCGGTGTCGGCTCGGGTGACAGCGCGTCCGACGACTCGACGAACGTGCTCAGCTGGTTCGTGCATCGCCAGTACTGGGTTGTTGTATGGGGCATCGCGTCGTGCATCATGGCGACCGTGCTGGGAACGGCGCTCGGCTCCGCGCATCTGGTGGTGTTTCCCATGTGCGCCATGCCGCTCGTGCTGCTGGCGGCCTCGCGCATGGTGTCGTTCGTCAAGAACTACTTCCTGGAGTATGACGGTCACGACGACGAGCCCAAGCCCTACCTGGGATTCTTCTTCCAGAGCACCGGTATGGGCCTGATCCTGTCGCTCGTGACCTATCTGTGCGCGCAATTGGTGCGTACCGCCGCGTTCCCCGATGCGTCCATGTTTGAGGAGCAACTCTTTACCGGGTGCTTTAATATCGCTGCCATCATTTGCCTGGTTGGCAACATGAGCGCCGTGATTTACCTGATGGTGCTGTTCTGGCGTGACGAGCATGACCTCAACACGTCGGGCACCGCCATGAACGTTATTGCCGTCATGATCTCGTGCGTGGCGTATTGCATCGCCGCGGTGCTGCTCGCCATGTCGGTCATGGGTTAGGTGGTCGCGTGCAAAATACCAAGCAAAAGTCGGGCACCAAGCAAAAGTTGACCATCGCGGCCATCTTTGGCGCTATGGGTCCTGGTCTGCTGGCGGCGCTTTCGGGCAATGACGCCGGCGGCATTGCAACGTATTCCAGCGCGGGCGCCAGCTATGGCTACAAGATGCTGTGGATGCTTCCTGTCATGACCGTGCTGCTCATCGTGACGCAGGAGACCGCGGCGCGCTGCGGCTGCGTCACGGGCAAGGGCCTGGCATCGCTCATTCGCGAGCGCTTTGGCGTGCGCAAGAGTGTACTTGCTATGGCGGCGCTGTTGATCGCCAACACGGCTGTGACCATTTCGGAGTTTGCGGGCATCGCCAGCGGCCTTGCTCTTTTTGGCGTGCCGGCGAGCATCTCGGTGCCGTTGGTGGCGCTGCTGGTGTGGATGCTTACCATGTCGGGTAGTTTCCAGCGCATCGAGAAGATTCTGCTGCTGGTGAGCTGCGTGTTCGTGACCTATATCGTCGCCGCGTTTATGGCTGGCCCCAACTGGGGTGAGGTCGCGGTCGACCTGGTCGTGCCTAACATTCAAAATGACCCCAGCTACGTGTCGCTCGTGGTCGCAACGATCGGTACCACCATCGCGCCGTGGATGATTTTCTTGGCGCAGAATAACGTGGTCGATAAGAATGCGGGCGAGGACGACATCGTGCTGCAGCGTATTGATACCGTGAGCGGCTCGATCGCTGCTGATATCATTGCGGGCTTTATTATCATCACGACCGGTACGGTGCTGTTCCCGGCGGGTATTCAGATTAGCGATGCTGCCGATGCTGCCCGCGCGCTGGAGCCTATTGCGGGTCAGTGGTCCACGGTGCTGTTTGCCTCGGGCCTGGTCGCGGCGAGCTTCTTGGCTGCTTGCGTGCTACCGGGCGTTACGTCGAGCGCTATCTGCGAGGCATTTGGCTGGGAGCGCGGTGCCGACCGCAGCTGGGACGAGGCCCCGGTCTATCGCGGCATCATTACGGCCATCATCGGTATCTCTGCCGTGCTGGTGCTTATGCCCGGCGTCGATCTGTTCCAGATTATGATGACCTCGCAGGTCATCAATGGCGTGCTACTGCCCGTGGTTCTGGTGTTCCAGGTGGTTATCGCCGCCGACCGTCACATTATGGGTGCCAACCGCAACGGCCGCGTGTGGAACGTGCTCACTTGGGCGACTATCGGCGTGATTACGGTGCTCACGGTCGTCATGTTTGTTCTGCAGGCGATGGGTTACAGCGCTTAGCGCCTCTTTTTGACTCCAAACAGGCCGCAGCGATGGGCTGCGGCCTGTTTTTTGCCCGCGACCTCTTGGGGCCGACTCTAAAAGAGTGATTTTGGGTTGTTTGCTGCGGGTTACTTGTCGGTGCCTAGCTTGTGCGGTTTGAAGGCGAGGGCGTTAACGAGCGCGTCGGTGGCAGACTTGACGGCTGCCGGCTGCGGATCGTTGACGTGATCCTCGGGGTGTACGGGCAGGTCCTTCTTGACGGCATCGTGGATCAAGTTGAGGTACTCAGTCACGCCAGTGGTCGATAGATGCGTGCCATCGCCATCGAACAGGTCGTTGCGGTTGGCACTGTATCCGTACCAGTCGATAACGCGCACGTTCTTGTAGCGCGTGGCGGCGTTGGCGATGGCCTGGTTGGTAGAGCCAACCCACGGCTGCGGGCTGCGCGTGTTCACAAACACCACAATACGCTTATCTCCTGCATCGGCCATGATGGCGTCGATCTGGTCGTCGGTTACCAAGCCGTTGGTGCCCAGCGCAAAGACCACGATCTTGCCGGCAAGGTTCTGCTGGATATAGCCCTCAAATGTCGTGCGGCCCGCATCAAACTGGCGGCCCTTTTCGGCATCGATATGGCTGTGCGGGAACACGCCGTCAAAGGTGTCCACGGCACGCAGCGACACGGAGTCACCGATCATCAGCAGGTCGTAGGATCCATCGGGGAAGCCGTCGTTGTCCTTGTCGGTGTCGTCGGCCGCCTGCTGGTCGGTGGGCGCGGTGTTCTTGGCTTCCTTGTTGAGGACTTCGGCGCCCTCGCCGCTCAGCGCAGACGTCTCGGGCACAAAGATCAGGCCACCCAGTGCAACGACCAACACGACAGCGCAGGCTGCGCAGGCAGGGACGTGCGCGCGCACCCAGTTGGCGGGCGTGGCGGTGCCGTCGCGGAACTCGGATACGGTGCGCCCAAAGGCGCCCTTTCTAAACGGCGTCTCGATAAAGCGATATGAGCATTCGGCCACGGTGACCACCAACAGCACCTGCAAAATGTACTGCCACCACGGTGTATCGTTGATGTTGGCGACCGGGTTCATAAGCAACAGCAGCGGATAGTGCCACAGGTAGATGCTGTATGAGCGCTTGCCAACCCACACGAGCGGCTCGGCGGACAGCGCGCGGGCAACCATTCCCTGGGGCTGCACGCAGGCCGCGATGACCATGAGCGTGAGGATGGAGCATAACAGCGTGCCGCCGCGATACTGGAACGCGGTGTAGCCGTTGGTGAGCGCGACCATGGCGGCAAGGCCAACCAGACCCACGACGCCCAATACATCGATGGATGCGGGCGAGGACCAAAAACGCACGAGGGCGCTCGGCTGTGCCGGGACGGTCTCGGCTGCGCCGTCGGTCGTAGCGTCATGCTTGCCCTCGGCGTTCTTGCCGTGCTTGGCGGCGCCAGCCAGGCGATTGAGCCCCAAACGATGAGCGAGGCGCACCGGAGCCAGGTCGCGATCGGGGATAAAGGCCATCCAGGCGCCCAGCAGCAGCGAGAAGACGCGGGTGTCGGTGCCATAGTACACGCGGCTGGGGTCGGCGGCGGGGTTGTAGAGCACCATCATGGCGATGGCGGAGACAGCAGCCAGGCCCAGAACCACGCGGCGCGTGTTGGGCTTGCTCATGTGCATGGATACCATAGCGAGCAGCAGCGGGGGCCAAACCAGGTAGAACTGTTCCTCGATGGCGAGCGACCAAAAGTGCGTAAGCGGCGAGGGATCGCCCAGGGCGTTGAAGTACGAGACGTTTTGGGCAATCTGCCACCAGTTGTTGAAGAACAGCAGCGACGGCAGAATGTCGGGGCGCATCTTGGTAAGCATCACGTGGTTAAAGATGGTGCACAGCGCGCAGGTCACGAACACTACCGTTACCACGGCGGGGACCAGGCGACGGATGCGGCGAATCCAGAAGCTCTTGAGGTCGATGCGGCCGGTCTTAGCGACTTCGTTGAGCAGCAAGCGCGTGACCAGATAGCCCGAAAGCACAAAGAAGATCGTGACGCCAAGCAGGCCGCCCTGCGCCCACGTGAGGTTGAGGTGATAGAGCACCACCGCGACGACGGCGAGCGTACGCAGACCGTCGAGTGCAGGGATGTAGCGGGACTTGGGGCGAGCAGGCGTCTGCTCCGCGGCGGGAGTGTTGGCGCGGCCCGCGTTGTTGGCAGAAGCGCGATGGGGGCTCGCGGTGCGTCGCGGCTCGTTGGCACGGCGCCCGCCCTTCGCGCGTTCGTGCGACGCCGGCTCGTTGCCCGTGCGGCGTCGACCGCGCGAGCCCGATTGCGAGAGTTGTTCCATAAAACATCATCCAATGACGAGAATAATCAGCACGTATTCATTGTAGCTGCCTGCCCCTGTGAATGCTTGCTGCTGGCGCAAGCTCAAGCGCGCGTCCACATCAAAGTGGACTAAAGTTATAGGGGGTGCGAGAGTGCACAATCGTTGGCCGACGGTGGGCGCAAAGCCTGAAGACGAGGAGGTTTCCATGGCGGATCACAGCATCGTTGCGGCGTTCGGCAGCATGAACATGGACCTTTCGGTGGCGTGCGAGCGCATGCCGCGCGCGGGCGAGACCGTCGGTGGCAGCGGTTTTATCACCAACGCCGGCGGTAAGGGAGCCAATCAGGCCGTTGCCGCTGCGCGCATGGGTGCGCGCACGTGCATGATCGGCGCTGTTGGGCGCGATACCTTTGGCGATGCGCTTGTGGCAGGGCTCCAGGATGCCGGCGTGGGCGTTGAGTTTGTGGCGCGTCGCGATGACGTGGAGACCGGTACCGCGACCATCATCCGCTGTGAGGGCGACAACCGCATCGTACTGTCACCGGGCGCCAACCATGCGCTTGTGGGAGAGGACGTTGCCCGCGCACTGAGGCGCTTGGTGGCCGACGAGCTCGACGGCGATGCCAGCGAGATTGCCCCGGCTGTCGGAAGCGTCTTTATTGCCCAGGGCGAATGTGACCTTGCAGCGACGGCCGAGGCGTTTGCTTGCGCTCACGAGCTGGGGTTCTATACGGTCTTTAACCCTGCGCCCGCCTGCGATTTGCCGGCAGGAGCGTGGCCTGCGGTCGACTTGGTCTGCCCCAACGAGACCGAGTGCCAGATGCTGACGGGCATTCTGCCCACAGATGATGCGAGTTGCGTCGCCGCGCTCGATGCGCTGCTCGATAAGGGCGCCGGGGCTGCGGTCATCACGCTGGGCGGCGCCGGCTCGGTTACGCTCGGCGATGGCGGTGAGCCGCTGCGCATGCCGGCGCTTTCGAGCGTGGTGGTCGATACGACGGCCGCGGGCGATACATTTATTGGCGCGCTTGCTGCAGCTCGTCTGGAGGGCCTGCCGCTCTTTGAGTGCATGGCGGCGGGCGCTCGCGCCTCGGCGGTGACGGTGTCGCGCCTGGGCGCTCAGCAATCAATTCCCACGCGTGCGGAAGTCGAGCACAAGTTTGGTTTAGACGGTTTGGATGTAGACGGAGAAGCGGAGTAGAACAATGGCAACCAAGAAGCTGATCCTTGATCTGGATATGGGTGTGGATGATGCTATGGCGCTTGCCTATGCCATCGCGAGCCCCGAGGTGGAGCTCGTCGGCATCACCACGTGCTTTGGCAACGTGCGCGTCGAGCAGTCGGCGCACAACTGCTTGGCGGTGCTCGACCTGTTGGGTCGTCCCGAGGTGCCGGTGTACCTGGGCGCCGATCGTCCCATGAAGGCGACCGAACCCTACACGCCGCCGGCGTCCACCACGCTTATCCACGGCAAGAACGGCATCGGCGGCGCAAGCGTGCCCGCCTCGCCGTACGAGCCGGTGGGCGCGACGTCGGCCGACGGCAATGCGGCGGTCGATTACCTGATTGATGCCGCGCGTACCTATGGTCCCGATCTGGTCTACGTTGCGACCGGCCCGCTCACCAATCTGGCGCTTGCCCTGGAGCGCGATGCGGCGGCGATGATGTCTATCGGCCGCGTGGTCGTGATGGGCGGCGCCCTTACCGTGCCCGGCAACGTGAGCGCGGGCGCCGAGGCCAACATGGCGGGCGACCCCGAGGCTGCCGACGCTGTGTTGCGCTCGGGCCGCAAGCTCACCATGGTGGGCCTGGATGTGACGCACCGCGTGGTGCTCACACGTCGCGACGTTGCCGGCTGGACGGGCTCGGGCACTATGGCTGGCTGCGCGTTTGCGAGCATGGTCGAGCACTATATCGGTTCGTACGAAATGAACGCGCCCTACCTGGGCGGCTGCGCGCTGCACGATCCGCTTGCTGTCGCCGTGGCGATCGACCCCACGCTCGTAGGTGCGCTCGGCTGCAACCTGCGTGTTGATCTGCTGGGTGAATATCGCGGCCGCACCATCTGCGACGAGCACCGTCTGTCCGATCCAGATAAGAGCGCGCTCGTGGCGCTCACCGTGGACGCCCCACGTTTCCTCGCGGAGTTTAAGGCACGCATGGCTCGCATCCTTGGCTAAACGGTTTCTGTGCCCCGATCCAGATTAGCTACCGAGTAAATACGCCCGTTGGGGGAATAGTCGCGTCGCTTCGCTTGACAACAGGCTAAACTAGCTATTAAACATTTACTATTCTGTTTAGATTGAATTTGCGGTCGTTTAGTTGTCGAGTCACGGGGCGGTCAGGCCACGATGCTCGACCGCGACCGTTACTAGGGGGAACAATGGCCAAAGCAAGTGTCCGCGAGATCAGCCGCATCACCGGTTTTTCGCCCGCAACCGTGTCCAACGCGCTCAACCGCAAGCGCAGCGTGAGCGAGGAAACCGCCAAGGTCATCCTGGAGTGCGCGCAATCGCTCGGTTATCAGCAGTCGACGCAGCTCGAGAGCATTCAGTTTGTGCTCGCGCGCAAGACAGGCGCCATCCTGGACGAGAGCACCTTTCATCCCGCAGTCATCGAGGGCGTGGAGCGCCAGGCGCGTCGCCACGGCATGAGCACGAGCTTTGTCTCGCTCGACTTTAGCGACCTGGACGCCGTGCGCCCGCAGGTCGAGGGCCTGATCGCCGACCCGTCCGCCGCCATCGTGCTGATGGGTACCGAACTGGGCGAGGAAGACTACGCCCTGTTCGCTAACGCCGCCGCCCACCTGATTGTGCTCGATGGCTGGAGCGACCGCCAGTACTTCGATGCCGTGGTCATTGCCAATACCGATTCGGTGCTGCGTGCCGTGGACTACCTTATCGAGAAAGGTCACAAGCAAATCGGCTATCTGGCGGGCGACCTTCGTATCCGCAACTTTAAGGACCGCGAGCGCGGCTATCGCCAAGCGCTTGAGGATGCGGACCTCGAGGCAAACCCGGCATGGCGCGTCACGCTGGGCACCACGCTCGAGGGCGCTTATCGCGACATGGGCGCGTGGCTCGACAATGCCTCGCACGACGACCTGCCGACGGCTTTCTTTGCCGAGAACGACGTGCTCGCCGTGGGTGCCATGCGCGCGTTCAACGAGCACGGCATTCGCGTGCCCGAGGATGTCTCGATCATCGGCTTTGACGACCTATCTCTGGGCGCCTTCTCCAACCCGCCGCTCACCACGGTGCATGTTCCCAAGCACGAGGTGGGTGAGATCGCGGTGCGCCGCCTGGTGGGCAACATCCGCAACCCCAAGAGCTACACCTGCAAGACCGCCGTGTCGACCTATTTTGTCGAGCGCCAGAGCGTGCGCGAAATCTAGGCGAAGGCGGCATCGTCTGCGGCGTGCCAAAGCACACTAGGGCAGTAAACATAGCGTCATTCAGAAGAGGATCCTTCGGGGTCCTCTTTTTGTTTCCCTTGTATGTTCAGTTCGTTTACATACCGTTTAGGCTGATTTCTCTACCGCCTACGGGTATTTCGCGCTAAACTTCTAAACAGAAGAGTAAAACATTTAGTAAACAGAACAAAACGAAACATGCGTCTGTTTACTGAACATGTGACTAGGGGAGGACGTACATGGATAAGATCAAGCTTGGCTTTGTGCCCACGCGCCGCAGTATCTTTAGCGCGCCGGACGCGATCAAGTATCGCGGCCTTACGGCTGATCGCCTGCGCGAGATCGGCGTCGAGATCGTGGATATCGACGACATCAACGACGAGGGCCTGCTGTTCGACGACAGCCATATCGCGCCTATCGTCGAGAAGTTCCGCGCCGAGGGCGTCGACGGCATCATGCTCTGCCACGCCAACTTTGGTACCGAGTAT
Source organism: uncultured Collinsella sp. (assembly GCA_959604825.1). Classification (GTDB taxonomy): domain Bacteria; phylum Actinomycetota; class Coriobacteriia; order Coriobacteriales; family Coriobacteriaceae; genus Collinsella. The sequence continues at coordinate 5,382 of CAUHCN010000023.1, read as the reverse complement.
GTCTGCGCCCGCCTTGCCCGCGAGCTCGGCTTGCCCGTGCTGCTGTGGGGCCCGCGCGACGAGCGCCCCGAGCCCGACGGCACCCGTCTGCGCGACAGCCAGTGCGGTCTGTTCGCGACCGGCAAGGTCCTGCGCCGCTTTCAGGTTCCCTTCACCTACATGACCAACTGCCGCCTGACCGATCCCGAGTTCGAGCGTGGCGTTTGGGACTTCTTGGCCGTGTGCAACGTGGTCAAGACCTTCAAGCACACCCGCATCCTGCAGATGGCCACCCGCCCGTTCGACTTCTGGTCGACCATGTGCAACGAGGGCGAGCTGCTCGAGAAGTTCAACATCCAGCTTTCGCCCATCCCCATGACCGAGCTTGTCCAGGCCGTGCGCGACGCCCAGGCAGACGAGCAAGCCATGGCAGCTATGCTCGCCCACATTGCCGACAGCTTTGAGATCTGCATCCCCGAGGACAAGGTCCCCGCGGTCGCCGGTCTTGCCATCGCCATGAAGCGCCTGGTAAAGAAGTACGGCTGCAACGCCGGCGCCATTCAGTGCTGGAACGCTCTGCAGGACGAGTTGGGCATTATGCCCTGCGCCGCCAATGCCATCCTCAACGAGATGGGTATCCCCATCGTATGCGAGACCGACATCCATGGTGCCATCACCGCGCTGATGGTCGAGGCCGCCGACCTGGGCCGTCACCGCGGCATGTTCGCCGACTGGACCGTGCGCCATCCCGATAACGAGAACGGCGAGCTGTTGCAGCACTGCGGCCCCTGGCCCTGCAGCTGCGCGGCCGTCAAGCCCAAGCTCACCTACCCGCTGGCCTTCGATCGCCCCGGCGCGCTGACGGCCGAGGCCAAGCACGGCGACCTCACCCTTGCCCGCTTTGACGGCGACAACGGCGAGTACTCGCTGCTGCTGGGCAACGCCCGCGGCATCGACGGCCCGGCCGGCATGGGCACCTACCTGTGGGTCGAGGTCGAAAACCTCAAGCGCCTCGAGGCCAAGATCGTTGAGGGTCCCTACATCCACCACTGCGTCGCCATTCACGCCAACGTGGTGCCGGTGCTCTACGAGGCGTGCAAGTACATCGGCATTGTCCCCGACCTGTACGACCCCATCGAAGAAGACGTCAAAGCTTACCTGCGAGGAGAGTAGAAATGGCAACTATCGAAGAGCTTGAATCCCTGCGTTGGGACCTTCGCCGCGATTGCGTCGATATCATCATGGCCGGCGCCGGCGGCCACATCGGCGGCGACATGTCGGTGATCGACGCCCTCATGACGCTCTACGCCAACCACCTCAACATTTCGCCCGAGACCGTCGACGATCCCAACCGCGATCGCTTCGTGCTCTCCAAGGGCCATGCCATGGAGGCCTACTACGCGGTACTCTGCCACGAGGGCTATCTGGACCTCGACGACGTCAAGGCCCGTTTCTCCAAGTTCGGCAGCCCCTACATCGGCCACCCCAACAACAAGCTCAAGGGCATCGAGATGAACTCCGGTTCGCTGGGCCATGGTCTGCCCGTGGCCGTCGGCATGGCGCTTGCCGGCAAGATGGACGGCCGCGACTACCGCGTCTACACCATCATGGGCGACGGCGAGCTTGCCGAGGGCTCGGTTTGGGAGGGCGCCATGAGCGGCGGCAACTACCAGCTCGATAACCTGTGCGCGCTCGTGGACCGCAACCGCCTGCAGATCAGCGGCAGCACCGAGGACGTCATGAAGCAGGACTCGCAGGAGGAGCGCTGGGCCGCCTTCGGTTGGAACGTGCTCTCCATTCCGGGCAACGACATTCAGGCCATCGACGCCGCGCTGACGCTGGCCGCCGAGACCAAGGGTAAGCCCACGGTCATCATCCTCAACACGGTGAAGGGCTATGGCTCGCCCGTTATGGAGGACAAGGCCGCCTGGCATCATCACCTGCCCAACGATGAGGAATATGCCCAGATCATCGCCGATTTCGCTGCCCATAAGGAGGCTATCAATGGCTAACAAGATCGCCAACCGCAAGGCTATCTGCGACGCGCTGCTCGAGGCCGCCGCAACCGATAAAGACATCGTCGTCCTGTGCTCCGACTCCCGCGGCTCCGCATCGCTCACGCCGTTCTTCGATCAGTATCCCCAGCAGTCTATTGAGGTCGGCATCGCCGAGCAGGACCTGGTGAGTATCGCCGCCGGTATGGCCTCGTGCGGCAAGAAGGCCTGGGCCGCCTCGCCGGCGTCCTTTGTGACCACGCGCTCGTATGAGCAGTGCAAGGTCGACGTTTCGTACTCCAACACCAACGTCAAGCTCATCGGCATCTCGGGTGGCGTGTCCTACGGCGCTCTTGGCATGAGCCATCACTCCGTGCAGGATATCGCCGCCATGAGCGCGATTCCCAACATGCGCGTGTATCTGCCGAGCGATCGCTTCCAGACCGCCGAGCTCGTGCGTGCCCTGGTCGCCGACAACAAGCCGGCCTACATCCGCGTGGGCCGCAACCCGGTGGAGGACGTGTACACTGAGGACGAGTGCCCGTTCCAGATGGATCGCGCCACCTGGGTGCGCCGCGGCACCGATGTGACGATCGTCGCTACCGGTGAGATGGTCCGCCACGCCGTGGACGCCGCCGATCTGCTGGCCGAGCAGGGCATCTCGGCGACGGTGCTCGATATGTACTGCGTCAAACCGCTCGATGCCGAGGCCGTGATCGAGGCCGCCGGTGCCACGCGCGCCGTCGTGACCGTCGAGGAGCACAGTCCCTTCGGCGGCCTGGGTTCCATGGTCGCGCAGGTCGTGGGTGAGCACTGCCCGCGTCCGGTCAAGTGCCTCTCCCTGCCCGATGCGCCGGTCATCACCGGCACGAGCCCCGAGGTCTTCGCGCACTACGGCCTGACGGGCGAGGGAATCGCCAAGACGGTCGCCGAGGTCCTTCCCGCAGAGTAATTGGTGCATCGGGGACAGGTTTGCACCAATCCTTTTAGGTTGAATTCTGAGCAGGCCGGCTGCGCTCTCATGAGCCGGTCGGCCACTCGCTCCTTGTCCGTCGGGTTTTAGTTTTGAATCGACGGGGGAGACAGGAGAGTACATGAGCAAATACATCATCGGAATCGATCAGTCCACACAGGGTACTAAGGCGCTGCTGGTGGACGAGGGCGGCCATCTGATCCATCGCGCCGACCGCTCACATCGCCAGATTGTCAACGAGGCCGGCTGGGTGAGCCACGACCCGGCCGAGATCGCCGCCAACGTGCTGGCTGTGGCACGCACCGTGGTGGAGGAGACCGGGGTCGATCCGGCAGACATCGCCGGCGTTGGCATTTCCAACCAGCGCGAGACCACCGTTGCCTGGAGCCGCACGACGGGCGAGCCGCTGTGCGATGCCGTGGTGTGGCAGTGCGCCCGCGCCCGCGAGCTGTGCGACGAGCTGGCTGCGCGCGAAGGCGTGGCCGAGCTGGTGCGTGACACGACGGGTCTGGTGCTCTCGCCCTACTATCCGGCGGGCAAGATGGCCTGGATCCTCGCGAACGTTCCCGCGGCTGCCGAGGCCGCGGCGGCGGGCGAGCTGTGCCTGGGCACCATCGATGCCTGGGTGGTCTGGACGCTCACGGGCGGCGCGGAGTTCCGCTGCGACTGGTCCAATGCCAGCCGCACGCAGCTTTTTGACCTGCGCCGTGGCTGCTGGAGCGAGCCGGTGTGCGAGGCCTTTGGTGTCAATCCGGCGTGCCTGCCGCAGGTGACCGATTCCGATGGCCTGTTCGGTACAACGGACCTGGGCGGCTTTTTGCCGGCGCCCGTGCCCATCCACGGCGTGCTCGGCGACAGCCATGCCGCCTTGTTTGCCCAGGGCTGCCATAGCCGCGGCATGGCCAAGGCGACCTATGGCACCGGCAGCTCGGTCATGATGAACGTCGGCGACGAGTTTGTCGCCAGCTCGCACGGGCTTTCGAGCTCGCTTGCGTGGCGTATGGACGGTGTGACCGAGTATGTTCTCGAGGGCAACGTGAGCTACGCCGGCGCCGTCAAGACGTGGCTGCGCGACGACCTGGAGCTCATCAACAATCCCGAGGAAGTCACCGACCTGTGCTACGCCGCCAATCCGGCGAGCCGCGTCTACTTTGTGCCGGCGTTCACTGGCCTGGGCGCGCCGCACTGGGCGAGCGATGCCGAGGGCTGCGTCTTTGGCATGACGCGCACCACGGGCCGTGCGGAGTTCGTAAAGGCCGCCGACGAGTCGATCGCCTATCAGATCTTCGACGTGATCGATGCGATGGTCGAGGATTCGGGCGCGGCACTGGCCGAGCTTCGTGTTGACGGCGGTCCCACGCGCGACGCGTACCTGATGCAGTTTGAGAGCGACCTGGTCGGCTCGCCCATCCGCATTGCGAGCAACGACGAGATGAGCGGTCTGGGTGCGGCTTGGGCCTGCGGCATTGCGCTGGGCATGTACACGCGCGATGTCGTTGACGTCTACGGCGCCCGCGGCATCGTGGAGCCTGCCATGCCTGCCGACGAGCGAGCCAAAAAGATCGCCGGCTGGCGTCACGCCGTCGACGCGACCATCGCCTACACTGCCTAGGCGGCTGCGCGGCGCCCGCAGGCTATTCCCGGGTAGCTCATTTGGGACGGGGCTTTTTTGACTGGTATGATTGGTGCGATCATTCGAACCAGCTAAAAGAGCCCCGTCCTAAATTGACTACCGAGAGGAACTGCCATGGAGCGTATCGCGAGTTTTTCCGTTGACCATCTGCTGCTCGAGCCCGGCGTGTATGTGAGCCGCATCGACCGCGATCCGGCGACCGGCGCCGCCGTCACCACCTTTGATCTGCGCCTGACCACGCCCAACAAGGAGCCGGTCATGAACACGGCCGAGTGCCACACCATCGAGCACCTGGGCGCGACGTTCCTTCGCAACCATGCCGAGTGGTCGAGCCGCATTGTCTACTTTGGTCCCATGGGCTGCCGCACGGGCTTTTACCTCGTCGTGTTTGGCGAGGTGACGAGCGAGGAGATCCTGCCGCTCGTGCGTGAGCTGTTCGAGTTTGTCGCCGGCTTTGAGGGCGATGTCCCCGGTGCCGCTCCCGAGGAGTGCGGTAACTATCTGGACCAGAACCTCCCCATGGCAAACTGGCTCGCGCGCCGTTATCTCGACCGCGACCTGGCCAATATCGACGAGAAGCACCTGCACTACCAGCAGGCATAGGGCCGCCCTCTGCCTCCAAACCGTTCACACGGAGATATCGACCGTTTGGTTGATTTCCGATCTCAGCCGAACACATTGAGCGAATAGGCCGTTCCCGCAGCTAGCCGAACGCCCCCGAGGTCCCATTCGGGCCCCCGGGTCGGCATTTTCCCAGTTGAAGGAACGGTGGAGATGTGTTTCGATGGGTCCGGTGGCCATGC